>NZ_JBEZGN010000058.1:0-40619 GCF_040650055.1 Spirillospora sp. NPDC048819 | reverse complement strand
AAAATCCCCCCCCCTCTGCGGCGGCGCCCGGGGGGTCACCTCCTCACCCCCGCGCCGGCCCGCCGCGGGGCGGGCGCCCGGGCCGCCCCCCCCCACCCCCCCGGTCCGCGGTTCAGTGAGGGCCCCCGTTGCGCATGGCGGTAGGCGGGGTCAGTGCCGTTCGAGTTCCAGCCTTGGCAGGAGGCGGGCGAGCGGCGCCGGCAGCCACCAGGCGCGGTGGCCCATCAGTTCCATGGCGGCCGGGACGATCAGGCAGCGGATGACGACGGCGTCGACGAGGATCGCGACGGCCATGCCGAATCCGGTCTGCTGAAGGAGCCGGTCCGGGCTGAGCATGAAGGCGCCGAAGATCACGACCATGATCGCTCCGGCCGCGGTGATGACAGAGCCGGTGTGGGCGAGGCCCTCCCGGACGGCGTGGGACGGGTCGTGCGGGGAGCGCGTCCATTCCTCGTGGATGCGGGAGATCAGGAAGATCTCGTAGTCCATGGACAAGCCGAAGACGATGGCGAAGACCATCACCGGCAGGTACGCCTCGATGGGGCCGGGCTCGACGCCGAACCAGCCCTCCTGGAACACCAGCGTCATCGCGCCGAGCGCGGCGCCGATGCTGAGCAGGTTCAGCAGTGCGGCCTTCAGCGGGACGAGCACCGACCGGAACACCACCATCAGCAGGATCAGCGAGAATCCGACGACGACGGCCATGAACAGCGGCAGCCGTTCGGCGACCTTGGCGGAGTAGTCCTCGGACGCGGCCGTGGCCCCGCCGACCAGGTAGGTCGCGCCGTTCCGCGCGGACAGCCCCGGCAGGACGTCGTCGCGCAGTGTGCCGACGAGCCGGGAGGTCTCCTGGTCCTGTGGCGCGGACGAGGGGAACACCAGCACGGTCGCGGCGTCGCCGTCCGGCGTGGGCACCGGCGCGCCGGCGGCCCGGACGCCCGGGGTGCCGGCCAGCGTGCGCGCCGCCGCGGCGGCGGCGTCCGGGCCGCCGTCGGCGACGACCAGCAGCGGGCCGTTGAACCCGGGCCCGAAACCCTCGGACAGCAGGTCGTAGGCCTGCCGGCTGGTCGTGCCGGAGGCGTCGCTGCCGGCGTCGGAGAACCCGAGCCGCATCCCGAGCGCCGGGAAGGCCAGCGCGCCGAGCAGCACCCCCGCCACCAGCAGCGCGGCCAGCGGACGCCGCTGCACCAGGGCCGCGAGCCGCCGCCACTGCGTCCCCTCGGCGGCCCGGCCCTTGGCCTCGCGCCGCCCGGCGCGGCGGACGAACTGGCGGGCGAAGCGGCGGCCGAAGACGCCGAGCAGCGCGGGCAGCAGGGTCAGCGCGGCCAGCATCGTCACCAGCACGGTCAGCGCGACCGACAGGGCCATGCCCTGCAGCGACCCGAGCCCGAACGCGACGAGGCCGAGCAGCGCCAGGATGACGGTGCAGCCGGCGAAGAACACCGAGCGGCCCGCGGCGTCCAGCGCGTTCACGGTGGCCGCCTCCGGATCCGCGCCGCGCACCAGTTCGGCGCGGTAGCGGGCGAAGATCAGCAGCGCGTAGTCGATGCCGACGCCGAGGCCGACCAGGATCATCACCGGCGGCGTCCAGTCGGCGATGGTGAAGACGTGCGAGGCGACGACGATCGCGCCGACCGTGGACCCGACGGCGAACAGGGCGATGATGATGGGCAGCCCGGCGGCCACGACCGTCCCGAACATCAGGACCAGGATGACCAGCGCGGCCAGCAGGCCCACGCCTTCGGCGGCGCCCGTCCCGCCCTGGCCGAGCAGCCGGGCCGCGTCGCCGCCCAGCTCCGCCCGCAGCCCGCCGCCCTCGACCTTCTGGGCGGCGTCGAAGATGCGCTGGGTGTCGGCCTTGGGCATGTCCTGCGACGGGACGTCCAGCATCACGGTGGCGTAGCCGATCGTGCCGTCCTCGCTGATGGCGGCCGCGTCCCGGTACGGGCTGCGGACCTGCCCGACCTTGGGCAGCCCGGCGACGTCGTCGAGCATGGCCGTCACCCGCTGCTCCACGCCGGGCCTGCGCAGCCCGCCGGCGTCGTGCAGGACGATCTCGACGGTGTCCCCGGCACGCGCGGCGCCGTGCTGCTCCAGCAGGTCGGCGGCCTGTTGCGACTCCGTCCCTGGCAGGGAGAAGTCGTTGCGGTAGTCGTCGCCCGTCACCGACGCGAGGCCCCACACGCCGCCCAGGACGGCGACCCACAGGATCAGCGCGAGCCATCGTCGGCGATGGGCGAAGCCCGCGATGCGGACGAACACGCCCTTGCGTGAGGGCGGCCTCGTGTTCTCTTCTCTGTCCAGCTCGGTCAGTGTCATGGTTGGTCTCCGGTGCGGTCGGCCTGCCAGGTTTCGTGGTTGACGACGCAGCGGGGCCGGGTGTGACGCCGGTGCGGCAGCGTCACACTCGGCCCCGCTGCGCCGTCAATAGGGCATGGTGATGACTGACCGGGACACTGAGGAACTGCTCGCACGGTCCTTCGAGGCCAACCGGCCGCGGCTGCTGCGCGTGGCGTACACGATGACGGGCTCGCTGGTCGAGGCGGAGGACTGCGTCCAGGAGGCCTGGCTGCGGCTGCGCGGGCTGGACGACCCGGCCGGCGTCCGCGACCTCGCCGCCTGGCTGACCACCACCGTCAGCCGGCTGGCGCTGGACGCGCTGAGCAGCGCGCGCGTCCGCCGCGAGCGCTACATCGGCACCTGGCTGCCCGAGCCGCTCGTCGAGGCCGGCACGCCCGACCCGGCCGACCGGGTCACACTGGACGAGTCGGTCAGCATGGCCCTGCTCGTCGTCCTGGAGCGGCTCTCCCCGGCCGAGCGCACCGCGTTCGTCCTGCACGACGTGTTCGGCGTCCCGTTCCCCGAGATCGCCGAAATCGTGGGCCGCACCCCGGCCGCGGTGCGGCAGCTCGCCTCCCGGGCCCGCCGGCACGTCGAGGACGGACGTCCCCGCACCCCCGCCACGCGCGCCGAACAGCGCGAACTGGTCCGGGCGTTCACCGCGGCCTGCGAGCAAGGCGACCTGCCAGGCCTGGTCGCGCTTCTCGACCCCGACGTCGTGCTGCGCGGGGACGGCGGCGGCAAGGCCACCACCCTGCACCACATCGAGCGGCACGCCGCACGGGTGGCCCCGATGATGATCGGCCATTCCCGGGCCGTGGGCCCGCTGCACATCCGGCCCGCCGACGTCAACGGCGCCCCCGGCCTGGTCATCCGCAGCGGCAACGGCGAACTGTCCGTAGTGGCGTTCACCGTCGACGCCGGACTCATCACCGCGATCGACCTGATCCGCAACCCCGACAAGCTCGCGAAGGTCCCGAACCTGACCTGAGCCGATGGAGCGGGACACGGCACGTACGACGGGGAACGTACTCGTGGTGTCGCCCGCCGGGCGATGTGCGCACACGAAAGGAACGGCGATCGTGGCGGAGCCATAGAACAAGGGAGGCTCTGATGAGACGTCGGATGCGCACCGTCGGGTGGCTTGTCCCCGGTGTGGGGCTTGCGGTTCTGCTCGGCGGCGCACCCCCGGCCGGCGCCCAGGCGCCACGGTCGGTGGACAGGTGGATCGAGCGGCACGCCGTCCCGCTCACGACCGCCGACCCGGCCGCGCCGCTCGGCGACCTCCGCTCCCTCAGACAACCGGTCGGGGACGCGGCGATCGTCGGACTAGGCGAGTCGGTCCACGGGACGGCGGAGGAGACCATGCTTAAACACCGCGTCCTCCGGTTCCTGGTCGAGCGGATGGGCTTTCGCTCCATCGCCTGGGAAGAGGACTGGACGACGGGGCTCAAGGTCAACGCGTACGTCCTGTTGGGCAAGGGGGATCCGGACGCGCTCGTCCGGGAGATGAGCGGCCAGTGGCGGACCCGCCAGGTGGTGGACGTCCTGCGATGGCTGCGCGGCTACAACGCCCGGCACGACGACAAGGTGCAGTTCGTCGGCGTCGAGTACTACTACACGAGTCCCCTGGCCTACGACGCCATCGACGCCTATGTCGCGAAGACCGCTCCGGGCCGGCTCGCCGAACTCCGAAGGAGCCTGAACCCCATCCGGCCGCTCACGTCCGACATGCAGGAGTACGCCACCTGGTACGGCGAGGAAGTGTCCGACAAGCGGCCGTTCATCCGCCGCGCCCGCGAGGTGTACGACCTGATCGAGGAACTGCCGAACGAAGGCGGGGACCGCGCGCATTCGCTGGCCTTGCACCACGCCCGGCAGATCCGCTCGTTCTACGTGCACTTCAGCCTGGAGTTCAACGACGCCAACGCCTACCGGGACGCCCACGCCGCGCGGAACCTGAAGTGGTGGCGCACGCACAGCAACGGCGACAAGATCGTCTACTGGGGTGCGAGCGCGCACACCGCCAACGCCCCGAAGCTGCACATCACCGCGTCCACCGGCACGGACCTGCGTTACCCGTCGGCCGGTTCGCACCTGCGCCGCTGGTACGGCCCGCAGTACCGATCGATCGGCTTCACGCTCGGTCACGGCGCCGCGAGCCTCGGCCCCGGCGACACCCTCACCCTCCCGCGTCCGTCACCGGACTGGTTCGAGCACCGGTTCGGCAGGGTCGGGGCGGCACAGTTCGTCCTGGACTTGCGCGCCCCGGCCCCAACGCCGGTGCGGAGGTGGCTGAGCGCCCCCGCCACGACCCGCGGCCTCCCGCATTTCGGGCCCGGCTCGTCCACCACCGGAGGCTCTCTGGGGCAGTGGTTCGATGTGGTCGTCCACCGCCGGAAGGTGACACCCGCACAACCGGCCTGACCGTGCGACAGAGCCGACCGCTGAGGAGCCCCGCAGCCTGCTCAGCCCCCGGGAGCACGAAGTGCTCAACCATGTGATGAACGGCCTCACCAACCGAGACATCGCGGCCCGCTTGTACGTCTCCGAGCGCACCGTGAAAGCCCATCTGACCACCTCGTTCGCCAAGCTCGGCGTGCACGACCGGACCGCCGCCGTGAGCGCCGCGATCCGGCTCGGACTGCTCAACGTGGAACCGCAGGGCACCGAGAACGCAAAGTGAGGCATGCGCGGCCTCGCCTTCCCCAGGTCGCGCCGCTGTCGGGGGCCATCGCCACGCCGACACGGCCGAGTCGCTTACGCCGACCGAGAGCTCAGAGGCGACGGACTACGGAGATGACTATTCCGAGCACCACGGCCTTGTCGCCGTCGATGACGTCGTAGGCGGGGTTGCGCGGTTCGAGTTGGACGTGGCCGTTGCGGCGCCGGTACACCTTCACGGTGGCGTCGCCGTCGATCATGGCGGCGACGATCTGGCCGGAGTGGGCCTCCTGCTGCTGGCGGACCACGACGATGTCGCCGTCGCAGATCGCGGCGTCGATCATCGAGTCACCACGCACGCGCAGGGCGAAGACGGTGCCGCGCCCGGTGAGTTCGCGGGGCAGCATCAGCGTGTCGTCGACGTGCTCCTCGGCCGAGATGGGGATGCCGGCGGCGATGTGCCCCACCACGGGCACGGTCACCGGACCGTCGGAGGACTCCCGTGGCGACTCCTGCCGCAGGAACACGCGCGCGTCGATCGGCCGCGACACCGCGGTGCCCCGCCGCAGGAACCCCTTGTCCTCCAGGCTCGCCAGGTGTTGCGACACCGACGATGATGACCGCAGGCCGACGGCGTCGCCGATCTGGCGCGTGCTCGGCGCATACCCGTACCTGACCACCCAGTCCCGGATCACGGCCAGGATCCGCTGCTGGCGCGGGGGTAGAGCGGAGGCGTCGAGGTCTCCGAACGCATCAAGATCACTGTAGGCGGTCACCTTCGGAATTGTAGGGGTGCCCTTGTGAGGAACACGCTCAGAAATCGCACCGGCGGCCGAACCGCTCGGAGGCGCACGGCGTCAAGGTCGCACTCCATGCGCACGGCGTCGCCAGGCCTGTTTCGCCCCGGCCGCGCCGGTCAGCCACTGTGCCCGCGGCTACCCCGGACCATCGGCTCCGCGACGAGCCAGGACCCGAGCGGGCTCTGATCCGGTCGAGGATCAGAGCCCGGGGCCACGGTTCTGCGCGGTGACGGCCGCGGGGCGTCCGCGTTCGGTTCCGCCAGGTCAGCGGAGGGGAGGTACGGCTCGCTGGGAGAGCCCCAAGGCGTACTCGGGCCACCAGGCGCCTGCCGCCGGATCGACGACGCCGTACTCGGGATCCTCCGGGCCGGCCGTGCCGCGGGTGCACTGGCCGTCGGATTCGCCGGGACGCTTGATCCAAAGGAAGGCGTCGACCAGGGGATCACCGGTGCGGGTCGAGGGCCGGGCGCCCAGGCCGCGGCCCGGCGGGTTGCACCAGACCTGGGGGTCGGTGTACTTGTCCGCCGGAGGCGTCCACGGTCCCTGGCCGTTGCGGCTGGTGTCCAGGACGAAGTGCGTGAGCGTGCGCGGATTGTCCCGGACGGTGGTCAGGTCGGTGTCGGAACAGCTGGTCGCGCCCGTCTTCTGGCGGAAGCGCAGGCACTTGGACAGCATGGTGCCGTACGCGACCAACTCGTCGGTGCTGCGGTAGTTGGAGACGTTCAGCGCGAAGCCATCGGCCTTGGCGATGCCGCCCTTGAGCAGGCGGCTGGCCATGCCGAGCTGAGCGCGGGGTTCGCCGTATCCGGCGTCGTAGTCGTTGAGCGGCTGCCAGTCCGAGTGACCGGAGTCGACGTAGACGCCGGTGCGCGGCAGCCGCTGGAGGGTGCCGATCGCGTGGTTGATCTCGCGGAAGCGTTCGTCGACCCGGGCAGGGTCCTCCGGCGTTCCGGTGGTGCCTCCACCGCCCTCGTTGCACCACGGCTCGCTGGACAGCAGCGCCAGCCCGTCGGGCTCGACGATCACGACGGCCCGGCCGCCGCCGATCCCCTTGGCGAAGGCGTCGATCCAGGCGCGGTAGGCGGCCTCGCTCGGAGCGCCGCCCGCTGAGTACTGCGAGCAGTCCCGGCCTGGCACGTAGTACGCCACCAGCACCGGCACGGCGTGCTGCCTGGCGGCCCTGACCATCGTCCGCCGCACCGCCGTCCGCACCTCGGCGGGGGTACCGCCGGTGAACCAGACCGCCTGCGAGACCTTGGACAGGGCCCGCATGTGCGCCGCGTCGGCTTCGCGCCCCGCGGCCGCCCAAATGTCAGCCTGCCGCCCGGCATTGTTCGAGGGCTCGACGTAGAACCTGACCTTCCCGGCCAGCGGATCGTCGTGCCCGAACGCCTGCGCCGGCGGAGCGACAAGCGCGACGATGCTCGCCGTGGCGGCGGCGAGGATTCCGATGCTTCGTCTCATCCGGTACTCCAGATCTCGGGGGTGGTGGGGGAGACGCCCCCGCGAGAAACCACTGGGCTCTACCCGGCCAGGCCGGACGGGTGCGCCAGAGACACGGCTGTGGGAGCGCTCCCATGCGGAGTCTGAGCATCCGCCAAAGATCCGTCAAGACCCAACATCCCGACGATCGTTCGACGGTCCATGCGTGGTGCGCTGCCGACTGCGCGTCCGCGTCGATCGCCCAACTCCACACCGCACCAGGCCCGTCCAGCGTCGGCACGCCAGCGACACGCCGCCGCCAAGCGTCACCGGCTGAACAAGCGCTATCGTGCCCACTTTCAATAGCCGCCGGGCGGCCCGCGGCGCGGCCTCCCGTCCCCGGCTCAAAACCCGAACGCCTGCATCACCAGTCCGGCGGACTCGTCCTCGTTCATCGTGGTGTCGATCTCGATGACGGGTAGGTCGAGGCGTTTGGTCTCCTCGAAGAGGCGGTCGGTGAACATCCGGTCGCGTTCGAGCAGGTTGTGCCGGGCCATTTCAAAGTTGCCGGTCTTGTGCGGGATCTGCCAGCCACGGCGGTCGAACGCGGCCCGGCGGAACTCGGGCGTCGGCAGGAGCCATACTGCATGACCGGGCTCGGCGAGCAGCGGCTTGACGAGGTGGGGCAGAAGTCGGAAACCCTCGGTGATCACGCCGGTGCCGGCCGGAAGGCGCAGCAGATCTTCGACGATCAGGCCGAAAGCCTCGCCCCGGTACCAATGAAAGGTCTCCAGCATCGTCTCCGGAGATCGGTTCACCCAGCGCTCGTCCATGCTCATGGTCTTGAAGCCGTCCAGGCAAGGCGCCTCTTCTGGCGTGCTGCGGTCGGCGTGGTCGGGCATCACCGCGTCGGTGGAGTACACGCGTAAGCCGTGCTGGGCCGCGATACGCCGGGCAATGGTCGACTTGCCCGCGCCGCTGCCGCCGCCGATCCAGTAGATATGCCGCAACTGTGCCCGCAGTACCGCACTGTCGGCGGCTTCTTCTCGCTCGTCAGGTCCCATTTACCTATTCATTCATGCTGCGGCGGAACGTGGTCTGTCGAACAGCAGCGTCCATGAGCATTCACTCGTGCGCGAGGGGTGATCTCCAATCTCCTTTGGACGTGCCGATGGCGATTCTAATCGCCAGGGATCGTCAGCTTGGGCAGGGAGCGCCGACCGAGACGTGAACGGTGGTCGTCTCATTGCCTTTGTGAACCTGCAAGGGCACGCAGGCGGCCTTGTCGAGGGAGAATCCACCGGGAAAGGCCAGCCATTGACCGGAGGGCGCGGGCGGTGCCGGGCAAGCTGGAATGTGCAGTCTGGTGGTCCACGCAGTCGTGTGGGTGCCCCAACCTATGGAGACGCGGGCCGCCCAATCCGGCGGCACGGTCAGGTTCGCCTCCCGTCCCGCATGGACGAGAAGGCCGGTCTTGGCGAAGAGGCGATGTGGCGCAGTTCCGTCCGCTGTGCGGACCTGCAGCGTCGAAGTGATGTGCAGGCCCACCACGTCGAGAACGCCGCCGTACGGTCTGGTGGGTGACGAAACTGTGTCGATGGGATCCGAGCAGTCGAGATCGACTTGCTTGGACGGTGGGACGCCAGAACTCGACTGGGCCGGCGCGCTTTCGCTGGGTGCCGCGGGGGTCGCCTCCTCCGTGCATGCGGCCTGGGTGCACAGAGCCATCACCACTGCGACTCGTAGGACCGTCCTCATGATCCCCTCCCGGTCGCTGCGCCATCCGAGCGACTGCTCTTATGATCACATTCCCTGCGAACAGAAGCCGGCGTGGCCGTGGAGTTCCTCGAACTGCTCGAACGGCAGGGCCGGTGCCGGCAAGGCCACCCTGCCGGACGCTCACCTCCGAGCAGGAACGAGAACAGCTCCTCTCGACCGGTCTTGACGAAGGCGCCGCGGGCTTCATGGCCACCCTCAACGCCGAGATGCACGACGGTGCCATGGCCCCACGCCCGGCGACCTGACCCCGACTCATCGGCCACCCCACGAATCTCCTAGCCGAAACCATGAAGACATGGATCTGACCCGTCGGCGAACTAACAGGGGTAGGCACCCGTGCCCTTTAGTGCGTTGCGGGACGACCCGTCGAGCAAACCTGAACCGGCGGAAGCATCACCCTCGAACACACAGGTGGATCGAGGCTTTAGACCGGAGCGCGTGCGCGGTCGCCGGCCCGCAGGAGTCCGCTGGGCAAGGGACCGCCAAGGATCTCCTGTGTTCGGCGGCCTGCCGCAAGGAGCCCGTCTAGTTCGAACCCCGTCTCCAGGCCGAGATCGTGCGCCAGGTAGACGAGTTCCTCGGTCGCGATGTTCCCGCTCGCTCCGGGCGCGAAAGGGCACCCGCCGAGGCCGCCGATCGATGCGTCGAGCCACGTGACGTCGGCGAGCAGTGCCGCATAGGCCGACGCGAGACCCGTGCCGCGGGTGTTGTGCAGGTGGACGCCGATGTCCACGCCGGGCGCGACACGACGAGTCGCCTCCATCAGGGCCGTCAGCCGGCCCGGGGTCACCGTGCCGATGGTGTCGGCCAGGCAGAAGCGATCGGCGCCACCGTCGATCGCGCGCGCAACGATGTCGCGCGTCCGGGCCGGTGGCGTCTCGCCATCGAAGGGGCAGTCCCACGCGGTCGCGACGATCACCTCCAGGATCCCGCCGGCCTCCCGGACCACGTCCACCACCCTGGGGACGAGCTGCAGCGCCTGTTCGGTCGTGCGCCCGACGTTGGCCTTGCTGTGCCCGTCCGCCGCGGACACGACGTACTCGATCTCGCGGAAGCCCGCCTGGACCGCCCTCTCGGCTCCTCTGACGCCGGCGACCAGGGCCGACCACCGGACATCGGGCCATCGCCGCAGGCCGGCGGCCAGGTCCGCGGCGTCCGCGAGGGCGGGGACTGCGCGCGGCGAGACGAACGACGTCGCTTCGATACGGCGGGCGCCCGCGCGGACGAGGTGTTCGATGATGTCGAGCTTGGCCTCGGTGGAGATGGGCGGTTCGTTCTGCAGCCCGTCGCGCGGGCCGACCTCGCGGATGTCGAGCCGGGGCGGCTTGGAAGTCGTCGTCATCGGTGGCACCCGCTCCCGGTGCGGACGCGGCCGGTGTTCACCATGTGACCGGCCGTCGTGTCAGATGACGCCTTCATCTGCCAGCTCCTCAAGGTCGTTCACCGTCAAACCCAGCAGTTCGCCGTACACGTCGGCGTTGTGGGTCCCCGGCTCTGGGGGACCGGCCCACCGCACCGAACCGGGTGTGGCCGAGAACTTGGGGACGACGCCCGGCCCGAGTACGTCCTCACCGAGCCGCTCGTCGAAATGGGGGGTGAGCATTCCGCGGGCCCGGAACTGGGGATCGTCGACGACCTTGTCGATCGTGTGCACGGGGCCGACGGCGACGCCGCTCTCGGCCAGTACCCGAAGGATGTGGTCGGCGTCGTGCCGTCCCGCCCATTCGGCGACGACCGCCTCGATCGCGTCCTGGTTGGCGGCACGGGCCTCGTGGTCGCGGTAGCGCGGGTCGGTGGCGAGTTCACGCCTGTCCATCACCTCGCACAACCGCGTGAACAGGGTGTCCTGGTTAGCGGCGATGACGACCCAGATCCCGTCCCTGGAGCGGAACAGGTTCGAGGGCGCGATGCCTTCCAGGCGTGTCCCGCCCGGTTCGCGGATCCGTCCCAGACGATCGAACTCGGGGATCACGGACTCCAGCAGCGCGAGACACGATTCGGTCAGCGCCACGTCGACGACCTGCCCCTCTCCCGTGCGGTCGCGGTGCAGGAGCGCGGCGAGGACGCCCTGGACCGCGAACATGCCGGCGAGCGAGTCACCGAGTGAGATGCCCATCCGCGGCGGTGCCTGCCCGGGGAATCCGTTGAGGGTCCGGAGACCGCTCATGGCCTCGGCCACGGACGCGTAGCCGGCGCGGTGCCGGTACGGCCCGGTCTGGCCGAAGCCGGAGACGCGGCAGAGGACGATCCCGGGGTTGGCGCGCCGCATCCGCGGATAGTCGACGTTCCAGCGTTCGAGCGTTCCCGGACGGAAGTTCTCCACCACCACGTCCGCGGTGGCCACGAGGTCCAGGAGGAGCCGCTGCGCCCGCTCGGCGCGCAGGTCGAGCGTGACACAGCGCTTGTTCCTGGCATGGACGGTCCACCACAACTTGTGACCCCGGTAGGACTCCTGCCCCCAGAGGCGCAGAGGATCGGGACGTCCCGGAGCCTCGATCTTGATCACGTCGGCGCCGAGATCCGCCAGCAGGCGGCCCGCGAAGGGGCCGGCGACGACGGAACCGAGCTCGATGACGCGCACACCGCCCAGCGGTCCGAACTCACCCGGCCCGCCGGGCCGGTCTCCGGTCCGGCCCGGGGACGGAACTGTGCCGGTCATGACTCTCCTGAGGGGTGAAGGCGGCTGGTCAGAACGGGGGCGGTGTCCACAGGCCCGGGTCCGGATCTCCGATCGCGACCGGGATGAACTCGTCGATGGGGTTCGCCGTTCCCCACTGGTCGGCCTCCTCGCCGTCGGAGTCCCACCGGCAGGGCACCCAGGTGCTCTCGTCCACCTGCAGGAGCGCGGTGGTGTACTCGACCACGTCGCCGTCCGGCGACCTGAAGTAGGAGAAGGTGTTGTCGCCGGGCCCGTGCCGGCCGGGGCCCCAGAGCACGGGGAACCCGGCCCTGGTCATGCGTCCGGTTCCCCGCATGTACTCCTCGACGCCCCGCATCTCGAACGAGACGTGGTTGAGGGAGGCGTGGGCGGCGGCCGCGAACCCGAGCGTGTGATGATCGCGGCGGCAGCGCATGAAGACCATCCGGTCCTCCACCCAGTCGGAGATCCGGAAGCCGAGGCGGCGTTCGTAGAAGGCGATCGTCCTGGCCAGGTTCGCGGTGTTGAACACCACGTGACTGAGCTTGCTCGGGATGTCCTCGCGCTCTTCGAGCACCCGTGCCTTGCGCGTCCTGACGTCGCAGGAGATCTCGACGAGGCGGCCGTCGGGGTCGAAGAACCGGAACCCGTAGCCGCCGCCCGGTGCCGTCAGCGACGTGGGCGTGAAGTCGATTCGCACGCCGTCCCGCGCGAGGGACTCGGCCAGCCGGTCGACCTCGGCCGGTGTCGACACGGCGAGCGACAACAGGTCGAGGCGCCGTTCCTCGGCCGCCCGCACGCGGAGCACGAACTGCTCTTCGCTGCCTTCGGCGGAGAAGAAGGTCACCCCGGTGTCGTCGGCGACGGGACGCAGCCCCCAGGTCGAGCCGTAGAAATCGACCGACCTGTGGTAGTCGGGGACGGCGATGGCGAGATACCTCGTGTGCGTGATCGGTGACATGCCGGAAGGCGATCGTTCTTCGAGGGGCAGGGGAGTGGGCAAGACGGACTCCTCAGGGTCGTGAGCGGTCGGGGTGGGGGCCGGCGGGCGGGCCGTCGTCGCTCACCCGGATGAGCGTGCGGCCGACCGTCTTGCGGGCGGCGATCAGGCGATGCACCTCCGGGAGATCGTCGAGCGTGAACTCGCCGGTGATCGGGGGCGCCGGCAGGCGTCCCCGCTCGACGGCCGTCCAGGCCGCGTCCACGACGTCCCGGCCGGGGATGTTCACCCCGATGATCGACTGGCGGTTGAGGTACAGCCGGCGGATGTCGACGCTGACGACTCCGCCGCCGTGCGCGCCGCACGTGACGAGGCGTCCGCCGACCGCCAGCAGACGCAGCGTGTCCTCGAACAGCGCGGGGTCGGAGATGTTGTCCGCGACGAGATCGACTCCGCCGCGGCCGGCGATCCGCCGCACGTCGTCGGCCCAGTCCGGCCGGGAGTAGTCGACGACGGAATCGATGCCGAGCAGCTCACGGAGCCGCTCGGCCTTCCACGGCGCGCCGACCGCCGCGATGACGTGCGCCCCCAGCGAGCGGGCGACCTGGACGCAGGCCAGGCCGACGCCCCCCGCCGCGGCCATGACGAGAACGCGAGCGCCCGGGCGGAGCCCTCCGTTGACACTGATCAGGTTCCAGGCGACCGGGTAGGTGATGGCCATGACGGACGCCTCGGCGAACCCGATGCGGTCCGGAATGGGCACCACGAGGTCGTCGGGCACCGTGACGAACTCGGCCTGGCCGCCGTCGCGCTGGATGCCGAGCACTTCGTGCCGGGCGCAGAACGGGCGTCCGTCCAGACACGGTTCGCACGAACCGCACGGCTGGAAGCCGCCGACCGTGACCCGGTCGCCGACCCGGAACCGGCTCACACCGGCCCCGATCTCGGCGACCACTCCGGCGGGGTCCTGCCCGAGGACGAGCGGCAGCCGCGTGATCGGCAGGGTGCGCGCCTGCATGTCGAAGGACGCCGTGGTGACGGTGCGGACCGCGATCAGCACCTCGCCGGCGCCCGGTGCCGGCCGCGGCCATGGCCGGACGTACATGTCGTCCGGCTCGCCGCGCCGTTCCAGGACGACCGCTCGCATCATCGCCGGGCCCGTCATGTCCGGCCTTCCGCCGCGGCGGCCCCGGCGGGTGCGGCGGACGGAGCGGGGCCCCGCCCCACCAGGGTCGTCTCCACCCGTCCCAGCGACTCGACCTCGACCGCGACATGGTCGCCGGCGGTGAGGTACTCCGGCGGGCGGCGCCCATGGCCGACACCCGCCGGAGTGCCGGTGGCGATGACATCGCCGGGCTCCAGGGTCATGATGCGGGACAGGTGCTCGATGATCTGCCAGAAGTCGAACACCATGTCGCCTGTGGTGCCGTCCTGCTTCAGCCGGCCGTTCACCCACGACCGCACCCACAACTTCTCCGGGGCGGCCACGAAACGTGCAGGCGTGATGAACGGCGCCATCGGCTTGAATCCGTCATACGCCTTGGTCATGACCCAGTCGATGCCGACGGCGGGCGCGTTCGGACCGCTCCAATCCCGCGCGGACAGGTCGTTGAGCACCGCGAACCCCACCACGTGCGCGGCGGCGTCGGCGGCCTTCACATCGCGGGCGGGACGTCCGATGACCACGGCGACCTCGGCCTCCCAGTCGATCCGCTCGGCGATCGCGGGGACGGCGACCTGCTGTCCCGTCCCCACCAGCGTCGTGGACGGCGGGGCCAGGAAGCTGTACGGATAGGCGGACAGCGCGTCGAGGCTGAATCCCATCTCCCGGATGTGATCCTTGTAGTTGGTGCCGATGCAGATGAGCTTTCGCGGGTGCATCACCGGCGCCTGCCATTGCAGGGAGCCCTCGTCCAGCGGCTCGGCCGGGGGACCTGAGGCCAGGACGCCGGCGATCTGGTCGAGAACGGCGTCCCAGCCGTCTCCGATCAGGTCCAGGACCGAGCTCTCGGGCGGGACCGCCGCCGGCAGCAACTCCGCCAGGCGGTACAGCGAACCCCGCGACTCCACGATCACCGTCGGCCGGCCGACGTGTACCGCCGTCCCGAGCCGGAAGGGCGGCTTATCCGAAGACTGAACGTCCGCACTCACAGAAATCTCCCTTATCCGTTCGAACCTGAGACCGACTCGCGGAACCATTTCCCATCCGCCCGGGGCACCGGTCAGCCGGTTGTTTCATCGGCCCCGAACAGGCCGACGATGTGCTTGCGGTATGCGTCGAACTCCGGGGTCGCGGGGTTCCGGGGGTAGGGCATGTCCAGATCGATGTCCGCGAGAACCTTCGTCGGCTTGGGGGAACAGACGACGACGCGGCTGCCGACCACGAGGGCCTCCTCGACGTCGTGGGTCACCAGCACGATCGTGAGCGCGGTGCGTTCCCAGAGGGACACGATCTCCTGCCGGAGGCGCCGCCGCGTCTGGACGTCGAGCGCGCTGAACGGCTCGTCCATCATCAGGACGCTCGGTTCCACCGACAGCGCCCGCGCGATCGAGACTCGCTGCTGCTCTCCGCCGGAGAGCGCGTGACCGGAGCGATCCGCCAGGTCGCCGATGCCGACCGTCTCCAGGAAGCCGCGGGCCCGTTCGCGGATCTCCCGGCGGGAGCCCTCCACTCCCCGCAGCTTCATGCCGAGCACCACGTTGTCCAGCGCCGTCCGCCACGGGGCGAGGCGAGCGGCCTGGAAGACGTAGGCGAGCCGGTCCCAGGTCTGCGTCGCCGGGAGGCCGTCCACCGTGACGCTGCCGCCCTGGTGGCCGGCGAGCCCGCCGAGGATGCGCAGCATCGTCGACTTGCCGCAGCCGCTGGGCCCCAGCAACGTGACCAGTTCCCCGTCGCGGATCTCGAGGTCGATGCCGTCGATGATGACCTCACCGCCGAACCGTACGTCCAGGTTCCGGATGTCCATGGTGCTCACCGCGCCACCGCCGTCCCGGTCCGCTTGGCGAACCACTGTGCCAGGGGGTCGAAGACGAGGCGTTCCACCGCGGTGACGATCAGCAGGACCACGACGATCGTGGCGAAGACCGTCGGCGAGTCGAAGGACTGCCTCGCCCGGTTCATGACCAGACCCAGTCCGGTGCGCGAGCCGAAGAACTCCGCGATGAGCGCGACCTTCCATCCCACCGAGAAGGAAAGGCGCGCCGCGGCGAAGATGTAGGGGACCAGCAGCGGCAGTTCGATCGAGAGGAGGACGCGCATCCGCGACCGCGTGAAGCTGCGGCCCATCTCGAGCAGCCCGGGGTCGAGCGCGCGCATGCCCTCCCACAGGTTGACCAGGCAGAAGGGAATCGTGATCGCGGTCACCACGAAGATCACCGCGAAGTCTCCCACGCCGAACCAGATGACGCCGAGGATCGCCCAGCCGAGGGCCGGGACGCTGTTGAAGAACGGCAGGACGCGCTTGCCGATCAGCGTGTCGGTGACGGGAAGAACGCCGGCCATGAAGACGAGCAGCCCGCCGATGCCCATCGCGAGCAGCACCGAGAGCAGGATCCGGCCCATCGAGGTCCAGGTGTGCACCGCCGACTCGCCGACCAGCAGGTCGATGCTCGCCCTGCCCACGTCGACGGGGTTCGGCAGTTCCGCCGCGGAGACGTTGGCCGAGTACCAGAACCACGCCCCGAACAGCAGCAGCGGCATCCCGTCGGCGAGCAGGCGGGCGAGGATCCGGCGGCGTCCGCGACCGGCGGTCCCGCGTTGCGGATCGGGCCCCTGAGCCCGGTCCGTGCGCCCGGAGTCGTCGCCGCTCCGCTCTCCCCGGAGCACCGTGCTCGTGCCGTGCTCACTCATTTCCCGGAGCTTTCGATCACGATCTCGGCGAGATCCGGGTTCGTCGGCAGGTGCCCGTCCTCGTGGGCGAGCCGGTAGAACTTGCGCGCCCACTCGATCCATTCGGGGTCGGTGCCGCCTCCGAAGCGGTAGGACTTCTGGTTCCACCAGTACTCGATGAACTTGGTCTCGACGCCTGTCTGCTTGCTGATCTCGGGTGCGAGTTCGCCGATGTTCTCTTCCGCGTAGGCGACCGATTCACCGATCATTCGCTGGAATTCGGCGACGCACTTCGATTTCTCCTCGGCCAGGTCGCCCGTCACCACATAGGCCGCGCCGACCAGCCATGCACCGCTGATCTCGCGGAAGTCGTTGTCGATATCGGCCGCGATCCGGAGCCCGGGGTCATTGCTCGCACGCCAGCCGGCCTGATGGAACATGACGGCGGCGTCGATGTCTCCCTTGTTGAGCGCGCTGTACATCGTCTGCGGATCCAGTTCGACGTACTTGATGTCGCCGCCCTCGGCCTTGGCGTCCAGGCCGTACTTCTTCGCGTAGACCATCTGGGTCATCATCATCACGCTCGACCCGAACCCGCTGACACCGACCGTCTTGCCCTTGAGGTCGCGCCCGCTTCGAATGTCGGACCCGTTGCGGACGAAGGTCTTGGTCCCGCCCCCGGTCTGCACCTGGATGAGGCCGACGATGCGCAGGTCGATGCCGCCCTTCTCGCGCGCGTTGACCACGCCGGGCAGCGAGGTGCCGACCACGTCGTACTGCCCCGACGCGGTCGCCTGGATGAGCGCCGGAATCTGCAGGTAGTCGACCTTCAGGTCGCCGATCACGTCGGATTTCACGTGACCCTTTTCGATGGCGTAGTAGGCGGTGCGGTGCGAGTCGTCGTCCAGCGCGCCGAGGGTGAAGGTGTCGCAGCGGGCGGCGTCGCCCTGCTGCCCGGCGGAACCGCAAGCCGAAGCCGTCAGGAGGATGGCCACCATCGCACACTTGAATTTCGGGAAAACCATTGAACTACCCCTTCCAGGGGGCGAATGCCGCTTCGCGGAGCCGTTTAATCTCCCGGCCGCGGGTCAGTTCGGGGCCGTGATGCCCGACAGATAGGCGAGCGTTTCGTCGAGGGTGAGGACGTCGGCGTACTTCTGGTCCATGTCGAACAGGCTCGCGTCGTGCGGCCCCCGGGCCCGGTCGGCCGCGCACTCCCTTGGCACGAGAACCGGGTAGCCCAGCTGGACGGCGTCGACGACCGTCGCCCGCACGCATCCGCTCGTGGTCGCTCCGCACACGATCACCGTGTCGACACGCTCACGGGTGAGCCGAGCGGCCAAGTCGGTGCCGTGGAACGCCGACGGCCCCTTCTTGACCACGAGCGCCTCGTCCGCCCGCCGGTTCAGCCGTTCATCGAGCCGGACGGCACGTGACCCCGCCATGAAGGCGCGCAGGCCCGGCGCCTTGTCCCACCAGGCGGTGGCGTCGTGCGGGCCGTCATGGGCGATCGTCGTGAAGACGCGGGGGAAATCCCGTTTCCGCGCCGAGTCCAGCAGCACGACGCACGCCCCGACCTCGGCCGACATATCGGAGCCGGTGGGGAACGACGGATCGGTGAATCCCTCGCTGAAGTCGACGACGATCACGGCCGGCCGGCGACCGCGGCGCACGGGACGCCCGAACCCCGCCCTGGTGTAGGTGGCTTCCATCATGTCCCGCTCTCCTCGGTCCAACCAGAACGCTGGGGCAAAGTGAACACACTTGAGTTCTGGAAGTCAAGACTTCGCAAGAGGAAGTGGATACACTTTCATCGTCCAGGCCAGGTGCGGTCGTGGACGTCGCATCGCGGTGGGCCCGGCGGTCGCGGAGGGCCGGGAGAACGGAGTACGCGCAGGTCAAGAAAGGTGTGCGGGGGCACCGGAGCCGACGAACGAAGATGCGGAGCCCGGACGCGGGCCGTCGTCGGCGCCCGGCGGGCGACCGATGGGACGGGAGCGGGCGGAAGGTCAGACGTGCGAGGCGCCCAGCACCATGCGCAGCGCCGTCCGGACGCTGACCGGTTCGTATTCGGGCGCGGAGTGCGCCATGGTCGTCAGGACGGTCCGGGCGAGATGCCGGACGATCTCCTCGACCGCCGCGGTCCGGTCCCCGTTCTCCAGCGCCTCCAGCAGCTTCAGGTGCTCCCTGTTCGCGAGGTCCAGGGTCTGCGACTCGTGAACCCGATTCTGCGTGATGTACCGCTGGCAGTGCTCCGCCAGGCTCGACATCGTCTGCCGCACCTGGCCGCCGATGCGCACGCTGTGCATCGCGTGGAACTCGTGATGCGCCTGCTGCCAGGACTTCCAGTCGTCGGCCTCGGCCAACGCCTTCATCCGCTCAAGGAGCGCCCTCATCTCGGAGAGGCGCTCCGCCGTCAGGTCGGGGAGGGTGAGCGCGACGCCCAGGGACTCCAGCAGGATCCTCGCGGCGTAGACCTGGTCGACATAGGCGATGTCGATCTGGCTGACGCGTGCCCGCTGGTTGGGCGCCGTCTCCAGAAGGCCCTCCTCCTGCAGCATCCGGAAGGCCTCGCGCAGCGGCGTGCGGCTGACTCCGAGCTTCCGCGCGAGCTCGGCCTGGGGCACGATCGCCCCCGGCGGCAGCGTCCCGTCGAGGATCAGCTCGCGGACGTGGGCGTGGATGTCGGTGACCAGCCGGCGGCCGTCGGCCCGCAGCGGTTGCCCGATCTCGGCGCTCATCACGTTGCCTCCTGTTCGGTGACCGGCACGCCCCGAGCGCGACGGGCTCCGGCCGTGTCGATCTCCGCCTAACTGTACTCAACCGGCGGTCGGGTATGCACACCGTCTTGACTTTTTCAGGCATAAGTGGATCCACTTAGACCGTGCTGGGTCCGTTGGACCGACCGGCCGGGCCTCGATCGCCGGGCCACACGATGACGCGTGGAGGAGTTGTGGCCGAGCTGGAACCGAGCGGGGAGAGCCTTCTGCTGGACGCCGGTGGCCTCCGGCTGCGAGTGCTGCGCTACGGAGGCGGAGGAGCGGCCCCACCGCTGCTGGTGCTGCCGGGGATCACCACCACGGCGTCGGCGGCGGAGTTCATCGCCCTGGCTTTCACCGATCGCTACACGGTCCACGTGCCGGATCTGCGTGGCCGCGGCCGTTCCGGACGAGCCCCCGCGGGCCGGTACACGCTCGCAGACCACGTCGATGACGTCGCCGCCATCGTCGCGTCCCTGGATCTGGACGCGCCCGCGCTGCTCGGCCATTCGTTCGGCGCGCGCATCGCGGCGGCGTACGCGGTCCGGTATCCGGGGCGCCGGGACCGGATCGTCCTGGTCGACCCGCCGCTTTCGGGACCGGGCCGGCGGCCCTACCCGACCACGCGGACGGACTTCCTCGCCCAGCTCGACGAAGCCCACGGAACGGCGGGCGTCGAGCGAATCCGGGCGCGCCATCCTCGCTGGCCGCCGCGTGAGATCGCCGTCCGGGCCCGGGAGTTGCCGACCTGCGACCCGGCGGCCGTGGTGGAGACGCTCGACGGATTTCATCGCGATGACTTCCACGACCTCTGGCGGCGGCTGCACCCACCGGTGGCCCTGATACGCGGCGAGGAGAGCCCGGTCGTCACCGCCGCCGACGCCGCCGAGCTCGCCCGCCTCAACCCGGCGCTCCCGGTGATCTCCGTTCCGGACGCCGGCCACATGGTGCCGTGGGACAACCCGGACGGGTTCCGGGCCGCGCTGCGGGACCACATCTGAGAGGAAAGACGATGTTCGACCAAAGCCTGATTCACGGACTGTTCCGGGACCAGTTGACGTTGTGCGGCGTCCACGAGGGCGAGCGGGTGACGGTGCTGTCGCGAGGAAGGGAACGGCTCGACTACGCCGACGCCTTCATGTACGCGGCGAAGAGCCTCGGCGCCACCACCTATCACCTGCGCCTGCCGCACCCGCTCCCTGAGACCGGAACGTGGTCGGTGGGATCGTCCGAACTCGCCGGGAGCCCGCAGGCGGTCGAGGCGCTCAAGCAGGCGGACATGCTCATCGACCTGGCGTTCCTGCTCTTCTCGCCCGAGCAGTTCGCCATCCAGGCCGCCGACACCAGGATCCTCACGGTCGTCGAGCCGATCGAGCTGCTCGCGCGCCTGGCCCCCACCCGGGCGCTGCGCGAGCGAGTCGAGGCCGCCGCCGAACTGCTCGCCGGGGCATCGACCCTGCGTTTCACCAACGAGCACGGCACCGACGTCACCTACCGGCTCGGCGCGTACCCGACCGTCCCCGAGTACGGCTACACCGACACACCGGGCAGGTGGGACCACTGGCCGGCGGCGTTCGTGTTCACCGGGGCGGCGGACGACGGCGTCGACGGCCGGATCGTGCTCGGCCCCGGTGACGTGCTCCTTCCGCAGAACATGTACGTGACCGGCCGCGTGGAGTTCACCATCGAAAAGGGATTCATCACCGAGATCCGAGGCGGGTTCGACGCGGATCTGGTCCGTTCCTACATCACCTCGTTCGAGGACCCGCGCGGATACGGGATGTCGCACATCGGATGGGGCCTTGACGAGCGCGCTCACTGGCACGGGCTCGCACAGCCGTCGTTCCCGGGCGGGATGGGAATGGAAATGCGGTCCGTCTACGGCAACGTCATGTTCTCGATCGGCCCTAACAACGAACTCGGCGGTCCCAACGACACCGCCTGCCACCTCGACATCCCCATGCGGAGGTGCAGCCTTTTCCTCGACGACGAGCCGGTCGTGATCGACGGCGACATCGTGGCCCCGGATCTGCGGGCACCGTCCGGACGGTGATCCGGCCGTTTCTCCAATGTTGTGACGCACCCGAATCAGACGGAGGCAAGACATGACCGTGGTCGACTGCCAGTGGCACTGGTACCCGACGGACTTCCTCGACGCACACCTCGGAAGGTCGCAGGGCCCGAGAGCGGCGAAAACCGCGGAAGGGTACGTCTATGAGGTCTCGGCCGACGAGATCTGGAAATACGACCGGCGATTCACCGACCTCGACTTCCAGGTCGCGGTGATGGACGAGGCCGGGATCGACACGGCCATCGTCAGCGCGGCGGTCGCAGGGGATCTCAACGACCGCGACCGCGAGGAGGCGCGCGAGATGTGCCTGCTCCTCAACGGGGAGATGTCCCGGGCCCAGTCGGCCCATCCCGGTCGCTTCGCCGGGCTGGCGCACCTCCCGCTCAAGTACCCCGACCTGGCGGTCGAACTCCTGGACGACGCCGTCGGCCGGCTCGGCCTGCGCGGCGTCTACCTGCCGGGCAACATCGACGGGATGTCGGTCGCGGATGAGCGGGTGTGGCCGGTCTACGCGCGGGCGGAGGAACTCGGGCTGCCCCTGTTCCTGCATCCGACGCGCTCTTTCCGGGAACCACGGGTCACGCCCAAGATGGAGGTGTCGATCGGGTACATGTTCGACACGAGCTTCGCGTCGATGTCGCTGATCGTGGCGGGCGTGCTCGATCGCCATCCGAGGCTCAAGATCGTGCATCCTCACGCCGGAGGGACGCTGCCGTACCTTCACGGCCGGATCGACGTCTACCGGCACAAGGATTGGTGGCCCGGCCTGGACCGGCCCTTCGCGGACTACCTGCGCCGGATGTGGTTCGACACGGTCTGCAACCAGCCCGAATCCCTGCGCCTGCTCGCGGACCTGGTCGGGCCCTCGCGGCTCCTGTTCTCCAGCGACTATCCGTACTGGTCGACCCGGCATGGGATCGATCTCGTGCGAAAGGCCATACCGGCCGACCAGGTGGCGGGCGTCCTCGGCGGGAACGCCATCGACGTCCTGAACCCGGCGATGGCCGCGACGGCCCCGGCCGCCCCGGCGGCATCGATGGGGGAATAGGGCCGACGCCCTGGGCCGGTCGGGTCTCCCGGTCACCTGATCTGACCGGCCGTGCCGCCCCCGTCCGCCCGAGGAGACTCGGCCGCCTCCGGCGGGACGGAGCTCCGGAAGCTCGCGCTCGGACGGCCGCAGGGGTGCCGCGCCTCCTCCGGTCTCCTGCTCCGGCCGTCCGCGCCGGCGACACGGGGCGTAAGTATGCGGGCATTACCTGCTTGACTGTGAGCATTATCCAGAAACACGCCTCATGACGGCTTCGCGGCCGTCGGACGCGAGGTCGGGAGAACGTCGATGAAACAGATGGCGAATCTGCAGGTCGCGGCGGGCGACACGTTGCGCGAGATCGAGCGCCGGGTGCTGTGGCTGGCGAGCGCGATGGTCCATGAGGCCAACCGGGTGCGTCCGAATCCGTCCGGCCTCAAGGTCGGCGGCCATCAGGCGTCGTCGGCCTCCATCGTCTCGATCATGACGGCGCTCTGGTTCGGTCACCTGGGGCCGCAGGATCGGGTGTCGGTGAAACCGCACGCCTCCCCGGTACTGCACGCGATCAATTACCTGCTGGGCGAGCTGGAGGAGTCCTACCTGCCGACGCTGCGGGCGTTCGGCGGGCTGCAGAGCTACCCGAGCCGCACCAAGGACCCCGACCCGGTGGACTACTCGACCGGTTCGGTCGGGATCGGCGCGACCGCCACGATCTGGGGCGCACTGGCCCGCCGCTATGTCGGGCACGCGTTCGGCGGTGCCGGGACCGGCCGTCAGTACGCGCTGGTCGGTGACGCGGAACTCGACGAGGGCGCGGTCTGGGAGGCGATCCTGGAACCGGGTGTGCGCGAGCTCGGGGAGATCGTGTGGATCGTCGACCTCAACCGCCAGTCGCTGGACCGGGTGATCCCCGACATCGCCGCCGACCGGCTGCGCGGCATGTTCGCCGCGGCCGGGTGGCAGGTGCTGACCGTGAAGTACGGGGACCTGCTGGAGGGGTTGTTCGCCCGGCCCGGCGGGGACGCGCTGCGCGAGCGCATCGACCGGATGCCCAATCCGGAGTACCAGCGGCTGCTGCGCTGCGGGCCCGCGGAGCTGCACGAGCGCCTGCCCGGGACGGGACCGGACCGCGGCACGATCGCCTCGCTCATCAGCGATCTCGACGACGCGACCTTGACGGCCGCCATCGCCGACCTGGGCGGGCATGACCTGGCGGCTCTGGACCGCGCGTACTCCGCCATCGACGACGACCGTCCCACGGTCATCTTCGCCTACACCGTGAAGGGGTACGGGCTGCCCACCCACAGCCACCCGCAGAACCACTCCTCGCTGCTGACCACCGCCCAGATGGAGGAACTGGCGGCCGAGAGCGGCATCGACCCGGCCCACCCGTGGACCGGGTTCGACTCCGGCAGCGCCGCGGCGCGGCTGTGCGCCGAGACGGCACGCCGGCTGCGCCGCCCCGACGTCCCTGCGCCCGAGGTGGCGGCTCCCCCCGCGGACTTCGGCCGCGTCCCGGCCGGGACGGCGACCACCCAGGCCGCACTGGGCCGGGTGCTGATGGACTTGACTCGTTCGGCGCCCCAGATCGCACGCAGGGTGGTGACGGTGAGCCCGGACGTCAGCTCCAGCACCAACCTGGGCGGCTGGGTCAACAAGGTGGGCGTCTGGTCGAGCCGGGAACGTCCCGACTGGTTCGCCGACGACCCCGAGACGATCCTGCACTGGCGTGAGCGGCCCACCGGGCAGCACATCGAGCTGGGCATCGCCGAGACCAACCTCGTCGGGCTGATCGGGGAGCTCGGCACCACCTGGAGCCGGTGGGGCGAGCCGCTGCTCCCGATCGGCGTCCTGTACGACCCGTTCGTGCAGCGGGCGCTGGAGCCGTGGTCGTTCGGCATCTACGCGGGCGGCCAGTCGATCCTGGTGGGCACGCCGTCGGGGGTGAGCCTGGCGTCGGAGGGCGGCGCGCACCAGTCCATCACCACCCCGTCGCTGGGCATCGAGCAACCGGGCTGCGTCTCCTACGAGCCGGCGTTCGCCATCGACGTCGAATGGACGCTGCTGGAGTGCCTGGCCCGGCTGGGGCGTCCCGACGGCAGCTCGGCCTACCTGCGGCTCTCCACCCGGCCGGTGGACCAGTCCCTGGCCGCCGTCCCGCAGGACCCGGCGGCCCGAGAGCGGCGCCGCCGCCAGGTGGTCGCGGGCGGATACCCATTGAGGCGCACCGCATCCCCCGCAGTCACCATCGCGGCGATGGGCGCGGTAGTGCCCGAGGCCTTGGCCGCGGCGGCCCGCCTGGCCGAGAACGGCGTGGACGCGGACGTGACGTGTGTGACCAGCCCCGACCTCCTCATGCGCGCGCTACGCGCCCGCCAGGGCAACCAGGAGGCACCGAGCTGGATTCTCGACCGCCTCTTCCCCGCTCACCGGGCCGCCCCGCTGGTCACCGTGCTGGACGGCCACCCTCACACGCTGACCTTCCTGGCAACGATCAACCGGGTCCCGACCATCTCCCTGGGCGTGACACAGTTCGGCCAATCGGGATCCATGGAAGACGTCTACCGCCACCACGCAGTCGACGCCGACGCCATCGTCCGCGCCGCCCTAGACCTGGCCGAGACCTGACACCCCTCCGAGGGTCTGTAGGCCGGAGCACCGCGCGGCTGCTGGAGCAGTTCGACCCGGTCGAGGACGCCGGCAAGCCCGCGTCCACCTACTCCGGCGGCGTGCAGCGCCGGCCGGATCTGGCGATGACGCTGGTCAGTGCCCAGCTGGCCGCATGGGTGCACGGGTGGAAGACGGCCCTGGAGCGCGCTGCTCATCGGCCGGTCCGTTTCCATCTGGCGTCGCTGTAGCGGCGACGGTGGTGATTGGGTCTCGTCCTGGCCGAGCCCGCCCCGGGAACCAGGGCCTGCCGTCTCTGGGGGAGAGGCTCTGGGAGGGCGCGCGGATGGGTCAGCCGACGATGGGGCGTTCTTCGGGGAGTTCGTAGCTGCGGGCGCGTTCGCGCAGGGCCAGGGCGGTGCCGAGGGTGAGGGGGCCGATGCGGCCGATGAACATCAGCGCGATCAGCACCAGGTGGCCGGCGGCCGGCAGGTCGGCGGTGATGCCGGTGGACAGGCCTACGGTGGCGAACGCCGAGACCGCCTCGAACAGCACCCGGTCCAGCGGATGGTCGGTCATGGTCTCCAGCGCGAAGGTGGCGGTGGTCACCAGGCCGAGCGACAGCAGCGCGATCGCGATGACCTGGCGCTGGGTGCCCTCGGGCAGCCGGCGGTGGCCGATGTTGACGCGGGTCTCGCCGCGCATCTCGGCCCACAGCACGAAGGCCAGCAGGCCGAAGGTGGTGACCTTGATGCCGCCGGCGGTGCCGGCGCTGCCGCCGCCGATGAACATCAGGACATCGGTGGCCAGCCAGCTTTCGGGCCGCATCGCGGCGATGTCGAGGTTGTTGAACCCCGCGGTGCGCGGCATCACCGCGGCGGTGAACCCGGCCAGCAACCGCGACGGCCCGGGCATGGCACCGAGAGTGGCGGGGTTGGTCCACTCGGCCGCGGTCAGTACCAGGGTGCCGCCGCCCAGCAGCACCGCCGAGGTGCCGACGGTGACGCGGGTGAGGATCGACCAGGTGCGCGGGCGGCGCCAGCCGCGGGCCAGCTCGAAGATCACGGGGAAGCCGAGCCCGCCGACGATGACCGCGGCGCAGATGGTCAGGCTGATCCACGGGTCGTCGGCGAACCGGACCAGGCTGTCGGGCCACAGCGCGAACCCGGCGTTGTTGAACGCCGACACCGAATGGAAGACGCCCAGGTAGGCGGCGCGGCCGAACGACTCGCCGTACCCCAGAGCGAACCGCCCGCACAGCACCGCGGCCACGATCGTCTCGCAGGTCAGGGTGAACAGCACCACCTGCCGGATCACCCGGCGGAGGTCGGTCATGCGCAGGGTTTTGGTCTCGGCCTGGGCGGCCAGCCGCGCACGCAGTCCCAGCCGGCGCGACAGCACGATCGCGAACAGGGTGGCCAGCGTCATCAGCCCCAGCCCGCCGATCTGGATCAGGCACAGGATGACGACCTCGCCGAACGTCGTCCAGTGGCCCGCGGTGTCGACGGTGACCAGCCCGGTCACGCACACCGCTGATGTGGCGGTGAACAGCGCATCCAGCGGCCGGGCCGAACCGGGCTCATGCGTGGCCGCCGGGAGCCACAGCAGCAGCGTCCCGATCGCGATCGTGACCGCGAACCCGGTGACCACGACCTGGGCCGGGTGCTGGAAGCGTTCCAGCAGCACCGCCCCCCGCGGCCGCACGTGCAATTGCTGAGGCCTGCGCCGAAACAGGGTGACCCCTCCCCAAATCGATCCCGCATTAGAGCACATCGCGCCCGCAGTGCATCAGCATGGGGCCAGGCTCGGTCCCACTCGACCCATGATCAGCGTCCCCGGCTCCGGTAGGTGCCTTACCCCGCGGCCGCGGGTCCGTGGTCAGGCGCCGGAGCGGCGGTCGCGACCGGTCCGCCAGCGCTCGATCAGGGCGGGCATCTCGCGGAACATGAAGCCGTAGAAGTCGCGCATCTCCTCCAGCCGCCGGGCGGCGGGGCTGTCGGGCCCGGCGGCCTCGATGCCCCGATCGGCGGCCTTGAACATCGCCTGCACCATGCCGTTCTGGGCCGACATCAACGTGGCCCAGGCACCCTCGCGCACCCGGTAGTGCTCGCGGCGGCTGCCCGGCGCGGGAGCCCGCTCGATCAGCCCGACGGTGGACAGCATCTTGATCGCCCCCGACACGCTGCCGGAGCTGATCCCCAGCCGCTCGGCCAGATCCGGCGCGGTGACACTGTCCTCGTCGGCGAACATGAACGCCGCCAGCACCCGCGCGGTCGCCTTTTGCAGCCCGCCCTGCGCCAGCACCAGCGCCAGATGCTCGGCCGCCTCGGTGGTGTCCGCCAAGGTCGTCCCCCTCCTCAAAGACCCTGACGAAACCTTAACAGCTCAAAGTCTTCAAAAATCTTTGAAGACTTTGATATTATCTACCGACATGAGCACCGCAGCAATCGACATCGACCACCTCACCAAGACCTACGGCACCCGCCGCGGCCTGGACGACCTGTCCCTGCAGGTGTGGGCGGGCGAGGTGTTCGGCTACCTGGGCCCCAACGGGGCGGGCAAGTCCACGACCATCCGGATGCTGCTGGACCTGATCCGCCCCACCTCCGGAACCGCCCGCGTCCTCGGACTGGACCCGCGCGACGACGCGGTGCGACTGCACCGCCGTATCGGGTACCTGGCCGGAGACTTCGTCGTCGACGGCCGGCAGAAGGCCGGTGAGTGCCTGACGTTCCTGGCGGGCCTGCGCGGGGGCGTCCCCGCGCACCGGATCGCCGCACTGGCCGGGCAGCTGGAGCTGGACCTGGACGCGCGGATCAAGACCCTGTCCAAGGGGAACCGGCAGAAGGTCGGCGTGGTGCAGGCGTTCATGCACCAGCCCGAACTGCTCATCCTGGACGAGCCCACCTCCGGCCTGGACCCCCTGGTCCAGCAGACGTTCCTGGACATGGTCGCCGAGGCCCGGGCCGGCGGGCAGACGGTGTTCATGTCCAGCCACATCATGAGCGAGGTCGAAGCGGTCGCCGACCGCGTCGCCATCATCCGCGAAGGCGAACTGGTCGCTATGGACACCGTCGCCGACCTGCGCGCCCGCTCCTTCCTGCAGGTGCAGATCACCTTCGCCGCCCCCGTGCCGGTGGAGGAGTTCGCCGGCCTGCCCGGCGTCACCGACCTGGCCGTCGACGGCGCCACCCTGACCTGCCGGGCCGATGGCAGCCCCGATCCCTTGATCAAGGCCGCCGCCCGGCACACCGTCACCGGCCTGCGCGCCGACACCCAGGACCTGGAAGAGCTCTTCCACACCTACTACACCGGCCAGACCGACGAGCCCGGCAGCGGCACCGCCGCCTGAACCTTCCCACCCCACTGACACGATCACGAACGGCGGCACCATGACCACCCGCCCCGCAGCCACCCCCACGATCCCCGGAGCGTCCGGACCCGCCCGCGCCTTCAGCGGCTCGATGTTCACCAAGACCCTGTACGACAACCGGCGCATCTTCACCGTCTGGGCCCTGGCCACCGGGGTGCTGGCGATGATGTACGGCAGCTTCTACCCGCAGATCACCGCAGACTCCCTGGCCAACGTGCCCGAGGCGATGCGGGGCTTCGGCTTCGACGATGCAGCCGACGCCGCCGGCTACCTGCAGGGCGCGGTGTTCGGACTGCTGGTGCCGCTGCTGGCCACCTTCTACGGCACCGCCACCGGTGCCCGCATGATCTCCGCCGACGAGGAATCCGGCTATCTGGACCTGCTCCTGGCCCACCCGATCGGCCGCACCCGGCTGCTGCTGCACCGCTTCGCCGCCCTGGCCGCCGGCGCCCTGGCGATCGCGGTGCTCGTACTGGCCGCCATGCTCGCCATCCGCTCCAGCGCCGAACTCGACACCATCAGTCCCGCGAACTTCACCGCGCAAGCGGTCAACCTGCTCCTGCTGACGATTCTGTTCGGCGCGCTGGCCACCGGCCTCGGCGCCGCCACCGGGAAGAGCCGCCCCACCGTCTTCGGCATCACCGCCGGCCTCGGTGTCGCCGCCTACGCCCTAAACGGCTTCGCCCCCCAGATCGGCGCCGACTGGCTCCGCCAACTGACCCCGTACCACTACTACATCGGCGGCGAACCGCTCAAGAACGGCCTCCACCTCGGCGACGCGACCGTCCTGGCCGCCGCCGCGATCACCCTGATCGCCGCCGGCGCCTGGCGGCTCAACCGCCGAGACCTAGGCCGCTGAGCAGCACCGACAAGCTCGCCGCCCGGTGGGCACCGCCGACCTCGCAGCGCCTCTCCTGCATCGAGGCCCCAAGACTGAGCAGCCAACTCCGCGACTGCTAATCACACGGCCACCGTGGCTTGGTCAGCCGGGGAAGGCGCGCCCGCCGACGTGGCTCGACCCACATTGCGATAGTCGTACGTTCGTGCGAATATACGTATATGGACAAGGTGTCGCACAACCATCCGGTCGATGCCGCGGGGGTCGGCCGCGCGCACAGGGCCGCCCTGACGGCCGCCGAGGCGGAGCGTCTCGGGTCGCTGCTCGCCCTTCTGTCCGATCAGGTTCGCTTGCGGATGCTGTTCGTGCTGGTGTCGGTCGAGGAGTTGTGCGTTGGTGATCTCGCGTTGGCGCTGGACATCTCGATGGATCAGTCCTCCTACGCGCTCAGGCAACTGCGCGGTGCGGGCCTGGTCCAGACCCGTCGCGGCGGCCGGGTCATCTACTACCGCCTGGCCGACGGCTTTCCCCAGCAACTGCTGGAGCACTGCCTGCGTGAGCTGCTGACGATTTCGGATGGAAGGGAGCGATCATGACCGGTCACCGTCATGTTGATCAGCGGGAGCCGGTCGTGGAGCCCGTCGGCCACGCTCATCACTCCGACCGTTCGGTGCTCGACAACGCCGGTCACGCGGCGCACGGGGGTCACGGCGACCACGCGGGACACGGCGACCATGCCGGACAGTTCCGGCGGCTGTTCTGGGTGATGCTGGTGCTTGCCGTGCCCGTGGTCGGCTTCTCCGGCATGTTCGCCTCGCTGCTGGGCTACCGGCTGCCGGACGCGGGCTGGACGACCTGGGTTTCCCCGCTGCTGGGCACCGCCATGTATGCCTGGGGCGGCCGGCCGTTCCTGACCGGCGCCGCCGCCGAGATGCGCTCCCGCAGGCCCGGGATGATGCTGCTGATCGCGCTGGCCATCACGGTGGCGTTCGTCGCCTCGTGGGGCTCCAGCCTGCGCATCTTGGATCACCAGCTGGACTTCTGGTGGGAGCTGGCGCTGCTGGTCGTGATCATGCTGTTGGGGCACTGGATCGAGATGCGATCGCTCGCACAGACCACCTCGGCCCTGGACTCACTGGCCGCGCTGCTGCCCGACGAGGCCGAGCGTCTCGAAGGCGATCGGTTCGTCACCGTGCATCCCGGTGTTCTGCGGGTGGGCGACGTCGTGCTGGTGCGACCGGGCGGCGGCGTCCCGGCGGACGGGCAGATCATCGACGGCGAGGCCGAGATGGACGAGTCGATGGTCACCGGCGAGTCCCGCACCGTCCGCCGTGGTCTCGGGGAGCGGGTCGTGGCCGGGACCGTCGCGACCGACTCGGGGCTGCGGATCGAGGTCACCGCGATCGGCGAGGACACCGCACTGGCCGGTATCCAGCGCCTCGTGTCGGAGGCGCAGAACTCCTCCTCCCGTGCGCAGCGGCTGGCCGACACCGCCGCCGGATGGCTGTTCTGGTTCGCTCTCGGCGCGGCCGTGATCACCATGCTGGTCTGGGCGCTGATGCTCGGCTACACCGACGACGCCGTCACCCGCACCATCACCGTGCTGGTCATCGCCTGCCCGCACGCCCTCGGCCTGGCCATCCCGCTGGTGGTGTCCATCGCCACCGAACGCGCCGCCCGCGGCGGGGTACTGGTCAAGGACCGGCTGGCCCTGGAGAGCATGCGCACCGTCGACGCCGTGCTGTTCGACAAGACCGGCACCCTGACCAAGGGAGAGCCGACCGTCATCACCGTCGAACCGGCCACCGGACTCATCGCCGATGAGGTGCTCGCGCTCGCCGCCGCCGCCGAGACCGACAGCGAGCACCCGCTGGCCAAGGCGATCGTCCGCGCCGCCGCCGAGCGGAACCTGGACGTCCCGCGCGCCCGCGACTTCACCTCGTCCCCCGCCCTCGGCGTCACCGCCACCGTCGCCGGCCGGCAGATCCGGGTCGGCGGACCGTACCTCCTGGCCGAGGAAGGTCGGAAGGAACTCGGGGTGGCCGACCGCTGGCGCACCGACGGGGCGATCATCTTGCACGTGCTCCGCGACGGACAGGTGATCGGCGCGCTGAAACTGGCCGACGAGATCCGTTCGGAGTCCCGCCGGGCCGTCGACGCGCTGCACCGGCGGGGCATCGAGGTCATCATGATCACCGGGGACGCCCGGGCGGTCGCCGAGTCGGTCGGCGCCGAACTCGGCATCGACCGCGTCTTCGCCGGCGTCCGCCCCGAGGACAAGGCCGCGACCGTCAAGGCGCTGCAGGACGAGGGCAAGCACGTGGCCATGGTCGGCGACGGCGTCAACGACGCCCCCGCGCTGGCCCAGGCCGACGTCGGCATCGCCATCGGCGCCGGCACCGACGTCGCGATCGGCTCTGCCGGGGTCATCCTGGCCAGCGACGACCCCCGCTCGGTGCTGTCGGTCATCGACCTGTCCCGGGCCAGCTACCGCAAGATGAAGCAGAACCTGTGGTGGGCCGCCGGATACAACCTGATCTCCGTTCCGCTCGCCGCAGGGGTCCTGGCATCGGTCGGGTTCGTCCTGCCCATGTCGGTCGGCGCGGTCCTGATGTCCCTGTCCACGATCGTGGTCGCCCTCAACGCCCAATTGCTGCGCAGGCTCGACCTACGACCACAGGCCACCTGAGACCGCAGGAGGAACACCGTCCAACCGTGCAAACGCCTCACCGGCAATGGTGAGGCGTTTGCGCTGTCGACCCGAGACGCGCCCGCGACCGCCGCGCGCATCAGCATGTACGCCTCGTGCGCCACCTGCCGCTTGGGGCTCGCCATCGGAGTCTCGTCCTCGACCTCGCGGTACAGGAGGAACCGGGCCACAGCAGCCCTGACATCGACCCGAGCACGCCTTGACCACCTGCGTTGGCGTGTCGACCACTAGCGTAAGCTCCCGTTTTGTGACTCCGGCCTGCCGCGCGAGCTCCTCGCGGACGACTGGAGCGCACCCGCGGCCGGGGCGCTGTTCGAGCATCTGGCCGCACCCCTGAAGGGGAGGGCTCTGGCCCCCGCGGCCAGCTACCGGACGACGAGCCCGCACCCTGCCCAATAGCGCGGCCCCCCCGCACGGCATGATCGGGCGCCGCCATCGCGAGTCGGAGGATTCGGCCTGTGACGTCTCAGCCTGAGGGCCCGCCGAGATCCCTTGCCACGCTGGTCGCCAAGGTGACCGCGCTGAACGAGATCGCCGACGAGCTCGCGGGCGAGTTCGAGCCGTCGGCCGCGCTCGAGTCCATCCTCGCCCGCTGCATCCAGCTGATGGCCTGCGACGCGGGATCGGTTTCCAGCGTCGACGAGGCGGCCGGAACCTACCGCAAAGTGGCCGACATCGGCGTCCAATGCCAGTCGGGGCAGGTGTTCCCGCTCGACGAGGGCATGACCGGGGAGGTCGTGAGGCGCCGGACCGCGGTGTGGTTCGACCGTTACGACGACGTCAAGGGAGGACACCTCGACGCCGCCGACCGTGACGGCTTGGGAGCGACCATCGGCGTCCCCCTGGAATGGCGAGGTCGCGTCATCGGGGCATGCGTGTTGTTCTCCCGCGATCCCCATCGTCGATTCGGGCACGACGACGCGCAGCTCCTGGGCATGTTCGCCCGCCACGGCGCCGTGGCGCTGGCCAACGCGACGATGCACGCCGCGATCGAGGAGCACACCCGGCACAAGGCCGCCACGGCGGAGCGCCAGCGCGTTCTCGCCGAGCTCGAGGACCTCCTGGCGCAGGCTTTCCAGGAGGCCGTTCACGAGATCGACGTCGCGGAGGAACGCAAGCCCGCCGACGCCGACGGGGAGCTGGGATCCGTACGGGCCGCCGTCCAGGCGGCATTCGCCGGCATCACGGCCAAGGTTCACGAACTGGCGTTCGTGGCGGAGGACCAACGGGACCTCGACACCCTCCTCCGCAGCGAACTGGCGACACTGGAGGACATCCGTTCGCTGCGCACCGAACTCGTGGTGTCGGGCGAACCGGTGGCCCTCGAGCCGGCCGTCCTGCGCGACATCATGCGCGTCCTCCGCGAAGTGCTCGACAACATCGTCCGGCACGCCTCGGCGCGAAGCGTCCGGGTGCTGCTCGCCTACGAGTACTCGGTGCTGCGAGTGGTGGTCCAGGACGACGGCCGCGGCTTCGTCACCGGCCCCAGCGAGATACCGGCCGGACCGGGGCAGGCGCGCATCGTCAGCTGCGCGCGGGAGCTGGGCGGTGATGTCGCCTTCGAGTCGGAACCGAACTGGGGCACGACGGTGCGGCTTCGTTTCCCGCAGCGGCACCGGCCGAGCGAGCACGCCCCGCGTGTCCCGGTCGTCGTCGCCGCCCCGCGCCGGATCACCACCGCCGGAATCGCAAGGTTGATCACCTGGGAGGAGCCGTCGCTCGCCGTGGTGGCGGAATGCCGCACGGTCGAGGACCTGCTGCGCAAGATGCACCGCTCGGCTCCGGCGGTGACGATGATCGCCCACGATGACCCCGATCTACTCGTCGACTGGGTGCGGCGAGCCACCGACGCCTGCCCCGACGGCGCCATCGTCGCCGTCTGTCCTCGCCGCGACTACGACCTGCTCTCCGAGGTCGTCCTCGTCGGCGCCACCGGTTGCGTCCTCGACACGGCCGACGGCTCCACGGCGGCTTCGGTGGTTCTCGCCGCGTCGAAGGGCCGGCCGATCGTGCCCACGTTCGATCCGATCGAGCGAGGTCCCGGCCACGCCGACCTCACCAGCCGCGAGCGCGAGGTTCGCCACCTGGTGGAGCGTGGCCTGGCGAACAAGGCGATCGCCGACGAGCTGGTCATCTCGGTCAAGACAGTGGAAAAGCACGTCGGCGCGATCCTGCGGAAGGCCGGGTTGAAGACCCGCAATGAGCTGATGGCGCGGGGGCGCGCGGCGGCCCGGTAGGGAAGACCCCCAGGTGAAGACGGGGAATCGCCCTCATGTGCCGGTCGCGCACCGTACCTACCGTGAGGCGTATACCGAAACGGGGGTAGTAGTGCCTGTCACCGCTCTGCAAGACATCGTGAAGCCCGCGCTCGAGCAGCGCTACGGCGTCCCGGCCATCAACATCGTCAACCTGGACACGATGGAGGCCGTCCTGTCCGCGGCGGTCGCCGAGCGATCACCGCTCATCGTGCAGACCTCCGTCAAGACCGTGCGGCACTTCGGCTCCTCGGTCCTGTTCGCAGGCTGGAGCGCGATGACGGCCGGAATCGAGGTGCCGGTGTCCCTGCACCTCGACCACTGCCCATATCGGGAGGTCATCACCGAGTGCCTGCGCGCCGGCTGGAACAGCGTGCTCTTCGACGCCTCCGAAATGCCGGTCGCCGAGAACCTGGCGCAGACGATCCAGGTCGTCGCCGAGGCGCGACAGTACGGGGCGCATGTCGAGGGCGAGATCGAATCGATCACCGGCGTCGAGGACGGCATCGGCAGCGACACACCGGCCGAGCGGCAGACCCTCGATATCTGCCTGGACTTCATCGAGCGCTCGGGGGTCGATGTATTCGCCCCCGCGATCGGCAACGCTCACGGGCAGTACACCGCCCAGCCCTCCCTGGACTACCAGCGAGTCGACGACATCGTCACCCGGACGGGCGTTCCCGTCGCGCTGCACGGCGGGACGGGGCTCTCCGCCGATCAGTTCCGGGAGTTGATCGCGCGCGGCTGCGCCAAGGTCAACATCTCGACGGCGCTCAAGCACGCCTGGATGAGGTCCAACCTCGAAGCGCTCCGGACGGCCGAGGCGAGCGGCCGCTGGGAACCGCTCGAGCAGATCACCTCCTCGTCTGCGGCCGTCACCGAGATGGCGGTCGAGCACATGCGCCTTTTCGGCAGCTCCGGTCACGCGGCATGAGCACGCGCGCACTCATCTTCGACTGCGACGGAGTCCTGGCCGACACCGAGAAGGACGGGCACCGGGTCGCGTTCAACCGGACCTTCGAGGAACACGGCGTCCCCCTGCACTGGAGCATCGCGGATTACGGCCCGCTCCTCACGGTCGGCGGCGGCAAGGAGCGCATCCGCGCCGCCCTGACTCCCGACCTCCTCGAGCGTGCGGAACTGCCCACTGATGCCGCGAAGCTCGACGAGCTCGTACTGGCCTGGCATCGCCGCAAGAGCGAGCTGTACCGCCAGATCGTCGCGGACGGGAGACTCCCCGGCCGCCCGGGCGTCGCGCGGCTCGCCGCCGAGGCCATGGCCGCCGGCTGGCGGATCGCGGTCGCCTCCACCTCCGCGTACGAGTCGGTGCGCGCCGTGGCCCGGCACGTCTTCGCTCCGGACGTCGCCGACCAGTTGCAGATCTTCGCCGGCGATGTCGTGTCGAAGAAGAAGCCGGCCCCCGACATCTACCTCACGGCCGCACTCGAACTGGGCGTACGGGCGGCGGACTGCGTAGCGATCGAGGACTCGCCGATCGGGTGCACCTCCGCCGTCGAGGCGGGGATGGTGTGCGTGGTCACCGAGAGCGAGTACACCGGCGGTGACGTCTTCCAGGGCGCATCCCTGGTCGTCAGCGACCTCGGTGACCCCGACGGAGCGCCCAGCGTAGTCCGCGCCGATCCGTCCGGCCTCGAGATCGGACATGAGGTGAGGTTCGAGCACCTCCGGCGACTTCTCGAGCGAAAGCACGGGACCACATCGAAGGGACAAACGGAATGAGCACCACCGGCCTCGTCGAGACCGTGGTCCGCGCCATCGCCGAGACGGCCGTCGCGAACGAGCGCTACTTCTGCGATCTCGACGCCGTCGCCGGCGACGGCGACTTCGGCTTCTCGCTGGCCCGGGGCTTCGAAGTCGTCCTCGACACCTGGGATGAGCTCGACCGGGACAGCGACGCGGCCTTTCTCCGCCGCGTCGCGACGACCATCACAAGCCGCACCGGCGGAACGTCCGGCCCGATCTGGGGCACGGCGTTCCTGCGGGCCGGGGGTGCGCTCGCTCAGCCCGAGACCCCCGCCGGCGGTCAGGCGGCCGTGGCCGCTCTCCGCGCCTCGATCAAGGGGATCAAGGACCGCGGAAAGGCAGATCTGGGGGACAAGACCCTTCTCGACGCCCTGATCCCGGCGGTCGACGCGCTCGAGAGCGCCGTGGACGACGGGCTCCCGGTCGCCGCGGCGCTGCGGCGGACCGCGCAGGCCGCGCGCACGGGCGCCGACGCCACCAAGGACCTGCAGGCCAAGCGAGGCCGCGCCAGCTACACCGGAGCGCGCAGCGTCGGAAGCGCCGACCCCGGGGCCGTCGCCATCGCCGTCATGACCGAAGAGATCGCACAAAGGCTCAGCGGTCCGACCACCCCCGCGTCGCAGTCGACGTCACCGTCCGAGGAGGAAGCGTGAAGAAGTTCGTCAACGACCCCAAGAATTTCGTGTCCGAGATGCTCGAGGGTCTCGCCCTCGCCAATCCGGACACCCTGACCTACGACCCCGAGATCAACTTGATCACGCGTGCGGACGCCCCGGTCGCGAACAAGGTGGCGATCCTGCAGGGTTCGGGTTCGGGTCACGAACCGGCGCACGTCATGGCGGTCGGACCCGGAATGCTCGACGGCGCCTGCCCGGGCGATGTGTTCGCCGCGCCGCCGATGGAGTACATCGTGAGCGCGACCCGCAAGCTCGCCTCCGACGCGGGCGTGGCGTACATCGTGAACAACTACACGGGCGACCGGATGGCGTTCGAGATGGCGCAGGAACTGGCCGAGGCCGAGGGCATCAAGGTCCGCACCGTCCTGGTCGATGACGACGTGGCCGTCAACGACTCGACGTTCACCGTGGGCCGGCGCGGTGTCGCGGGCAACTTCTTCGTCATCAAGGCCATGGGCGCGGCCGCGGAGAGGGGAGCCGACCTCGACGAGGTCGTGCGCATCGGGGAGCACGTCAACTCGGTGACCCGCAGCATGGGCATGGCCCTGACGTCGTGCACGCCGCCCGCCAAGGGCACCCCGATCTTCGAGCTCGGCGTCGAGGAGGCCGAGATGGGTGTCGGCATCCACGGTGAGCCCGGCCGCGAGCGCGTCAACGTCGCCACCGCCGCGGAGATCGTCACGCAACTGCTCGACGCCATCGTCCCCGACCTGCCCTTCTCCGGCGGCGAACGCGTCGCCCTGATGGTCAACGGCTTGGGCGGCACGCCGATCAGTGAGCTGTACATCCTGTACGGGCTGGCTCACAAGGAACTCTCGAAGCGCGGCATCGAGGTCGCGCGCAACTACATCGGCGAATACTGCACTTCGCTGGACATGGCGGTGCCTCACTCACGCTGGTCCGGCTCGACGACGAGATCGAAGACCTGCTGGCCGCCCCCGCCGACGTGCCGATTCGGGTCTTCTAACGGTGCCTTCACCCGTCCGACCACCACACGAACGGAAGCAAGTGAGCCGCTCAACACCGTACGCAGAGCCACGACCGGGCGTCTCCGACGCCTCGGGGGACGCCGGTCCCCTCCGGGTCCGCACGGGCGAACAGGATTACGTCGCCCGCCTGCCCGCGTGGCTACGCGAGGGCCTCGCCGGGCGGAATGTCGGTGTGACGACGACATTCCGCGATGTCATCGACACCCTCGGCGACGCGGGCGGCGGGACTCCCGCCGGATTCCGGATCGAGGTCAGGGACCGGCACGACGGGTCGGCGGAGATCGACCTGGTGCGCGACATCGGCTACGACCGCGACGGCCGGTCCCGCCCTACGCCTCTGCTGTTCTCGGTGGACAGCGTCAATCCACGCGACATCGCGCCATGGTCGAACCTGGTCGCCAACATGACGTGCAACCCGGGCATCGTCTACGACCTCTTCCTCAACGATCCCACCAAGAACGTCAATCGCGAGTACAAGACGATCGACGAGGTCATCGGCGAGGTCGCACGCATACTGGGCCCGGGTTGCGACGTGTCCGTCGAGCTGCACAACCCTTACGAGACCGACTTCAGCGTGATCCTGGAGGAGGTTGCGCGTTACGAATCCATCCTCGGCAGGCACCGTCTCGTCGTCAAGGTTCCGCACACCGGCCCGATCGGCCCCAGCACGTACCCTTCGCTGCTGGAAGGCGATGGACGGTTCCCCCTGCGCTACGACCAGGGCCATCCCCGGGACTATCTCCGAGGTCACCAGCTCGCCTACGACCTGCAAGAGCGCGGCTACCGAGTCAACTTCACCCTGATGTTCGAGCCGCATCAAACTCCGCTCGCGCTGCAGGCGCGGCCGTATTTCATCAACGCGTTCCTACGCAACCGGCTCGGAGCGACGCGTCGGATGCGGGGGTTGATCGCGGCGTGGGACGCTTCAGGCGACGAGGCGTTCCTGGTGCAACTCCGCTCGTGGATGATCGGCAACGACTTCCTCGCACCGGGTGACGAGGACCTGGACTTGATCAAGGTCCTCTCGATGGCCATGAGCCACCTGCGCCAACGTCAGGCCCCGTCGGGCCTCGACGACGGCCTCGACGCCGCACGGCAGTCACTGCGCTGGCTGGCCGGCTCGAATCTGCCGGACTCCCGTCTCATCCTCTGCTCCATGGAGGGCGACGACATGTTCCCCGACATCACTCGCATGCTGACCGAGCCCGAGTTCGTCTCGCTGCACCACAGGGTGCTCATCACGACCGACCCGGTGTACCTGTCGCGCTGGACGAGCTCCCCCCAGGTGGTCAGCTACCAACGGCGATTCATGAAGGCGGCCGCCACCCAGCCGGTGTGAACGGGGACGCGACGTCCGTGACCTTCAGATCGCCTGCCACGGCGGCACACAAGTGTGCCAATTCAATGGCTGATCTGATTGGGTCATCCCTGAAGGAGCGGGGCCGGAAGCAATCATCGAATATGTCTGTGTCCTCCTGCGGAGGATGGGTTGCGCACAACCTCCGGATCGAAAGTCCGAGATTGCCGTATCAGGGCGGCTTTCTCAGCGTCGGCCTGTGCTGACCCGTCCGCATCGAGCCCGATCTTCGTGCCGCACGATGCCGCCGCATGCCGATCCGTTTCGGCGCCGCCGAGCCGACAACGAGCCGACAAGGGCCGTTGTCGGCTCTTGCGGGCTTCCTCGGCATCACCGACGCCCGCCCGATGAGGCCGCTGCCACCGCCGATCGGTGGGCTGCGGCTCCTGAGCCTTCAGGCTTGGTGCGACAGGCGGGCGGCGGCCCGCGTCCCAGGGCGCGCAGGACCACTCCCACCGCGACCGCCCGCGACCCGAGCCGCCGGACCAGGCGCACCTGCTCGGCGACGTCGCCGAGTTCTTACACCACCGGTGGAGGCGCGGGCCCGTCGACCGCCCGCCACTCCCAGCGACCGGCCGAGCGGTCATAGGCGTGATCGGTCCCGATACCGGAGCGCGTCGGCCGCCGCGCGCAGACAATGACGCATTTCCCTCCCATCCATGACTGGGCTCGCGTGCGCGGACGAGTATGCGGTCGGTCATCCTCCACGACAGTGCACGAACTCCTCCACCGTGCGGACGGTGACAACCGGCCACCGTCGCCGGGATCGGGATCGGGATCGGGCACCACCGTTTCCGGGTCGACCAAATACACCTCGTGGCCGTCGGGTGGCCACTGGCGATCGAAACGCGGTTGGATGCGTTGATCACCTCGATCGTGTCGTCACCGAGGCCGCGCCCCTTGTGCTGCGATTCGGGGAGCCGCTGCTGCCTTGTATTCCTGGTCGATATAGGGACGCTCCGCGTTCACGCCCCACCCTTGATCGCCTGCTTGACGGTGGTGAGGTCGGCCGGCCTCGGCCGGCGGAACCGTCCGCCTTCGGCCTTGTAGTCCTCGCCGTGCTTGTCCAGGTGCTTGCTGAAGAGCGGGCACACGGGCACGACGGTGAGGCCCTTGCGAATGCTGTCCGCCAGCGCCTCGCGGACGAGGAGTCCCGCCAGGCCACGACCGCCGAACTCCTCGGCGATCTCGGTGTGGAAGAAGATGCGCTCGCCGCCGGCCTCCGGCGGGTCGACGAAGTCCGCACGGCCGGCGAAGGTTCCGTCGTCCACGCTCACGGTGTAGGCGCTGATGGCGCGTGTCTCGTCGAGCGCGACATGTACGGGGGCGCCGGTTCTGTCGGTCCGTTGTTCGATCACTTCGGGTACCTCTCTGCGTGGAATGATGTCCAACTCGGTGGGGGCGGGCATAGCGGTTCGCGGGAACGAGGCGGGGCAAGCGCCGGCCGGTTCGGTCAGCCGCCGAACTGTGCGTGGGGCGGGGGATTCTTCCTCGGCCGCATCCGGACCTGGGGCAGTTCCGGGGCCGGGATTCTCGCCATCCCGTCGCGGTTCTTTCCCGGGCCGCCGTGTCCCACGTAACCTTCGACGCGCCCGAACCGCTCGCCGTGGTTCTCCCACTCATCCCGGTACTGCCTGATCTCCTCCGTCGAGCGGCCCAGGAAGTTCCACAGCAGCTCAGCGGCACGGAGCCTGTCAAACTCGTTGAGACAGCTCAGGCTGCGGGTTGTGCCTGCTTGTTCTCCTTGTTCTCGTCCTTGGGCGGTTCGTTGATCCAGGCC
>NZ_JBEZGN010000057.1:0-40734 GCF_040650055.1 Spirillospora sp. NPDC048819 | reverse complement strand
CGACGAAGAAACCACCGACCCGATCAGCTCTGACCAGGAGAAACAAGCCGCCTAACGATCACTGGCCCCTGTCCCATTTGACTTGACACCTACCGCACTCAACGAATTCCATCGTCAGGTAACGGCTCGGGAGGCCAGTGGGGTCGGCTAGCCGGAGCGCCGCCCGGAGGACCGCCGTGCCGAATGCGTGTCGAGGTCTGTCCTACGCTCAAGAGGGTGCAGGCCAGCGGAGTTTGGCGGGGGGACTGTAAAGCCGCTGCTCAGCGTGCCGAGGTTCGTCCTGGTGTTAGCCGGTCCAGGTGATGTCGAAGACGCGGATGATCTCGGCTGTGTCGTCGACGTAGAAGGAGACCAGGCCGTGGGTGCCGAAGATGACTTGGCGGTATTCGGGCTCGTCGTTGTAGAGGGCCATGGCGTCCCAAGGGCGTTCGGCGACGTCGGCGAGGGAGGTCACCAGGGCGTCGAAGGCTTCGGTGACAGGCCGGCGATCTGGGCGAGTGCGGTTGCGTGCAGCTCGACGCGGTGGTTCAACGAGCGCCGTCCGTGCGCTCGGACCATCCTGGGATCGCTTCTTCTGCGGACGTGAAGACGGCCGGGTCACCCGCGCGTGCTTGCTCTGCACGTTCTGCGAAGTCGGGACGGGCGTAGGCGACGGCCCGCATGTCCCAGAGGCGGAGGACCTCTTGGAGCTGGCGGTAGCGCCAGAGCTCGTGTGCGGCGTCGAGGGCGCTGCGGTAGTCCCGGATGAACCGGTCCCGCTCGTCATGGGGTAGCCGGCGGAGGATGTCTTCGGGGTCGAGCGGGCCATGATCGTGATTGAGCGGTTCAGCCGTCATGACGCCCCCTCCTCAGAACTCTCTGTCCCTTGCCAGCCGTCATCATGAGTCTACGGGGCTTGCCGTCCGGTGGAGGGCGCGGCCGAGCGTTCGGGGTGGTGGCGCCACCGAGGGGCGGTCATCGTCGGTCTGAGCCATGGGGTCTGAAGTACAGCACGGAAGTACCGCAACAGGGCCGCACGGTGGCTTACGTCGACCACCGGGCACACACCGTCTGACCTGGGGGGAAGTCAGTCGAGTCGGGGTGGCCGGTTTCTTGTAAACAGAAGGTTAGGGGTTCAAGTCCCCTCCGCCGGCTCGACCAGGTCAGGCCCCTGTTGCGATCTTGAGCAGGGGCCTTCTTCAAACCCCCGAATCCGGGGAGCCAAAAGTGCCCACCGCGTCACGACCGCGCCTCACGACCCATCGAAATCGCGCGCTTTGATCTTCGCCATGCGGCCATCCGGGTGATGCCACACGATCCCCTCAACGCCGTCATCCTTGGCCAGCCGCAGCACGGCATCCCGGATGCCGGCAAAGGTGAGCGGGAAACCGGGGATGCGTTCGGCGGACTCATGCTCGATGAGCACGTGCGCTTCTTGCCGCTCAGGATTCTTGTTGATCTTCGGGCCGCACAACTCGTACGTCCCCTGCACCCACTCACCCGCCACCGCGACAGCCTCAGCGTGGAACTTGGCGAAGCCCGACTGCTCCACAGGCTCCCACCCGACCGTCTTGCCGGTGTCCGCGTCGGCGGCCAGGGCCATGAATCCGGGCGGGAACTGCTTGCCTTCCTTGACCTCCCGGCGGGCCCACCAGCGCTCGCCGTCGTACATCACGCAGGTGCCGTCGTACTTGCGCGTGGCGACCCCCTCACCGTCCAGCACCCAGGCACAGTCCGGATGCGGCTCGCTGGTGACGTACTTGGGGTTGTTCTCCCAGTCGCGAACGAAGACCGTCGGTATTTTCTGCATGACCTCTCCTGCCTCTCAGGCGCTCGCGCGGCCCTCATGGTGACATGCCAGCCCGATCGGCCTTCCCCTGCTCGGGCAGCAGACGAAGCAGCGTCTCGGCGCCTCATCATGCACCGCCTGCCGCACACGCGTGTACAGGTCCTCCGTGATCCGCACCGTCGAATGCCCCGCTGAGTCGACACGATCTTCCGGTCAGCCTCGAGCGCGAGCGTCGCCGCCGTGTGCCGCGCCTTATGCAACCGGATCAGCGGCGGGTCCGCCTCGGCGGCCAGCCACCGGAAATGCTTCGAGACGAAGTCGGGGCGTACGGGGTGCCGTCCTCCCGGCAGAACAGCAGCCCATGATCCTGATACGCCTCCTCGGCCGCGAACCTCTCCCGCCAGATCATGCGCAGATGCGCGGGAATCAGTTCGGCGGTGCCGAAGTCCAGCGACACAGTGCGCTCCCCGGCCCAGGTCTTCGGCGTATCGATCACGATCGTCCCGGGATGTGGGCGATGTCGGCCGGGTCCATCCTGAGAATGCGGGTTCTAGGCCGACGGCCGCTCACGATGAGTGTCGAGGTCAGGGGCCTGCTCCCGGCTCAGGCGCTGCTTGACTTGGGGCCATGGTCGCGGCTCTGAGAAGTCATCACTCATCATGATCTCTTCCGTGTACCACCCTGTCCCGGAAAGCCAGGTGTGCAGCCAATCAGAGAGGCTGACGGCGTCCTCGAACCATGCGTTGCTCCAGTCGTCGTCTACGGCGTTGGGTTCGAAGAGCAGGACGGGTGCTTGAGGGTCGGTGCAATCGACTGCCGCGTACATGGCGCAGCCCCAGTCGAGGATCGGAAGTACCCCCTCCGGCCACCGTCGGGGCGTTCGCTCCGCGTGGTAGGTGCTGACAGCGGTGCGGCCTTCTGGAGCGATCAGCTGTAGTAGTTGATAGTCGGGTCCAAATCCGCCGTTGCCGACTTCCTGGTAGAGCCGTGACAGCAGGGGAGGCACCGAGAACCCGAGCAGCGTTTCAGCTTCTATGATCTGTTCGCCTGTGGCGCAGCAGATCGCGCCACCGGACTCCTGCATCGCGCGGGCGGCGACTTGGCTCAGCAGCACGTCTTGATCTGTCACGCCGCCCATGATGGCACTCGGCCCCGACGCAGAGCCGCATTGTTATGGCCAAGGGAGAGCCGGTTGACCGGTTGGCGTTGGACAAGCGATCTTGGGCTAATACGGGCGCTGCCAACTCAGTCGGCCGGGCTTCTGAGGGTCGTGCCGGGCAGGTCGGGGGATGCCTGTGGACCGGCGTGGTTCTTCGGAAGACTCGTAATTGTCAGCTCCCGGCTCAGCCCGTGGTGGTTGTTGGTGGCTTAGCCCAGTTGCCGTGCCATCTCGTGGTGGAAGGAGACGAGTTCTGCCATGGGTACGGCTTTTCGCGAGACCTCGGATAGGTCTTTGCCCTCCTCGGTCGACGGTGGCGGCCAAGCGTGGATGCCTTCGTCCAGCCTGAGTGCCTCCACTTCGGTCTTCCAGCCGGGCCAGCGCAGGGTGTCGTAGAACTGCGTCAAGGAGCCGGCGAGCACGGCGTACAGCCAATCGGCGTACCCCTGCTCCAGGTCCAGCCAGCCCAGATCGTCGGGCCGAAGTAGTGGACTGTGGGCGGTGCCCCGGGCTCGGCTGGAACCCAAGCGAACTGACCGCCGAGTATGTCGTAACCCACCACGAGCCAGCGCGACGCGTGATCGGCCTTGTCCATGATGTCGGGCAGGCCGCCTCCGCCACTGCCGAGTACTCGCAGCCAGCCGTGATCTACGCGGATCCCGCCGGTGTGGGCGACGACGGCCCCGAGCCACGATCTCGTCGTGATTCCCAGCTCCGCCAAGCAGACCTCTGCGCGCTCGGCGACCGGGGCCAGCATCTCGACCGGATAGGGCGCCGCCTGGACGGCGGCAAGAACCTCGTCCCACGCTGAACCGTTCACACCTCCAGTCTTTCAGGCGGCGCGGAACACGTGCCGAATGCGGGCCGAGGATGGTCGTGAGGCCGACGGAAGGGCAAGCAGAACCCCGGATGCGTCGGACAGCGCGAACGCCACGTTCGGCGGTTTGAAGCGCAGAGGTCGGTGGGCCGGAGGTGACGGCAGGCATGTCGGTATACGGCGGTCACCACGGGTGTAGGTAGGGGCCGTCTGACCTTGGTCGACGTGTCGTTGCCGCCTGGAAAGCGGACTGGTTCGCCTCGACTTCTTCGTTCGGAGCGTATGCCCGGGGGCTGGTTTCGGGCGCAACCACTTCAGCAATGCTGAGACTGTCCCAGTGGGCCGATACGCTCCCCGCCGTTGCAGACTTGGGAAGGGGCAGGCATGGGAGCCAAGACTGGGCTGCTGGCATACGCCGAAAGGGATGTCAGTGAGGCCCTTCGTGCTGCACCGGCACCGGACCCGGAGCAGACCGCGGTCCTGATCGAGCGACTTTATCCCGGTTGGACAGTCCGAGAGGCCGAACCGTCATCTCTCGGCGACGGTTGTTACCCGCCCTATGGGACGACCTACGCCACGAGCCTTCCGGGAGTCGACATCGTCTGCGACCGGCGGGTGATGATCGACCGTCCCTCGCAACTCGCGGCTCATCTGGTCGAGGCGAGCAGGGGGCGCAGATTGGTCCTGCACGCGATGCACAGCGTCGTCGACGGGCTGGCCTTCGCCGTATGGGAGGACGGACAGTTGATCCGTTCACTCAGCCTGTCTCCTGACAGCGGGGTCATGGAGAACATCGGCGAGCCGTTTCCATTCGAAGCGGCCTACTGGGCCGGGGAACATCCGGTCCCGCACAATCCTGTCTGGTCGGACGAGCCGTACCCACTGGCGTTCCATCCTCTGGAACTCGGCGAAGACGCGCTGCGTGCGCTATTGGGCTTCATCCTGGAGGGCGCGCCCGAGCCGGACGACGTCGATCCGTACGATGTCGGCCTCCTCGGATTCCAGCTCACCGATCCATCCAACCCAGACGAGGTTTCCGAACACGATGCCGCCATCAATGAGGCCGTCCAGGCCATGGGGCTGCCACGACGCTTCACGTACGCCGCTGACGGCTCACTGATCGAAATCGACCGTCCTTGAGCAGTGCCAATTCTGGAAGCGACGGCCGACACGCCAGGCCGGTGGAGCGAGTCCAAAGCCGGGGTGATGCCGGAATCTCGTCGTGATTCCCGACTCTGCGCCGGGAGCAACGTACTACCAACTCCGCTCTACAGTGCCCTTGGTCGCGACACGTGCCGTGGGGAGGGTGCGGAGCTTGGCTCGCCGGCTGCGGCGCCGCCGGACGCGGGCAGGACGTTGTTCATCGGCCCGTCCGTCGTCCTCCAGGCGGATACGCCGCTGCAATCTGCTTTCGACCCAATCTCCCAGCGCTAGGTCGGGCTCCTTGCGCCACATCTTCGGCCGACGACGCGTCAGACGCTCCTCAACCTCGACCGCCTTCACGATGTCGGGACGGCCAGCGGCTTCCTGAAGAAGCTGATTAAGGCGGTGGCGGTTGGCTCGATTGGGAAAGCGCTTGTTCAGCCGTACCGCGTTCCTGGAACTCTTATCGTTCTCCGCGTAGGCGTTGCGGCGGTCCTTGGCATAACTTAGCTGCTTCTTTTCCTGGGGGCTTCTGCTCCTCATGGACCGCCTTCCTCCTCAACTATCTTGGGTGATCATCAGGGGCGTATTGTATCCTGCGGAGCATGGCGCCCCCGGAGCGAGGCCCGCAACCTTCAGGGTGGCATGCGTTCGCGTGCCGCTCTCGCTGCGGCTGCCGGGCTTGAAGGATCGCAGCATCAATGTTGGCCGATAGGGTTTTGCATGGTCAGACGCCTGATACATCGCCGATCTTCAGGACGATCTTGTTGGCGGTGATGGACTTGATGGTGATGTTCAGGTTGGCCTCCTGGCTCCCGGTTTCGCCCTTGGCCACGGTGAAGGGGATTCCGGCGACTCTGAGTTCGACAGAATCGGTGGTGGCGGACACCAGATCGATGCGGGTGCCGAAGGCGGAGGCGCTGGCCTCTTCTGCTCGTTCGAATGTCACGGTGCATGGGGGGTGCGGCGTTTCCGGCCTGTTGTGGGCAGTCGGTTTCGGCGTTCGTGTGATGGGACGCCGGGCCGCTGCAGGCGGCCGCACCGGTGAACGGCGGCAGAGCGATGGAGAGGATGGCGAGCCACCGTCCGGCTGGGGGGATCATGGCCAGTGAGCTTATGGGGCGGTGGCGGGCGTTCGCCATGGACGAGGTCCGGCGTGTGGCGGAATCTCGTGGACGGGGCCCTGGTGTCGCCCGGACGCCATTGTCAGGTAAGTTTATTCGTTCCATTAGGTCTATTACGTAGTGGACGACCTCGTCGGTGGAGGAGGTGGCGGCGAAGGCTCGGGGGTTCACGCCTTTCTCGGTGCGGGACGGGGTGGAGTGGACGATGACGGGGACTTCGTTGTCCAGGCGGGTGAGTTCCCGGAGGAGGGTGTTGCCGGCCTCCGGGTCGTTGCCGCGGCGCATGTCGGTCAGGAGTATGTCGTAGGAGTGGGCCCGGAGTTCGGCCAGAGCCTCTTCAGTGGAAAGTGCCGTTTCCACGTCCATGCCGAATTTGCGGAAGAGGCGGATGAGGCTTGAATTGTAGCTCGGGTTGTCGTCCACCCAGAGGATGCGGCCGTCGGTCAGGTATTCGGCCGCGTGGTCCAGGCGGCGGAGGACGCCGCGGCGGGTTTCGGGTGTCGCGGGCTCGTCGCTTTTGCTCGCCGCCTCGTCGAGGAGGTCTCTGGCGGCGGAGAACTGAATTGTTCCGGCCGGGGTGTCCAGGCTGCGGGTTCGTCTGATCAGGTCGCTCACATGGTGGCGGTAGTGCACCAGGACGGAGATGATCAGTAGCGGCCATATGAGGGCCCTGATGTAGTTCAGGATGAGTTCGGCTATTTCCACGCGGCAATCTTGATCAGATTGGAGTCGGGGCCGGAGCCTTCTGGCCGGACGTGGCCCCGCTCCGGATCGGGGCGGGTTTACGGTGGAGGTATGGCGTTGGTGTCGGGTGGAAGTGTTGCCGGGCCGGGTGCTGCGGAGGCCGCCCGGTGGTGGTTGCGGATGATGCGGAATCCGCTGGAGACGTATGGGGCGCTCGGGCGGCGTTACGGGGATGTGGTGCGGGTGCCGTTCGGCGTGGGGCGGGCTCTTTATGTGCTTTCGCGGCCCGAGCACGCCGAGCATGTGCTGGTGGCGAACCAGGACAACTATGTGAAGGCGTTTACGTATCGGCCGCTGCGGGCGGTCATCGGGGAAGGGCTGCTGACCAGCGAGGGGGAGACGTGGCGGCGGCATCGGCGGGTGGTGCAGCCGGTGTTCGCGCAGCGGCACGTCGTCGGGTTCGCGCCGCAGATCGTCGAGACGGCCGTTGCGGCGGTCGGGCGGTGGCCCGACGGGGTGGTGCTGGACGCGGCGGGTGAGCTGCGGCGGCTGACGCTGGACATCGTGGGACGGGCGCTGTTCGGCAGCGAGCTCGCCGGGGAGGCCGGGCGGACGGGGCGTTCCCTTGAGGCGCTGCAGCGGGGCGCGGTCGTGGGGACTTTCCTGCCGGGGGCGACCGCGAGACGCGGGGTGTATCAGCGTGTGCCCGGGCTGGGCGCAGCGATCGGCCAGCTGGACGACCTGGTGCAGCGGGTCGTCCGGGGGTCGTCCGGTGGGGAGCTTCTGCATCTGCTCAAGGAGGGCGGTGAGTTCTCCGAGGCCGAATTGCGGGATGAGGTTCTGACGCTGTTGCTGGCCGGGCATGAGACGACGGCGGCTTCGCTGGCGTGGACCTTCGTGCTGCTTTCGCGGTATCCGGCGGCGCGTGAGCGGCTGGAGAACGAGGTGGACGAGGTGCTCGGCGGGAGGGATCCGCAGGCCGGCGACGTGGACCGGCTGCCTTGGACGCGCGCCGTCCTCTCCGAGGCCATGCGGATCTATCCGCCGGCATGGACCATTGAGCGCGACGCCGTCGACGAGGACGACATCGCGGGGGTACGGGTCCCCGCGGGTTCGACGATCGCCGTCCCGCCGTATCTGCTGCATCGGAACACGGAGATCTGGCCCAATCCGGAGGGTTTCCAGCCGGAGCGGTTCATGGGTGAGCAGCAGCGTCCCCGCTACGCGTATCTGCCGTTCGGGGGTGGCCGGCGCATCTGTGTCGGGGCCGGATTCGCGATGCTGGAGGCGATCCTGGTGCTGGCGGCCGTCAGCCGCACTCACCGGCTCGATCTGGCCCCGGGGGTGCCCGTGCGCGGACGGGCCGAGATCACGTTGCGGCCGGCCGGGCCCGTCCCGATGCGGGTGTCACGCAGATAGTCCGCGGGACAAGCCTGCCCGGGGCCACGGAGTCGCGGCCCCGGGCTCGGCGGGTGACGTCACGCCCTCTGACGGGGAAGCATCAGGGCGGGGACGAGGGCGAGGACGCCGATGGCCAGCGCGATCCAGAACGTATGCCCGAAGGCCGTGGCCAGGAGCGGCGCCACCTGAACGCGGGTCTCGTCGGGCATCGGGGCGAGCGCCGCGTGACCGAGCGCGGGCGATTGGGCGGTGATCTCGCGTTGCAGGATCACGGCCAGGGCCGTGGTTCCGACGGAGGCGCCCATGCGCTGGAGCGTGTTCATGGCGCTGGTCGCCCGCGGGATCAGATGTCCCGGCAGCGCCTGGTAGGCGGCGGCCAGGGACGGCATGATCGTCGCGCCCAGGCCGAGGCCGATGACGAAGAGGGCCGCGGCGAGGAGGACGGGTGAGGTGGCGGCGTGGATCTGGGTGTAGGCGGCGGTGCCGATGAGGCCCATGACGATCCCGGCGGGGACGACCACGCCGGCGCCGACCCGGTCGGTGACGCGTCCGGCCAGCGGCATGGCGACCGCGGCGCCCAGCGCCTGGGGGGCGAGGAGGAGGCCGGTGGCGAGCGGGCCGTGGCCGCGGACGATCTGCCAGTACAACGGGAGGAGGACGAGAACGCCGAACAGCGCGATGGCGACGACGACGTTGGTGAGCACGGCGGCGGTGAAGCCGCGGTTGCGGAACAGGGAGATGTCGATCAGGGCCGGACGGGTGCGGGCGTGCAGGACGTAGAGGCCGATGAGGACGGCCGCCGTGCCGATGACGGCCCAGGTGCGGGGCGAGTCCAGGGCGCCGGGACGTCCCGCTTCGGCGGTGCCGTAGGCGAACACCGTCACCCCGGCGCACAGCAGGACCAGGCCGCGGACGTCCAGTGACGTCGGACGCGAAGCGGAGCGCGGCAGCAGGCGCAGCGCGGCCACGACGGCGATCAGGCCCAGGGGCAGGTTGACGAGGAAGATCCAGCGCCAGCCGGCGGTCGAGATGATCAGGCCGCCGACGATCGGGCCGGCGACGGAGCCGAGCAGCATGGGCAGCCCGATGAAGCCCATGACGCGGCCCATCCGGTCGGGGCCGGCGGCCTGCGCGAGGATCGTCTGCGCGACCGGGACGATCAGTCCTCCGCCGACGCCCTGCACGACGCGGAACAGGATGAGGCTGGGCATCGACCAGGCGAGGCCGGCGAGGGCGGAGCCGGCGACGAACAGCAGCAGCGCGGTGATCCACACGCGGCGGGCCCCGAACCGCTCGGTGGCCCAGCCGCTGATCGGGATGACGCCGGCGAGGCCCAGCATGTAACCGGTCAGGACCCATTGGACGGTGCGGATCGAGGAGCCGAACTCCTCGGCGAGGGTGCGGGTGGCGACGTTGACGGCGGTCGCGTCGATGATCGACATGATCGTGCCGAGCACCACGACCGAGCCGATCGCGATGAGTCTTCGGTCGAGGGCCGGTGCGGTGGCGGGTGGTGAACCGGGTGCGGTGAGCGTGGTCATTTCGGTTTCCTCGCATTCAGGCGGGCTTGATGTTGTGGTTGCGGTGGAACACGTTCTGGGGGTCGTAGGCCCGCTTGATCTCGCGGAGCCGCCGGTGGTTGTCGGGGGTGTAGGCGGCGGCCGTCCTGGACGGGTCGTGCAGGAAGTTCAGGAACGAGCCGCCGGTCGAGTACGCCGCCAGCGGCGCCGCGGTCTCGGCGGAGCCGTTGACGGTGATCGAGAAGGGCACGTCGCGGTGTCCGACGGGGCCGGCGTCCGCGGCGGGACGGGCCATCGCGCCGCCCCAGTGCCGAATCTCGACGGCGGACGCGTCGCTGCCGGCGATGGCCGCGATCAGCGGGTCGGGCAGGTCGGCGAACAGGTCGAACTGGAGGGGCGGGATGCCGCCGAGCGACTCGGTCTCGGCGTACGGCATCGTCCGGAAGTCCTCGTGCAGCGGCGGGCCGGCGGCCTCCCAGAGTGATCGCAGTTCCCGCCGGGCGTCGTCCGGGTCGCCGGTGTGGACGCCGCGGACGGCGACGACGCGCCCGTACCGGTCGTGGTCGGTCACGACGATCGAGACGGTCAGCTCGTCGGGACGGGCGTCGGACTCGTCCCGGAAGAGGGTGAGCACGTCGCCGGCGCGGTCGGCGGGGAACAGGGCGGTGCCCGCGTAGACGGTGGAGACCGGGTGGAGCCGGAACTCCAGTGAGGTCACAACGCCGAAGTTGCCGCCGCCGCCGCGCAGTGCCCAGAACAGGTCGGCGTGGTGGTCGGCGTCGGCGGTCAGGTGACGGCCGTCGGCGGTGACGACGCCGGCGCGCAGCAGGTGGTCGGCGGCGAACCCGTACCGCCGGGACAGCCAGCCGACGCCGCCGCCGAGGGTGTAGCCGGTGACGCCGACGGACGCGTGCGAGCCCGACAGCGGGGCCAGCCCGAGGGGCGCGGCGGCGGCGATGACGTCGCTCCAGCGGGCGCCGGGGCCGACGCGGGCGGTCCGGCGGGACGGGTCGACCAGCACGTGCGCCATCCGCGAGGTCTTCAGGAGCAGGCCCTCGTCCGGCGCGACGACGGTGCCGTGCCCGGTGGCCTGGACGGTGAGCGGCAGGCCGCGGTCGCGGGCGGTGAGGATCGCGGTCCGGACGTCGGCCGGGCCTTCGGCTTCGAGGGTGAGCGGGCCGGTGGGCGGGGTGATCGTTCGGGTCGCGGACGAGGTGTTCATGATCTTGTTCCTTCCGGAGGTTTTTTCTCCACTTACTCGGACCGTAACACTGACCGGAGGATTTGTCTCCACTTAGTTCTGGATTTCTCGGGGGAGCGCCCCCTCCAGGTCTTCTGAGTCGACGTTATAGTCACGGATATTGATAGTCAAGATCCGTGACTAAAAATCAATCGGAGGATATTCCTCCACATGCTTGTTATGCTGACGCCATGGGGCAGAAGCCGAACGCCGCCCGGCCGCCGCTGCGGGCCGACGCGCGCGACAACCGCAACCGGATCCTCGCCGCCGCCGGGGAGGTCTTCGTCGAGCAGGGGCCGGGCGCCCCGCTCGAGGAGATCTCCAAGCGGGCCGGCACCGGGATCGCCACGCTGTACCGCCGTTTTCCCGACCGCAAGGCGCTGACCAGGGCGGTCGCGCTGGATGCCCTGCAGCGCACGATGGACGAGGTCACGCGGGCGCGCGACGAGGAGCCGACGGCCTTCGCCGCACTGACCCGCTACATGCACCGTGTCCTGGACATCCGGATCGGCGCGGTGTTCCCCGTGCTGCTGGAGGAGATCCCGTTCGAGGACGAGGAGATCGCGGCCGTCCGCGACGAGGGCGTCGGCATCATGCAGGGCCTGGTCGCGTCCGCCCAGCAGGAGGGTGACCTGCGCCCGGACGTCACACACGGCGACATCGGGATGCTGCTCGTGCGCCTGTCGCGCCCCCTTCCCGGCCCGCTTCCCCGGGAACTCACCGAGGACCTGGCGCACCGCCACCTCGACCTGCTCATCGACGGCCTGCGCGCCACGGCCGGACGGGCGCAGGCGCTCGGCGGCCCCTCTCTGACGTTCGACGACCTGCAGTCGATCGGGGACGGGCAGGACACCGCGGCCCCGTAGCCGTCCACCGCCGACCTGCGCCGATGTGACTGCGTGTCCTTTCTGGGCACACGAGGGGCATGAACATCACAGGGATCATCACCGCGATCGTCATCGGAGCGATCATCGGTTCGCTGGGGCGGCTGCTGCTGCCGGGACGCCAGCCGATCGGCATCATCCTGACCGTGCTCGTCGGCATCGCGGCGGCGCTCATCGGGACGGCGATCGCGCAGACGGTCGGCGTCGACACCACCCGCGGGATCGACTGGATCGAGTTGGTGTTCCAGGTCGGCCTGGCCATGCTCGGCGTTTCGATCGTCGCCGCGCTCAGAGCGCGCCGCAAACACCGCAACGTCGAACGCTGACCGGCCCGCCGCCGGCATCGCGGGCGCCGTCGGCAACGCGGCCGCCGCCGGCAACGCGGCCGGTCAGGAGGGAGGCTGTTCGGGGGTCCGGGAGCGCGGGCCGGGGAGGCGGAACAGGTCGCCGAGCCTGGACAGGACCTCGCGGTCGCCCGACACGGCGGCCCTCCCGCCGTCGATCAGTTCGCGGAGTGCCGACCGGCCCGCGGCCATGCCGAGGAGCGCGTCCTCGTCCATCTCGACGACGGCGTCCGGACGCTGCGCCGGGCCGTGCGACATCTCGACCGTGCCGTCGTCGACGCGGGCGTGGAGCACCTCGTCGCCGATGCGGAACTCGTAGACGGCCCGCAGCCCGGCGGCCGCCTCGGGATCGAAGCAGGACTTGAGCCCCAGGACGGCCCACCCCGGGTGGAAGGTCTCACCCTCGCGCCGTTCACCGAGCGCCCACTTCATCCCCCACCGGGCGATTTCCAGGACGGCCGGGCCCAGTTCCTCGCCCGCCTCCGTGAGCGCGTACGCGGGCGTCCGGGCGGGCGCCGGCAACGTGACCTTGCGGGCGAGGCCCTCGCGCTCCAGATGCTTCAGCCGCGCCGACAGCAGGCCCGCGCCGAGGCCGCGCAGGCTGGCCTGCAGGTCGCCGAACCGTTTGGGGCCGGTGAGCAGCTCCCGGATCAGCAGCAGCGTCCAGCGTTCGCCGACGAGGTCGAGGGTGCGCGCGGTCGCGCAGTACTGGTTGTACGTCCGCTGGTCCACTACATCACTCTATGGCGCGGGCTTCTTGTTCTCGAAGTCCCCGGCGATGTCCAGGAGCAGCCGGGCGAGAGGTTCCGGATGGGTGACCATCACGTTGTGCGGACCGTCCAGCCCGAGCGTCCGGTATCCGAGCGCCTTGCCGAAGCGGTCGAACGGAAACGACTGCGGACGGCAGTGGACGGCCGTTCCCGGAATCCGGTCGACGGCTCCGGCGAGGCGCGTGGTGTCGGTGAAGGTGCGCAGCGGCTGGTGGCGCAGGCGCGGGAGGAGCCGTTCCGCCTCGTCGGGGTCGGTGATGCCGAACGCCGCCGGGGGAGGGGCGGGCACCTGCGCTCCGTCCGCCCAGGACCGGACCGTCTGGACGAAGGCGTCGGGGGCCAGGGTGAACATGCCGGAGCCGTCCGGCCCGGCCCACCCGTCCACCAGCACGATGTGGGCCACCCGATCGGGACGCAGGTCGGCCGCTTCCCTCACGACCAGGCCCGCGTAGCTGTGCCCGACGAGCACGACGTCGTCTTGTGCGGTGCCGAGTGCGGTGACGACGTCCTCGACGTGCTCGCGCAGGCCGACGTCACCGTCCCGCAGGTTGGGGACGAGGGTGTGCGCACCGGCTCGGTGAAGGAACGGCGTTACCTTCTCCCAGGCCCAGGGGCCGTGCCATGCGCCGTGAACGAGAACGAACGTGGTCATGCGGGGCGCTCCTGTCGCAGAAGGGGCAGGACGAGGTCGGCGAAGGCCTCAAGTCCGGCGTCGTGGTCGTCGGTCGCCAGCCGGATCACCAGATGCCGTGCGCCGGCCTCGGCGTAGGACGTCAACCACTTCGCGGCCTCGCCCGCCGTGCCGGCGAACGTGGCCTGGATCGACTGGATGAACTCCAGCGGGGCGTCGTAGTAGCGCTCGATGCTGGTTCGCAGACGCCGGTGAGCGCGCTCGGCGTCTTCGTCCAGGCAGACGGTCGCGTAGAGGGCGGGCGTGACGGGCCGGGTCGCCGCCGTCTGGATGACGTCCCGTTCCTCCGCATACGTCCGCACCTCGGGCGGGTAGGGCAGCCAGCCGTCGGCCAGGCGGGCCACCCTCCGCAGCGCCGGCCCGCCCCCGCCCGCCAGCCAGATCGGCGGCCCTCCGGGACGGGCGGGCGGCGGCGCGAGCGTCACGTCCTCGAACGCGAAATGCTCGCCCCGGTACGAGACCGGGCCGGCGCCCGACCACAGTTTCCGCATGGCCTCGATCGACTCCTCCATGCGGCTCACGCGGCGCTTGAAGCTCACGCCGATCGCGTCGAACTGGGCCTCGGTCCGGGGGTTCGGGAATCCGGCGCCCATGCCGGCGATCAGCCGCCCGTCCGCGAGCCGGTCGAGGGTGGCGAGCTGGTGCGCCAGCAGGATCGGGTGCCGCAGCGCGGGCAGCAGCACCGCCGTGCCGAGCTCGACCCGCTCGGTGACGTGCGCCGCGGCCGCCAGGAGCAGCAGCGGGTCGGCGCGCGGCCGGGTCACGGGGCTGTCACCCGCCCACACCGAGTCGAACCCGAGCGCTTCGGCCCGCCGCGCCTGCTCGACCAGCCGTCCCGGATCGTGCTCGTCCAGCAGGCTCTGCTCCCGCGTCGGCAGCAGATAGCCGACCCGCGTCTCCACCATGGACCCTCCTCATCGGTGGGTCCGACTCTAGAGGATCACTTCTTGTTTTTGAAGTAAGAAGTTCAGATTCAGGAAATTAGTTGGAGTCCGGTTCAGCAGTTTTCTAGCGAGGAACCCCGGCCCTTCAGGGCCGGGAGGAATCGCTTCCCTCGTGTGCGGCGCGCTAGCGCCGCCTAGCTAGTCCGGTCGTTTCTGGTTCTCGATGTATTCGGCGATGACCGACAGTGGTGCGCCGCCGCAGGACGCAGCGAAGTAGGACGGGGACCAGAAGTGGTCGCCCCACAGGTACTTGCGGATGTGGCTGGGGAACTCCTGGCGGAGCTTGCGGGCCGACACGCCCTTGAGCGAGCCGACCAGCCGGGACAGGGCGATCTTGGGCGGGTAGTGCACGAGCAGATGCACGTGGTCGGTCTCGCCGTTGAACTCGCGCAGCTCGGCGCCGAAGTCGCCGCACACGCCCCGCATGATCTCCTCGCAGCGGCGCAGGATCTCGTCGGTGAACGGTCCACCCCGGTACTTCGCTGTAAAGACCAAGTGTGCATGCAGGGTGTAGACGACGCTGCGGCCCCTGCGGATATCGGGATCCGGCTCCCATCGAGGTGACATAGACCAATGATACGATCACGGGCGTGAAGATCGTTGTGCGGGTCAAGTTGCTGCCGGACGCCGCACAGGCCCCGGCACTGGAGCGCACCCTGCGCACGGTCAACGAGTGCGCGAACCGGGTATCGGCCGCCTCGTTCGAGACGCACGGGCTCAAGGGATCGGTCAAGGACCTGCGGTCGATGACCTACGGCGACCTCAAGGCCGACGGCCTGGGCGCGCAGGCCGCGCAGCACGTCATCAAACGCGTGGCGGACGCCTACACCACGGTGCGGGCCAATATCCGGGCGGGGAACCTGGGCGGTGAGGGCTCCAGACGACGCCGCAAAGCGGAGTCGAAGCCGATCATATTCCGCGCCGATGCCGCGCACACCTACGACGACCGGTGCCTGTCGTGGAACTACGACGCCCAGACCGTATCCATCTGGACGACCGGCGGGCGTCTGAAGAACGTCCGCTTCGCCTGCTCGCCCACAGCGCTCAAGCAGCTCACCGAATGCCGCCAGGGCGAATCGGACCTGGTGCTGCGGGACGGCAAGTGGTTCCTGATCGCCACATGCGAGATTCCCGAGGGCGAGCAGTACGAACCGAAGGACTGGATCGGGGTGGACCGGGGCATCAACAACCTCGCCACCACCAGCGACGGCGACAACCACTCCGGGCGGCGCCTGGACCGCTACCGGCGCCGGCAGGCCCGCAAGAAGGCCGAACTCCAGGCCAAGAAGACCCGCTCGGCCGCGCAACTGCTCAAAAAGCGCGCCCGCCGCGAATCCCGGCACGCCACCCACACCAACCACAAGGTCTCCAAGACCGTCGTTGCTGTCGCCCAACGCACCGAACGCGGCATCGCCCTGGAACAGCTCCAGGGCATCCGCGAGCGGGTCACGGTTCGACGCGACCAGCGAGCACGGCAGTCCTCCTGGCCGTTCCACCAGCTCGGCAACTTCATCGCCTACAAGGCCAGGCGGGCCGGTGTGCCGTTCATCGAGGTGGATCCGGCCTATACCTCGCAGCGCTGCCCGCGCTGCGGCCACACCGAGCGCGGCAACCGCCGCAGCCGGGACCACTTCCAATGTCGTCGGTGCGGCCTCGCTGGGCCGGCCGACCACGTCGCCGGGGTCAACGTGCGCGACCGCGCACGCTCGGCGTGGGTATTTGTCAACATGCCCCCACCGGCCCCCGCCTGAGCGGGAACCGGCGATGTGACCCGTGACCGCCCCGCCGTAGCGGGCAGTCGGGAGCATAAACGAAGCCTTTCCGGACTGAGTTAACAAGCTCGGTCCTTCAGGGCCGAGTAGTTGACTCCTTGGCCAACACGACGGGGCCTGTCGAGGTGTTGGCCGTGAGCCAGATGGATCCGTGGCCGGGAACCGTGGTCAGGTCGCTGATGCTCATCGTGTTCGCGCCCCACGGCATGGACACGGGAGTGCGCTGCCAGGTTCCGCCGGCGTACGACAGCAGGACCGGCCTTCTGCGGTGGTAGCCGTCGACCACGACGCGTTCGGCGCCGCCCGCCCAGACGGTTCCTGAACCGTCCACAGCCAGGTGGACGCCCTCGACCCCGTCGGGCAGAGTCACTTGTGACCAGGTGGAACCGTTCCAGCGGACCAGGCGCCCGGTTCCGGTCTCGGCAGCCCAGACGTCGGTTGCGGAGACGGGCAGCACGTCGTACAGCGCGGGGCCGTCGTACGGAAAGTCGACCGGCTGCCAGATCTGGCCGTCCCAGTGGGCGATGGCGGAGCGGCCGTCGGGTCCTCCCTGGCCCACGGCCCACGCGTCGGTGGAGGTTCGTGCCGCCATGTCCATCACGCGGGAGAGCCCGGTGCCCGCGACGGGCTGCCAGCCGTCGCCCGCCCGGCGGTACAACGGCGCTTCGCCCTCATGCGTCATGACCCATGTGCCGGCGGCGTTCGCCGCGACCTCGAACCCCGTGCCGGCCTCGGGCGGGTCGACCTCGATGAAGCCGGTGCCGTCGAAACGGGCGAGGTACCGCGGCGGGTCCGCGATGAAACTCAGCGAGTAGGAAACCCAGACGTCGTCGGGCGCCGCCGCGGCGACGGTCTCCATCGGGCCGTTGCCGCTCCAGCCGTGCAGCGGGAACTCCTCCCAGGCCGAGCCGTTCCAGCGCCGGACCACCGGGTTGCCGTCGCTTTCCAGGGAGCAGCCCCACGAGGCGATCTGGGGAATGCAGAACGCCCCTTGCACCCCCGCCACCCATACGTCGGACGGGCCGGTCGCGGAGATGTTGCCCAGGCCCGCGCTCGGCCAGAGGAACGGCAGTCCGACCCGGCGCCACTCCCCGTCCGCGGCGTGGGCGGTGGTGGCCGGAGCGGCCATGGTCATGACGGAGGCGAGGAGGGCCAGCACGGCCAGCGCGCGTTTCATGATGATCAGTCCTTCGTGAGGACGACGGGACCGTTCGAGGCCGTGGCCGCCAGCCAGAGGGCACCGGTTCCGGGAACCGTGGTCAGCCCGTGGACGGTCATCTCGTCCGCGCCCCACGGCATGGACAGGACGGTGCGCTGCCAGGTGCCGCCGGCGTACGACAGCAGCACCGGCCGCCACTTGTCGTAGCCGTCGACGTTGATCCATTCCCGGCCGCCCACCCATACGGTTCCCGCGCCGTCCACGGCCAGCTCGACCCACTTGACCCCGCTGGGCAGGTCGATCTGCGACCAGGTGGCACCGTTCCAGCGGACGACGTACTCGGCTCCGTCCACGGCGGCCCAGACGTCGGTGGCGGAGACCGGCAGCACCTTGGTCAGCCCGCGGTCGTCGCGCGGGTAGTCGACCGGCGTCCAGGAGTCGCCGTCCCAGTGGGCCGCGGCGGCATGGTCGTCGGCTCCTCGGCCGACGGCCCACGCGTCGGTGGCCGTCCGTGCCCGTACGTCCTCCACGTAGGTGAGGCCGGTGCCTTGGGCGGGCTGCCATGCGCCGCCCGTCCAGCGATAGAGCGGCGCGTCGCCGCCGGTCGCCGACAGCCACGCGCCGGCGGCGCCCCCGTGGACCTCGACCCGCATGCCGGTCTCGGGCGGGTCGATCCTGGTGAAGGCGGTGCCGTCGAAGTGCGCCAGGTACGCCGGCTCGACGTGCGGCGGCGTGGACACCCAGACGTCGTCGGACGCTACTGTGCCGATCGAGGTGATCGGACCGTGGCTGTTCCAGCCGGGCAGCGAGAACTCCTCCCAGGCGGAGCCGTTCCAGTGGCGGACCACGGGGTTGCCGTCGCTCTGCACGTAGCAGCCCCACGAGGCGATCTGCGGGATGCAGAAGGCTCCTTGCGCGCCGGCCGCCCACACGTCGGAGGGGCCGGCCGCCGCGATGTCGGCGAGACCCGCGTTCGGCCAGAGGAACGGCAGTCCGACCCGGCGCCACTCCCCGTCCGCCGCCCGCGCGGACGCGGCCTGTGCGGCGGCCGCGGTGGACGAGGGCGTGTCCGGCACCGCGCCGATCGGCACCGTCACGACCGGTGCCGCCGCGATCGACACCGTGGACAGGAACAGGGTCGTACCAGCCAGTAGACGTCTCATGGGAGAAACCATGCCACTGAATGCTGGCATTTTCCTAGGGTCGATCGCGGCCCTTTGCGGCCGCCGGGGCGGGAGGGGCGCCGTTCTCCTTCTGGATCTCGCCAAACGGGGGTTGCGGAGATTGAAACTTTGATCCCATAGAGCGATCAGGCAGATGCGGAGAGTCATGTCCGGTCCAGGGGAGGCCAGATGGTGGGGGACTCGAAGGTCACGGGACGCCGGCGGAGCGAAACGGAACCTTCAGGGCAGTACGCGCCAATAGCGGGTTACGAGCGGTTCCGGCTGCTCAGGTGGAGGTACCGGCGCGCCGCGCTGGTCGTCGGCACGGTGTTTCTCGGGTGGTATTTCGTCTATGTCGGGCTGTCCGCGTTCGCCCGGGACTTCATGGCGCGGACGGTGACCGGGCACGTCAACGTCGCGCTCCTGCTCGGTCTCCTGCAGTTCGTCTCGACGTTCGCGCTGGCCTGGACGTACGTGGCGTACGCGCGGCGGCGGCTCGACCCGCTGGCCGGTGAGCTGCGGTGATCGAGCATCATGCGGTGACGTTCTCGCTCTTCGTCGCGTTCATCCTGATCACTCTCGGGATCACGGTCTGGGCGCGGATGAACACCCGCGGCACCGACGACTTCTACGCGGGCGGGCGGACGTTCTCCGGCGCGCAGAACGGCGTGGCGCTCGCGGGCGACTACATGTCGGCGGCGTCCTTCCTCGGCATCGCGGGGATCATCGCGCTGTCCGGATACGACGGGTTCCTGTACTCGATCGGCTTCCTGGTGGCGTGGCTGCTCGCGCTGCTGCTGGTCGAGATGATGCGCAACGCGGGCCGGTTCACGATGGCGGACGTGCTGTCGCGGCGCGTCCGGCAGCAGGCCCCCGTGCGCCGGGCGGCGGTCGTGTCCACCGTCACCGTGTCGGTGTTCTACCTGCTGGCGCAGATGGTCGGGGCGGGGGCGCTGGTGTCGCTGCTGCTCGGCATCCACAGCGGGGAGCGGTTCCTCGGAATGTCCGCGGGCACCGCCAAGACGGTGACGATCGTCGCGGTGGGCGCGCTCATGATCTGCTACGTCGCGTTCGGCGGGATGAAGGCCACCACCTGGGTGCAGATCATCAAGTCCGCCCTGCTGATGGCGGGCTCCGCCGTGCTGGCGGTCATGGTGCTCGGCAGGTTCGGCTTCGACGTCAGTGCCATGCTCGGGTCGGCCGCCGACGCCAGCGGGAGGGGCGAGGCGTTCCTGCGGCCGGGCCTGCGATACGGGCAGGACGTCCCCGGCGACGCCTTCCACACGATCGTCAACAAGCTGGACTTCATCAGCCTCGCCGCCGCGCTGGTGCTCGGCACGGCCGGCCTGCCGCACATCGTCAACCGCTTCTTCGCCGTCCCGGACGGACGCGCCGCCCGCACCTCGGTGTCGTGGGCGATCGGGCTCGTCGGCGTCTTCTACCTGATGACGCTGGCGCTGGGCTTCGGCGCGGCCGCCCTGGTCGGACGGCAGGCGATCGCCGAGCAGGACCCGTCCGGCAACACCGCGGTCCCGCTGCTCGCGCGGGAGGTCGGGGAGCACGTCGGCGGGCACCTCGGCGGCGACGTCATGCTGGCGTTCATCGGCGCGGTGGCGTTCGCGACGATTCTCGCGGTCGTGTCCGGGCTGGTGCTCGCCTCGTCCACGTCGCTGGCGCACGACTACTTCGGCCAGGTGCTGATGTTCGGCCGTCCGCGCGAGTCCCAGGAGGTGGGGGTCGCCCGGTTCGCGGCGTTCCTCGTCGGCTCGCTGGCCATCGTCCTCGCGGTCGTCGCCCGGAACCTGAACGTGGCGTTCCTGGTGGCGCTGGCGTTCGCGATGGCGGCCGCGGCCAACCTCCCGGCGATCGTGCTGTCGCTGTTCTGGCGGCGGTTCACCTCCAGCGGGGTCGTCGCCGGCATCTACGGCGGGCTGATCAGCTCGCTGGTGCTGGTGGTGTTCTCGCCGGTCGTGTCCGGGAAGGTCGACCCGGTGACGGGCGAGAGCCTGTCGCTCTTCCCCGCGGGCGTCGACTTCCACGTGTTCCCGCTGGAGAACCCCGGCATCGTCTCGATCCCGATCGGGTTCGCGTGCGCCGTCGCGGGGACCCTCCTCGGACGCGAACAGCCAGACCCGGAGCGCTACGACGACCTGTCGGTCAGGGCACTGACGGGCGCGGGCTCCCACTGACCGGTGCGGGCTCCCACTGACCCGGTGTGGGCTCCCACTGACCGGGTGCGGGCACCCAGTGACGCCCCCTGCGGGACGCCGCCGTCCCGCAGGGGGTGGTGACGTGCCGGTGTGGGAGGGTTAACATTTCGTGCCCGCCCTGGTTACCGGCGGGTATCGAAGGGCTGGTCGGGTCGGCGTGAAGGGGAGGATTCCCGCTGTCCCGGACGTGCCCTAATGTGCCGAGTGCCCGGGCCGACGCCGGTTCGCGTGGCAGAATGTCAACCCGTCGTGGAGCGCGGCGGTCTGCCGGGAGGGAGGTGCGGCGGCGTGTCCGAAGCCGGTCGACGCCGTCCAGCGCGTACCCGACCGGCGACCCGGCTCGGCGCCCGGACGACCGCGGCCCTCACCGTGCTCACCCTCGGCGCCGCCGTGGCCGTGCCGGTGGCCGTCGCGACCGGCGACCGGCGGCAGCCGGAACGGACCGTGCGCGGCGCGGCGGCGGGGGCCCTCCTCAACGCCCCGACCGACCAGATCCGCGCCCGCGAATGGCACCTGGAAGCGCTCCGCACCCAGAAAGCGTGGAAGTACTCCAAAGGACGCGGCGTCACCGTCGCGGTCCTCGACACCGGCGTAGACAAGAACCATCCCGACCTCACCGGACAGGTTCTCACCGGGCCCGACCTCACCGGCGGAGTGCGCAGTCCCGGCACCCGCTACTGGGGCCTGCACGGGACGTCGATGGCGAGCATCATCTCCGGCCACGGCCACGGGCCCAGGCTGTCGCAGGGAATGATGGGCGTCGCGCCGCAGAGCCACATCCTGTCCATCCGCGTCACGCTGGAGAACGACGATCCGCTGCGGCGCGACAACGGGCAGGGCGGGAGCAGCGACCGCGACGCCGTCGCCCAGGGCATCCGCTACGCCGTCGACCACGGCGCCGACATCATCAACATGTCCCTCGGCGGCGGACGCCAGTTCTACAACGGCACCAAGTCCCAGGAAAGCGCGATCAAGTACGCGCTCGACAAGGGCGTCGTCCTGATCGCCTCCGCGGGCAACGACGGCTCGGGCGCCAACCGCAAGAACTTCCCCGCCGCCTACCCCGGGGTGATCGCCGTCGGCGCGCTCGACCGCCGACTGCGCCTCTGGAAGGACAGCAACCGGCGCTCCCACGCCGCCGTCTGCGCACCCGGCGTGGACATCGTCAGCGCCGACGCCAGCAACGGCTACGTCGTCGGGACGGGCACCAGCGCCTCGTCGGCCATGGTCGCCGGGGTCGCCGCCCTCGTCCGGTCCCGGTATCCGAGGCTGACACCGGCCGAGGTCCGGGAGGCGCTGATCCAGGGGTCGCCCGCGCGGCGCGGGCGTCCGACCGGCTCGTCCACCTGCCAGGGGACGGTGGACGCGCTGTTGACGCTCTTCGCCGCCCACAAGATCAACAAAACGTCCAGCGGCCCGGTGGAGGCGCCGCCGCCGTCCCCGTCGCCGGAACCGGTGGCGCAGGTCCAGGGGGAGGGCTCGGACCTGCTGCTCCCGCTGGTCCTCGCCGGCGGCGGGCTGCTCGTCGTCCTCGGGCTCGTGCTCGGCTGGCGGCAGCGGCGCCGCCCGGAGGACGACACCGGCGACACCGATGCCGTGCCCGACTACGGCCTGCCGTCCGCCCCGCCCGCGCAGCGCCACCCCGCCGCCGCGGTGGTCGTGCCGCGGCGCTCCGCGGCCGTGGCGCCCGTGGTCGCGCCCGTGAACGCGCCGCTCTGGCAGAGCACCGACGTTTACCAGGGGCCGCCCGCGCCCGCCGTCCCGCCGGGGAACGCTCCGCCTTTCGAAATTTCGCCTTTCGACGTCCCGCCTTACGACATCCCGCCCTCGGCCGTCCCGGGCGGGGAGCGCTCACCGTGGGACGGAACGCCCATGGACGAGCCGCCCATGGAGACACCGTCCATGGAAACGCCGTCCATGGACACCTCGTCCTGGGGCTCCTCCTGGGACACGGAGGCACCGCCCGACCGCGACGAGCCCCCGCCGCCGGCTCCGCACCAGCCGCCGATCATGTCGAGCGAGCTGCGTCCGTTCGTTCCCGGCGAGTACTCGGCGAACGGCCGGAGCGGGGGCCACGCCAACGGGCAGGGCCACCTCAACGGATACGGCTTCACCAACGGGCACAAGCCGGCGAACGGGCATGATTTCGGCAACGGCCACCACGACAACGGGAACGGCGCCGGCGACACCGACCTCAACGGCGCCGACCTCAACGGTTCCGGAGTCGACGGTCTCGCCGGAGACGACGTGTCCGGCTTGGACGACGACGACTGGGAGGCGTTCCGGCGGAACGCCCTCGACGGGCACGAACCACCGGACATCGGCCTGACGGCCCCGCTGCCCGCCGTGCCTCCGGAGCCGCCGGCGCAGCCGCCGCCCCCGCCCGGTCCTCCGGTACCGCCCGTGGACGAGTGGCCGACCGGCGCGCTGCCCGCCGTCCCGCCCGATCCCGCCGACGGCGAGCCGCCGCGCGGGCCCGTCCCCCCGATGGACCAGGCGGACGACGAGCCGCGCGGGCGGCATTCGCGTCGCTCAGGGCCCTCCGACGACGAGGACTACCGGCCGCCCTGGTGGTGAACGCCGCGCCGCCCGCGGTACTCCACCGGGCGTAGCGCGAGAGTCTCCGGCCGGACGATGTGGGCCCCCGTACCCGTCGCCGAGCATCGACGTATCCGAACAACAGGAAGGTCGATGAACCATGTTGACGACGTTGGCGACGCAGATGAACCTGGGCAACTGGCACGACGGCGGGGACGCCCCCGCGTTCTGGCCGGTCTTCCCGATCACCTTCGGCCTGTTCTGGCTGGCCGTGCTGGCGACGGCGTTCTACCTGATCCGCCGCCGGATGAACAACGGCGCCGCGGCGGCCGCGGCGGCGGCCGACCCGATGGCCAAGGCCCAGTCGGTGCTCGCCGAGCGGTTCGCCCGCGGCGAGATCGACGAGGACGAGTACCTGATGCGCATCTCCACACTCCGCAACGGAACCTGACCCGGGGCCTCGGCCCGCCTGGACGGGGAGGCCCGCGCTAGTCGGCGCGGGCCTCCTCGAAGATCTTGTCGATGCCGTCCGCGTAGCGCGGGGCCCGGCCGGCCGCGTCGACGAAGCGGGTGAGGAGCCGGGCGAACTCCGTCCGCTCCCGCGCCGACCAGCCGGACATGAGCTCGTCGAAGTAGGCGCGGCGGAACCGGTCGGCGACCTGCTTGACACGTCGTCCGGCCTCGGTCAGTCCGAGGTTGGCGCGGCGCGCGTCGAGGGGGGAAGGCCGCCGCGACAGCAGTCCGGCGTCGATCGCGTGCCCGACGAGGCGGCTCGCGGTGGACGGGTCGATCTCCAGCCGTTCCGCGACGGCGCCGACGGTGACCTCGCAGGACGGCTCGTCCGCGCCGCCGGGCTCGCCGGCGGCGGTGAGGGCGGCGACGGCGTTCACCACCATCAGGTTCGAGATCTGCAGCGGCCGCCCGCCGGTTTCGGTGGGCGTCTGCGCGCGGATCCGCTTCATGAGGTCGGGTTTCGCCCAGGCCCGGCGAAGCTGGAGCAGCGCCACGCTGATGTCGGCGAGGACCGGGTCGGAGGCGGGCTCGTCAGACGAAGCCGGCGCGGCCCGCTCATGCCCTGTGGGTTCGCGGTCGGCGGGTTCGCGGTCGGCCGTGTTCCGTCCGGCGGGCCGTTTCGTGGCGGAGGTGTCCGTCGCCATGCAGAGGTCTCCGTTCCGTGCTGTCATCGCCGCCTGCTCGGACGCCACGCCGGACGGGTGCTGAATTCCGACTCTAACGAACGCGATCCGCACCCGTTCGGGGGCTGCTGGGACGGACGGTCCCGGTGGGACACGCGGCGTTGAAGATCCCCAGGTGAACGGGGATGTGATGCACTGAACCGCCTGACGCCGTTACCCGCGAACCGCCGGAACTTGTCCGCGCGGACGCGTAACATGACACCCGCCCGAACCCGGACGACCCGGGATCAGTAACCACAGAGGGGACCTGATGCGAGCGGCGAACGCCCCCGGTGATCCCCGCGGTGACGTCCCCCCACAGGACGGAAGCATGGACGATGGCCCGGTTCCGCAACCCGTGACCGAAGAAGGCGGGGCGGACGACGCCGCCTTCCCCGCCGACCAGCTCTCCGAGCGTGACCGCCGGATCCTCGCCTTCGAACGGCAGTGGTGGAAGTACGCCGGAGCGAAGGAGCAGGCCATCCGCGAGCTGTTCGACATGTCGGCGACGCGGTACTACCAGCTCCTCAACATTCTGATCGACCGACCCGAGGCGCTCGAGTGCGACCCGATGCTCGTCAAGCGCCTGCGCCGGATGCGGTCGCAGCGGCAGCGCAGCCGCGCGGCCCGCCGCCTCGGCATCCGGCCCTGACCCGACCGGCCGCACCGTCTTCGTCCGTGGACTCGCCCCGGGTGGGTCCTGGCGACACCCCGGACGAAGAGGGTTGACTGGCCGGGTGAACTCTCCCCGCTCTGTGACGGCCGCCGGCGCCGCCGGCCTCGACGCGATCCGCGAATCCCCGGCCGGGGCCGTGCTCGGCTTCGACTTCGACGGCACCCTCGCGCCGATCGTCGACGACCCTGCCGCCGCGCGGGCGCATCCGGGCGCGGCCCCGGCGCTGGCGCGGCTGGCTCCGCTGGTGGGCGCCGTGGTGATCGTCACGGGACGTCCCGCCGCGGTGGCGGTCGAGTACGGCGGTCTCGACGGCATCGACGGCCTGGTCGTGCTCGGGCAGTACGGGCTGGAACGCTGGGAGTCCGGCGTCCTGACCGTGCCCGAGCCGCCGCCTGGTGTCGCCGAGGCCCGCGCCAAGCTGCCGGACGTCCTGGCGGCCGCGGGTGCGCCGCCGGAGACCTTCGTCGAGGACAAGGGGCAGGCGCTGGCGGTGCACACCCGCCGGTGCGCCGAGCCGGAGGTCGCGCTTGAGCGGCTGCGGAGCATCCTCGCCGCGCTCGCCGAACGTACCGGGCTGACGGTGGAGCCCGGCCGGCTCGTCCTGGAGTTGCGGCCGCACGGGATGGACAAGGGGATGGCGCTGCGGTCGTTCATCGACGGCCGCGCGGCGCGCCCGTCGGCCGTGCTGTTCGCCGGAGACGATCTCGGTGACCTGGCGGCGTTCGACGCCGTGGAGTCGCTGCGCGCGGAAGGTGTGCCGGGGGTGCTCGTCTGCAGCGGGTCCACCGAGGTGACGGCGCTGGCCGAGCGGGCGGACGTGGTCGTGGACGGCCCGTCCGGAGTCGTCGGCTTCCTCGGGACGCTGCTCGACCCGTCCCCCTGACCTGCACGGGCTGCCGTTACCTGTCGGCGGGTGACAAGTTCCTCGTCGGCGTTTATCAGATCTCGCTCGTTTCCGGAGCCGCCCGCGGGCCGCCCGTCCACGTGCGGCAAGATGTGGCGAATTGCGGCAAAGGTGCGGTTCTCGGGGGGCCGCGCTACGAAAGGCGAGGCCAGACGGTGCACACGGAACCGGGATTCCCACGCCGTCCGGGCGATCCCCGGCACACCCCTCCCCAGGGTGAGCCTTCGCCCCGGGCGACACCCGTGGAAGGGCTGCCGGTCCACCCCGCGGCGCCCGAGCCGCCGAGTGTCCGGACACCGCCGTCGGGTGCCCCGATACCGCCTGGCGCCCCGAACCGCCCCATCGTCCAGGGACGTCCCGCCGCGCCTGAGCCCGCCGCGCGGGAGTCCGCCGCGCGGGAGTCCTTCGCGCGGGAGTCCTTCGCGCGGGAGTCCTTGGCGCGGGAGTCCGCGGCGCCGGTATCGGCGGCGGACGATGTTCGCGGTCATGTTTCCGTGCCGGATAGGGAGCCGGGGGGTGTGTGGGCCGGAGTGCCCGAAGCGCAGGACGCGTACTCCGACCGGAACGGGTCGTCCGCGCCGAGTCAGACGGGCACTTGGGAGACCGGCGGTGTGCAGGTGCGGCTCGGGTCGCGGACGCGCGAGCGCGAACGGCAACGCCGGAAGCGCCGGTCCGCGGGACGGCGCGGCATGCTGGCCGGGGCGGGCGTGCTCGTCTTGGCCGGGCTCGTCACGATCGGGCTTGTCCTGACGCCGGGGTCGGGGGACGAGGGCGAGGCGGACGCCGGCAAGGCGGGGCAGAGCGTCGAGAACGTCGAGCTCCCACCGGCCGGGGCGCCGGTCGAGGTCGGTACGGCCGACGGGTTCAGGTACCGGGTCGCCGCGGTCACCAGCGGGGTCAACGAGAAGACGGAGGCCGCGCCGCCGGCCGGCACGTCGTTCCCCTACATCGACTACCTCCTCACCAACCCGACGCAGGAAGAGGTGCTGCTCAACTTCCCAGGCGACGTGTTCCTCAAGCGCGAGTTCGTCACGTCGGCCGCGCAGAGCCGGTGCGAGCCGCAGACCGGCGTCCCCGATGACATGTGCACTCCGCCGACGAAGAGTGAGGTCGTGCGGCGGCTCGCGGGCGGCGAGCTGGTCCCCGCCGCCGGCGGCGACAAGTACCTGCCGCCGGGATCGACGTACCTGGTGCGCATCACCGTCCAGGTGCCGATCCAGCGCGACATCACCGGCGCGGACATGGGCCTGTTCGTGTGGAGGCAGCTCTACATGGCCGACAAGCCCGCCAAGCAGGTCCCTCTCCCGGAGTGACGCGCGCCGGTCGCGGCTTGTCCGGGCTTCCCGTGGCCGGGTTCGGCCGCTAGCCCTGACAGGTGCCACTGACAGGTGACCGGTACCGAACCCGCCGGTTGTGGGTCGAGTGACAAGAGTCGTGGGCGGATTTGTCGGATCTCGCGAGACTCTGGGGGCGAGCGTGGACCGGCTGTCTAATTGCGCCAAAATATGATGGATTGCGGTAAGTGTGGTTCACGGGGGATCCGCACGATGACATGGGGAGGCTTGACGGTGAACACGGAACCGGGAGTCCCACGCCGTCCGGGCGAGGTCAGAGGCACCCCACCCCATGGGAATGCGGCCAGGGCCACGCCCGTGCAGGGGACGCCCGTCCACCCCGGGCCGGCCGCGCAGCCGTCCCCGCGGGCGGACGTGCGGATTCCGCCGGGCGCCCCGGTGCCGCCGGGCGCCCCGACGCGTCCCATCGTGCACGCGGCTCCCGGTGGGCAGGAGCCGCCGCGGGTCTGGGGCCGTCCGCCCGAATCGCCGCAGCCGCACGTCCAGCCGCACGTCCCGTCCCCGGAGCAACCGGGCGCGGAGCCGGACCAGCGCGGCGGCGCGGCATGGGCAGGCGTCTCCGAAGCGCAGGACGCCTACACCGAGCAAGACGCGTACACCGGACAGGACGAGTACGCAGAGCCAGGGGACGAGCCGTCGTCCACGACCGGGCCGATGGGGGTCCGGGAGACGAGCGGCGTGCAGGTGCGGCTCGGGTCACGCGAGCGCGAGCAGGAACGCAGGGCGCGGCAGCGGGCCGGACGCCGCAGCGGGCTCGTCGCGGCGGGCGTGCTCGTCCTGGCCGGGCTGGTCATGGTCGGGCTCGTCCTGACGCGCGGACCCGGGGACGGCGGTGAAAGCGCGGCGGCCGGTGAGCGGCCTCAGGGCGGCGCCGACGTCCGACTGCCCTCCGCCGGGGCGCCCATCGAGGTCGGCACGGCCGACGGATCCAAGTACAAGCTCGCCGCGGTGACCAGCGGGGCGAGCGACGGCGCCGTGACGACGTTCCAGTCGTCGCCGCCGTCCGGGACGTCGTTCCCCTACATCGAGTACCTGCTCACCAACCCGACGGCCGAGAAGGTGCTGCTCGACTTCCCCGGCGACGTCTTCGTCAAGCGCGAGCTCGTCACGCCCGATGCGCGGGGACGGTGCATGCCGCAGGCCGGCGTCCCGGAGGACATGTGCACTCCGCCGACGAAGAGCAAGGTGGTGCGGAGGCTCGCGGGCGGTGCGCTCATCCCCGGCGAGGGCGGTGACAAGTACATGGCGCCGGGCGCGACGTACCTGGTGCGCGCCACGGTCGACGTCCCCGTCCAGAACGACATCGCCCGCGAGGACATGGGCCTGTACGTGTGGAAGCAGCTGTACATGGCCGACCAGCGCGCCAAGCCGGTGCCCTTCCCGGGCTGACCTCACCGCCGCCCGGCCCGAACGCATGCGGAACCGCCGCGCCCGTCCGGCCGCGGCGGTTCCGGTCGATCGCCGGCCTTGCGCGTTGTGTCGCGCCGACCGGTGAGCCGGTTCATTCGGCTTCGGGGTCGTCGGCGAGGATCCCGTAGAGGCGGCGGCGGGCGTCGTTGACGACGTCCAGCGCACGCGCCTTCTGGGTCTCGCTGCCGACCGCCATGACCTGGTGCAGGGCGCCCATCAGCTGGCCGACCGCCTCACGCCCGCGCAGGGCGTTCTCGCCGGCGGCCGCGGTGACCTCGTCCCAAGGGGCCGTGGCCTGCCCCGACGCCGCCTCGCGGCCCGCGTCGGTGAGGGAGAACAGCCGCTTGCCGCCCTGCTCCTCGCTGGTGACCAGGTCCTCGTCCTCCAGCATCTGGAGGGTCGGGTAGACCGAGCCGGGGCTCGGCCGCCAGACACCGCCGGTGCGGCCGTCCAGCTCCTGGATCATCTCGTAGCCGTGCATCGCCCGCTCGGCGAGCAGGGCGAGCAGCGCCGCCCGGACGTTGCCGCGCCGGGTCCGCCGCCCGCGTCCACCGCGTCCGCGATGGCCGGGCCCGGGTCCGAACCCCGGACCGCCGGGCCCCCACGGGCCGAACTGGTCTCCGCGGCGCTCGCGCTCCTGGGGCCCCCGAGGGCCTCCGCGCCCTCTCATCATGTTGTCACGCATCGCAGTCCCCTTCGTTAGTGATCGGTTGCGATGGCTTAACGATATATCGGAATAGGTCGCGATGCAACACCGAGTCTTGAGCTCGTCGATGCGCGGACGCGCGGATGCGCGCCAGGAGAGGGCACAGGGAGGAGGCATCGCCGTTGAGCGGCAGCATTGCCCGACCTCGCGGCGGGCCCGGTCACGCGGGACGCGGGCACGCGAAGACGCACGACCGCCCGCCCAGCCGCACCTAGGCGGCCGACCATCCATGCTCGGTCGGCCGTACCTGCGGTGTGCTCGGCCGTGTCTGCGCGCTCGCGACCGTGGCGCGGCCTAGCGGGGACCGGGAGCCGGCCCCGCCCGATCGTCAGTGACGGGCCGTCAAGGGCCCGGGGCGTGTGGTGGTCAGGGGCCGGTGATCTTGAGGCTGTCCAGGATGTCCTTGGTGGCGTTGCGGTCGTCGGTCTCCTTGACCCGGATCCACAGGCCGAACTTGCCGGACTTGTCCTTGAGGCCGACCTCGGTGACGGACGGCGTGCCGGTCTTGCAGTTGGTGAAGCGCGTGATCGTCCCGCTGAGAGCCTTGTCCGGAGTGGTGTAGTTCTCCGGGGCGGCCTTCGTGCACTGCGAATGGACGGCCGCGCTCGGCGGGGGAAGCTGCCCGTCGCGCACGTCCGTGGTCACGCCGATGAAGACTCCGGGGCCCTTGCCGTTGCCGAGGTACGCGGCCTTGTCCGGCGTCGCGCGCAGTACCGGACGCGGCCCGCCGTCGCTGAGCCCGACGGTGGACGGAGTCCACGTCTGCTCGCTCTGGTCCTTGGGCCACGCCTTCGGCACCGCGGCCTTGATCTTGCCCGAGGTGTCGGATATCGCGGCGAAGTCCTTCGGGATCTCGGACTTTTCGTCCTTGTCCTTGCCCTTGCCGCCATCGTCGCCGGAGAACAGCAGGCCGAGGGTCAGGCCGCCGACCAGCGCGACCGCCAGCACGACCACCGTGATGATCAATGGAGTGACGAACTTCTTCCCGGCGCCGCCACCGCCGCCGGGCCGTCCCGGAGCGCCGCCGCCCCGGAGCTTGTTCATCAGCCCGCCCTTGCCGCCGCCGGGCCCCTGGCCCTGGCCTTGGACCGGCCCAGGGGGCGGCGGCTGAAAACCGGTGGGAGGCGGCGGGCCCGGTTGCCCCGGTTGCCCCGGTTGCCCCGGTTGCCCCGGCTGGCCCGGTTGAAGGTAGGGCTGCGGGCCGCCCGGCCCCGGGCCCATCGGCTGCATGGGGCCGCCCTGCTGAGGGGCGCCGTTCTGCGGGGGCTGCGTCGGGAAGACGGCGGTCTTGTTGTCACCGCCGGGGCCGCCCTGCTGTTGCGGGGGCGGCGGAGACTGCATCGCGACCGTGCGGTCATTGTCGTTGTCGGGTGCGGTCGGGGGCTCGGCCTGCCTGAACGGCGTGCCGCGCCCGCCAGGGTCGTCCACGATCGTCTGCTCGCCGCCCTGCGGCCCCGGCGGGACGCGCATCTCGGACGTGCGGACGTCGTCCTCCGCCGGCTGGTCGAGCCGTGTCCGCATCTCCCGCGGGCCACCCTGCGGGCCGGGCGGCTGCCCCTGGACGGGCGCGTGCCTCTGAACAGGCCCCTGGCCTTGGACAGGGCTCTGCGCTTGGCCCTGGACGGGGGTCACGGCTTGACCCGCGCCAAGCACGGGCCCCGGGCCGGGGCCGGGCGGCCGGGCCTGGGTGCCGTCCTGGTAGAAGTCCTGGACGGTCGCGTCCGCGTTGATCTGCGGGACCGGCGGCGCGTACGAGGGGGCGGGCGCGCCCGGCATCGACGTAGGGCGAAGCGTGGACAGCGCCTCGGCGAACGCCTCGGCGGTCGGCCACCGGTTCTCCCGCTCGACCTCCAGGGCGCGCAGGATCACCTGGTCGAACGCCGGGGTGATCCCCTCGCGCATCTCGCTGGGCGGCGACTTGACCGGCGCCGGGCCGGGGGCCCGTCCGGTGATCATGTGATAGGTGAGCGCGCCCAGCCCGTACACGTCGGCGCGGACGTCCAGACCGCCGCCGAACCGCGCCTGCTCCGGCGACATGTACCCGGGCGTGCCGACCGGCAGGGTGAACGCGCCGGAGGCGTGCGCGAGGGCCTTGGCCAGTCCGAGGTCGGCGATCAGCAGCTTCTCGCCGCCGTCCGGTGTCGACTGGAACAGCACGTTGGACGGCTTGAGATCGCGGTGGATCACGCCCAGCGTGTTGATCACCTCGACCCCGTGCGCGATCTCCTCGGCGAGGGCGATCGCCTCGTTGACCGGAAGTGGCCGTTCGCGCATGCGGTCGCCGAGCGTTCCGCGGTCCGCGTACGACATCACGAAGTAGGGGCGGCCATCCGGCAGCTCCCCGATGTCGTGGACGCGGACGAGGCGCTCGGAGTCGGCCCGGCGCAGGATCCGGGCCTCCTCGAGGAAACGGTTGCGCACGTCCAGATCGTCGATCAGGCTGCCAGACAGGACTTTTATCGCTACCTGGGAGTCCAGAGCGTCGTCTTGGCCCAGCCACACAGAGGCGAACGCCCCCGAACCCAGGACGCGGTCGATCCGGTAACGGCCTACTGATGGTGGGAAAGACACACCCGTATCATCCCAACAACGGGGTGAGTGTGCGAACGAGCAATGAGGCGGCATGGCATTCGACGAGAGGACCGAGGAGCTGGCGGTCAAGGCCGCGCAGGGTGACCAGAGCGCCCTCAACGAGCTCCTCCGCAAGATCGAGCCGGACGTCCTGCGGCACAGTTCCCGCTTCCTGCCCTGCCGGCAGGACGCCGAGGAGGCATGCCAGGACGCACTGCTGCAGGTGGCGCGGAACATCCACCGCTTCGAGGGGCGGTCGAGGTTCAGCACCTGGCTGCACGTCGTCGTCTCCAACTCCGCCCGTTCCACCTACCGGTCGCTGAAGCGGCGCTCGGTGGAGCAGGCGGGGGAGCTGCCGCAGCAGCGCCCCGATCCGCGCCGTACCAGCGTCATCGCGGGCTCCCGGGTCGACATCCTGGACGCCATGGAAGACCTGGAGGCCCGCAAGCCCGACCTCATCCAGGCCCTCGTCCTGCGGGACGTCTCCCAGCTGGAGTACGCGGAGATCGCCGAGCAGCTGGGCCTTCCGCTCGGCACCGTCAAGTCCCGCATCCACGAGGCGCGCAAGCAGGTCAGGCAGACGCTGGGGGAGTCCTACACCTGACCGTGGCCGGTCGCGGCCCGTGACGCGCGGGCCGGGCGGGCGGCCGCGGGCGCGGGAGCGTGGGGCGGCACCGTCAAACGTCGGTAATCGGCGGGCAACGGTGCCCTCATGACCTGGGTCGCGGGCCCGGTGCGTGGGACACCATGCCGTGCATGTCATCAGGCCCGGACCCCCGCCATGACCGCCCGATCTTCGTCCTCGGCTGTCCCCGCTCGGGGACGACGCTGCTGCAGCTGATGCTGCACTCGCACGCCCGCATCGCGATCCCGGCGGAGACGAAGTTCCTCATTCCCGCCTATGCGCGGCGGTGCGAGTTCGGTGACCTCCAGGAAAGGGAGAACAGACGCGCGCTGGCGGAGTGGATCACGGCCGAGAAGACCACCAAGTTCCACACGCTCGGCCTGGACGCCGGTGAGGTCGTCGACGAGATCGTCGCCGGGCCGCCGACGCTGGGCTCGGCGATCGGCGTCGTGTTCCGCTCCTACGCCCGCCGGCACGGCAAGCCGCGCTGGGGCGACAAGCGCCCGAGCTACTTCCGGCACGCCGGCGCGCTGCTGCGGATGTTCCCGGACGCGCAGTTCGTCCACCTCGTCCGGGACGGCCGCGACTGCGTCGCCTCGCTGATGGAGATGCCCTGGTACGACAAGGACCTCCACCACGCGGTGTCCGCGTGGCGGGAGGCGATCGACCACGGCCGCCGGCTGGCCGAGCGCCTCGGTCCCGACACCTACTACGAGATGCAGTACGAGCGGCTCGTCGCCGACCCCGCCGACGAGCTGACCCGGCTCTGCGGGTTCCTCGGCGAGGACTTCGACCCGGCGATGACCCACCCCGAGGGCCTGGCCAAGCGGACCGTCTCAGCGAGCAAGAAGTGGCACGGACGGACGCACGACTCCGTCACGACCAGCCGCATCGGATCCTGGGCGGAACGCCTCGACCCCTGGGAGATCAGCCTGGCGGAGGCCGCGTTCGGCGAACGGCTCGCCGAGTACGGCTACGAGCCGAGCGGGCTGCCGAAACCGCCCGCGTCCCAGCTCGTCCGGTTCACCCGGACCAGCGCGCACCGCCGCATCGCGCAGCGCAAGGCCGCCCTGCGTGAACGCTGGAAACAGCACCACGAACCGAACCCGGTCGAATGCCTCCTCGTGGCGGAGAGCACCGTCAGCCCCACCATGTGACCTGCGACGTCCCCCCGGCCGCCCCGGCGATCCCGGCCGCCCGTGGTGGCCGCGGAGTGAGCGCCGTCAGTCGAGAGCGGCGAGCTGGTCGGCGAACCAGCGCTGCGGGGGGAGCGCCGTCGCGGCGGCGGTGAGCCGGGCGCAGCGTCTGGCGCGCTCGGCGTGCGGCATCAGCAGGGCCCTGTGGAGCGTCTCGGCGGTCTGCGACACGTCGTACGGGTTGACCATCAGGGCGTCCTCGGAGAGCTCGGCCGCCGCACCCGCCTCCCTGGACAGCACCAGCGCGCAGCCGCGCTCCGACAGGACCGGCCCCTCCTTCGCCACGAGGTTCATCCCGTCCCTGATGGGGTTGACGAGCAGGACGTCGGCCAGGCCGTAGGCGGCGAGGGAACGCGGATAGTCGTCGTTCACCTGCAGGATCAGCGGATCCCAGTCCGCAGTGCCGAACTCGTCGGTGATCTGCTTCGCCATCCGCTCGACGGCCGCGGTGTACTCCCGGTACTCGGGCAGGTCGTAGCGGGACGGGTAGGCGAACGCGAGGTGCACCACGCGTCCGCGCCACTCGGGATGGTTGACGAGCAGCTCGCGATAGGCGGCGAGACCGCGCACGATGTTCTTGGACAGTTCCGTCCGGTCGATCCGCACGATGAGCTGACGGTCGCCCACCTGCTCACGCAGCGCGCGCGCCCGTTCCACGACGTCCTGTTCCGCGGCGCGTTGGCGCAGTGCCGTCCCATCGATGCCGAGGCCATGGACGCCTACATGCGTCACGTGTCCTGAACAGGTGACCGTTCGGGCGGCACGGTCGACGCGGGCTCCCGGCACCAGTTCGCAGCAGTCGAGGAAGGCCGAAGCCCACCGCTCGGTGAGGAACCCCGCGTGGTCGGCACCGAGGATGCCCAGAAGGATCTGCGTGCCGATGTCGTCTGGGAGCAGGCTGTAGTACTCGGGCGGCGCCCAAGGCGTGTGGGAGAAGTGGACGATTTTCAGGTCGGGGCGCCGGTCGCGGAGCATCCGGGGAGCCAGCGACAGGTGGTAGTCCTGGATCGCCGCCTTCGCGCCCTGTGCGGCGTCCCGTGCGAGGGCGTCGGCGAACGCCGCGTTGTACGCCTCATAGGACTGCCAGTCGCGGCGGGCGCGGGCATCGAAGTGCGGGCTGCGCGGGGTGTCGTACAGAAGGTGGTGGACGAACCACAGCGTCGAGTTGGCCACGGCGTTGTACGCGCGCTGGAACGTGGCCTCGGGGATGTCGAGCATCCGCACCGCCGCGCCGCCGGTCTCGTACCCGGCCAGGTCGATGCGGCCGTCCGGTGAACGGCGGGCGGCCGTCCGGTCGGCCTCGCCCAGGCTCGCGCACACCCACAGCACGTCCGACGCCTCGGACGCCGTCCCGGTGGCGGACGGGCTGAGCGGTCCGGGGTTCCGCGGCGCTCCCGTGACGGCGGCGAGGCCCGACACCAGCCCGCCGCCTCCCCTCCGCATGGTGAGCGCACCGCCCTCGGAGGACGAGAACGACACCGGGCCCCGGTTCGATGCCACCAGCACTTGGCTCATACCGGCAGGGTCTCAGTTGGGACCGAGGCGCTTCAAAGTGACCCACGTGGTGCACGCCAAAGCCGAACCCGCCTGGATTAGGGCAAACCGCCACGGGTAGTCGACGCGGATGAGCAGGGCCGAGACGATGAAGACCGTGCTCGTCGCCGGTGCGGCGAACCTCGTCCTCGCAATGGCGAAGCTGATCGCCGGCGTCCTCGCCGGGTCCAGCGCGATGCTCGCGGAGGGCGCGCACTCGGTCGGGGACACCCTCAACCAGGGCTTCCTTCTCGCGTCCCTGGGGCGCAGCGAACGTCCCCCCGACCGGCGCCACCCGTTCGGATACGGCAACGAGCGGTACGTGTGGTCGCTGCTCGCCGCGTTCGGGATCTTCGTGGCCGGAGCCGGGTTCTCCATCTCCTACGGAATCCTGACCATGATGGGCCGCGGCGGCACCGGCACGAGCGTGTGGCTGGCCTACGCCGTCCTCGGCCTGGCGGCCGTCCTGGAGGGGACGTCCTGGACACGCGCCGTCTACCAGGCGCGCAAGGAGACCCGCGAGAACGACCGGGGGCTCGTCGAGCACGTCCGCCGGTCGCCCGATCTGACGTTCAAGACGGCGCTGTTCGAGGACGGCACCGCGATGATCGGCCTCGTGCTCGCCGCCGCCGGCCTGACGCTCCGCGAGATCACCGGATCGGACCTGTGGGACGGCCTCGCCTCCGTCCTCATCGGCCTGCTGCTCGTCGTCCTCGCGTTCGGGATCGGCCGCGAGAGCACGGCCCTGCTCATCGGTCGGGCCGCCGACCCCGCGGCACAGCGCGAGATCCGCTCGGAGATCCTCGGCTCCCGCGGTGTGACCGGCGTGGACGAGCTGCTGACCATGCACTTCGGTCCCGAGCAGATCCTCGTCGCCGCCAAGGTCAACTTCTCCGACGACATCAGCGCCGACGAGGCCGAGGACGTCGCGGGCGAGATCGACCGCAGGCTTCGGGAGCGGCTCCCGGCCGTCCGGCACGTGTTCCTCGACCCCACCCAGCGCACCGCCCGCCGCGAAGAACCGGCGTGATCAAGAACGCGTCCGGGTAACGTCTCAGCCAGTGGACCCGGCTGTCTGGCATCCGGTCAGATCATGTAAAGTCGATGCATACGCGCTGAAAACGCGCTCGCTTTCACAACTGAATATTGCTCATCCAGAGGGGTGGAGGGACCGGCCCTGCGAAGCCCCGGCAACCACTCGGCTCAGGCGCACTCGCGATCCTGCGGGGCCGGCCGGGAGATGGTGCCAACTCCGGCCTGCGACCAAGGTGGCGCAGGGAAGATGGGGAGAAAGGCCTCGCCCTCATGGCACTCACGCCTGCCACTGACCTCGGACCCGCTACCGGCCTCGTCTGCCGCGAATGCGGTTCCACACGCGACCTCGGCCCGTTCTACGCCTGCGAAGAGTGTTTCGGGCCTCTGGAGATCGCCTACGACTTCGGCGGCGTCACCCGCGCGGCCATCGAGTCCGGGCCCCGCAACATCTGGCGGTACCGCGGGCTGCTGCCCGTCCCGTCCACCGTGGCCGAAACGCCCAACACCGAGCCCGGCCTGACACGTCTCGTCCGCGCCGACAACCTCGCCGAGAGCCTCGGCCTGCAGAGCCTGTGGGTGAAGGACGACAGCGGCAACCCGACCCACTCGTTCAAGGACCGCGTCGTCGCCGTGGCCCTCGCCGCCGCCCGCGAACTGGGCTTCAAGGTGCTGGCCTGCCCGTCCACCGGCAACCTCGCGAACGCCGTCGCCGCGGCCGCGGCCCGCGCCGGGATCCGCAGCGCCGTGTTCGTCCCGTCCGACCTGGAAAGCCAGAAGATCATCACAACGGCCGTCTACGGCGGGACGTTCGTGACCGTCGACGGCAACTACGACGACGTCAACCGGCTCGCGTCCGAGATCGCCGGCGAGCAGGACGACTGGGCGTTCGTGAACGTCAACGTCCGGCCGTACTACGCCGAGGGCTCCAAGACCCTCGGCTACGAGATCGCCGAGCAGCTCGGCTGGCGGCTGCCCGACCAGATCGTCGTCCCGGTCGCGTCCGGCTCCCAGCTCACCAAGATCGACAAGGCGTTCCAGGAACTGATCAAGCTCGGCCTGGTCGAGGACAAGCCGTACCGCGTCTTCGGCGCCCAGGCCGCCGGATGCGGCCCTGTCGCCGCCGCGTTCAAGGCCGGGCACGACGTCGTCCGCCCGGTGAAGCCCGACACGATCGCCAAGTCCCTCGCCATCGGCAACCCCGCCGACGGCCCGTACGTCCTGGACGTCGCCCGCCGCACCAACGGCGCCGTCGAGGACGTGACCGACGAGCAGGTCGTCGAGGGCATCCGGCTCCTGGCCCGCACCGAGGGCATCTTCGGCGAGACCGCTGGCGGCGTGACCGTCGCGACCCTCCGCAAACTCGTCGAGGCCGGCACGCTCGACCCGTCCGCCGAGACCGTGATCATCAACTCCGGGGACGGCCTGAAGACCCTGGACGCCGTCGCGCCCGTGGTCGCCCCGTCCGCCAACATCGCCCCGTCCCTGGAAGCGTTCCGCGCCGCCGGCCTGGCCTGAGAGGAGCACCATGAGCAGCGTGTCCGTCCGTATCCCGACCATCCTGCGGACCTACACCGGCGGCGAGGCCGAGGTGAAGGCCGAAGGCGCCACCCTCCGCGCCGTCGTCGCCGACCTGGAATCCAGCTACTCCGGCATCTCCGCCCGCATCCTGGACGACAACGGCAAGATCCGCCGCTTCGTCAACGTCTACGTCGGCGACGAGGACGTCCGCTTCGCCGACGGCCTGGACACCCCCACCCCCGACGGCGCCCAGATCTCGATCATCCCCGCCGTCGCCGGCGGCTGAGAGCAACCCCGGTCCTGGCGCACCGCCCGTGCGCCAGGACCGGCGCTCAGCCGGCGGTGGTGACCTTCCACAGGTAGCCGTCAAGGTCACTGAAGTAGCCGAAGTACCCGCCCCACTCGGTGGCGGCCGCCTCCCTGACCACGGTGCCGCCGGCGGCCACCGCGGTGCGCATGACCTCGTCCACCGCGTCTCTGGAGTCGGTGATGAAGTGGAACGAGGAGCCGCGGAACCCGGACCCCTCAGCCGATACGCCGGCGTCCTGCGCCGCCGCGCCCCATTCGTACAATGCCAGCGACGACGACCCTTCGCCCAGGTCGCATTTGACGAACCCGCCGTAGTCCTGGACGACCTCGCAGCCCAGCCCTTCGGCATAGAACTTCTTGGCGCGTGCGACGTCCTTGACGCCGAGCATGATGGCGCTCACCTGCAACTTGATGTCCATGCCCTGACGCTAGCCACGGGCCACCCGTACCCGCTTCTCAATTCCTGACCAGTTCCCGAACGGGCCCCCGGCGCAGATAAGACGGCAGGCCAAGCGACCAAGCCGAGCAGCAACCCGCTCCCAAACGGACGGACTCACCGTCCAGAACAGCCCCATCCGCTCCACCATTGCTCCGAACCTCGCGGGACATCCGTTGACGCTGATCGCCTGCCTGGCGATCATGATTCGCCATGGATTCCTCTCCTTCCTCGCAGGATGCTGAGCTATCGATCAGCTTGCCCATGTGGCAATGGCACATCATCGACGGAACGACCGACAACGAAATAAACACACAGTACGAGAGGCCCGACTGGGAAGAAATAAGGGCCATTGGAACGAGCGTCCGCGAGGCAGGCTGGCATCAGGTCGCGGGGTCGACGCCAGGTGTTCGACGCTCTGGGACCTGGCCACCGGCTGATGAGATCGTCACGGTGAGGCTGCCACGTGATCGGTGGAGTTGGGTGATCTCCGTGCTGGAGTACTGGGCTGGGGTCTCAGACGACATGCACGAGCCCGAAGACGCGGCCCAATCCCGCGCCATCGGCGATCTGATTCGATCTCACCTGACCGCGTAGTAACCGCCCTCCGCTGCCCCGTCCCCGGGTACGTGTTCCGTGGATACCGGGGGACGGCCGCACTCAGTGGATCATCGCGACACCCAGGGAGCGTCCGGGCGGGACTCCGACGCAGGTGAGAACGGTGCGGGGCCGGTAGATGAAGCTTCGCCCGGCGAGGGTGCGCGTCGCTCGCCCTCGGCAGGGTGGAGTGACCGAGAAGACAGTAGCCACCCCTGACCGCAAATGGACGGCCCCACCCTGCACGAACGGGGCCGTCCGTTCCGCACTGGTTCCGCGCACCGACCCGCACCCGCCCGGCGCGCGGCCCCCTGCTGCCCGTAGGCGTCGTTCCCCCTGCCTTCCCCTCCCGGCCCGACGAGACCTGTTCCCCGAGCCACGGCCGGTTGGAGACGCGTGCTGGGGGCGGCTTGGGCTCGACAACGTGGTGCGTTCTTCTGAAGGCTTACGGGGAGTTGTCGTCAGGTGGGGAGTGCTCTATGCGAGTGGGGTTCGGATGGCTCGTCGGGTTGCTCAATGGCGTAGGCCTAGGGGCGACGTGGGGATGGGTGGGCAACGGGTACGAATCTGGTGACAGCGCGATCGGCACTGGTCTCATGGGTGCTGTCGTGGGAATTTTGGTGGGAGCCGTGAGTGACGCAGTGCGTTTCGTCAGGAGCCGTCACGGTGCTGGCCGCTCAGTGGGCTGGTAGGGCGGCGGCGCGACCCCGTGACGGCCGTTCGCCGACGGACTGGGCGGGCGCGTCGCGCTGCGCGGCCCGGCGCGGGGCCGCGCAGCGGCCCAAGCGCCGCCCGCCCCTTGACCGGATGGCGGTCAATCTGGACGGAAAGGCAGCGGCGCCGAAGTCGGTCGCGCTGCGCCCGGACGACGACAGTCGGTTGTTCCGAAGTTAGCGGGGCAACCGGCTCGCTCCGGTCAGTTACGAGTCTATTTGGCGGCGGGCTCGTGAACACGCCCTGACGGCTGCGCAGCTCGCCACTCCGCTCGCCAAGCGTCCCTACGACCTGCGTAACGCTTGCGCCCTCCGCTGCCCCACCCCGGGTACGTGTTCCGCGCTCGTTCCGCGAATATCGGCGGACGGCCGCACGCAGTGGATCACCACGACACACCCAGGAAGCGTCCGTGCGGGACTTCGGCGCAGGAGAACGGGGCGGGGCAGGTAGTTGAACTTTCGCCCGGCGAAGGTCCGCGACGCCTACGATGGTGCGGTGGTGGAGCACGATTTGCCTGATTTGATTCATCTGGCTGACGACCTCGGCAATGTCAATCCCCTGAAAGTGTGGAGACTGGTTATGCCACCTTGGCCCCGGCGTAGTGGGCTGTCGTGGCCCTCCTCTTCTCGGTGATCTGCTGCTC
>NZ_JBEZGN010000056.1:0-41041 GCF_040650055.1 Spirillospora sp. NPDC048819 | reverse complement strand
CCCGCGCCCGGCGCCTCGCCGGGGCCGCCCGCGGCGCCGGCGCCGCCGGACGGCGGGACGCTCGCCGGCGCCGCGCCGGCGGCGGCGTTCGAGCAGACGCCGTCGGGCGGCGAGGCCGGTTCGCCGTGGCCGTTCTGGGCCGCCACCGTCGCCGCCGGGACGGCCGTGCTGGTCGCGCGGTCCGCGCTGCGCCGCCGGTCAGGACGGTATGCGCGGCGGGGCTGACCCCGCTCCCGGCCCTTGATTCCCGGTGGAACTCCGCTACAGTCCTCGATTTAGGTAAGGCTTACCTAAGTTCTTGCCTTCGTTCTCCCCGCGAGAGGAAGCCATGAAGCAGGCGACCACACGGATCACCCGCGGCGGCGCGGTACTCGCCGCCGCCGGGCTGATCACGATCGGGCTCGGCGCGGTACCCGCGTTCGCCGCCGGTCCGGCGACCACCGTCACCCCCGATACCGGGGCCGACCCCGCAGGCCAGGACCTCACCGTCCAGGGCAGCGGGTTCGACCCCGCCGCCAACAACGGCCTAGGCGTCTACGTCGTGTTCGGGCCGAAGAACGCCGACTACGCCACCAACGCCGGCGCCTTCCAGTCGTCCAAGTGGGTGCACAAGAACGGGGCGTCCAGCCCCGGGCAGGGCGTGATGAACGCCGACGGCACCTTCAACGTCACCCTCACCGGCGTCAAGGCCAAGTACACCGACGGCAGCGGCAAGGAGGTCGACTGCCAGGTGACGCAGTGCTACGTCATCACGATAGCCGCGCATGGCGTCCCCGACCGCAGCCAGGACACCTTCACCCCCGTCACGTTCACCGGCGGCGAGAACCCGACCGACCCGGGCGACGGCGACCCGGGCACCGACCCCGGGACGGACCCGCCGGCGGGGTCGGGACAGCAGACGCTGTCCACCAAGGTGAACAACGGCGCCCTCACCCTCTCCCTGGACGGTGACACCGCGCAGCTGAGCACGGTCGCGCCGGGCGAGCACTCCACGGGCGCCCTGCGCACCGCCACGGTCACCGACGCGCGCGGCACCCAGGCGGGCTGGAACCTGGTCGGCGAGGTCACCGACTTCAGCCACGCGCAGGGCGGGACGATCCCGCGGGCCAACCTGGCCTGGGCCCCGGCCGCCCAGGTGGTCGCCGATGGCTCGCAGGGCACGGTGACCCCGGGCGCGGCGGGCCCGCTCGGAGCGGCGCGGACGCTGGCGTCGTCCGCCGCGGGAAGCAGCGGCGGCGTGTTCCAGGCGGGCGCCGGGCTGGACCTGAGCGTCCCGGCGGGAACCTCGCCGGGCGACTACACCGCGACGCTCACCCTGACCCTCTCCTAGAGAAACAAGACTTCGTCCCAGGACGGAGCAGAGGCGGGGTGGGAATGGTCGAAGCATCCCCACCCCGCCCTGAAAAAGAGTACGCGGAGCCCATCTGATGAACGCCTTCCGTGGCGGGTCCCTCCTGGCGGCGATGATCGCGCTGGCCGCCTTCACCACCGTCCCGGCACACGCCGCCGTGCCCGCCACACCCGCCGTGCCCGCCACACCCGCCGTGCCCGCCACACCCGCCGTGCCCGCCGCGCCCGCCGCGCCCGCGCCGGGCGGCGGCCTCACCTGGTCGGTCAAACCGGCCGGCGCCGAGGGCCGGTCGCGGCGCGACTACTTCGTCTACACGCTCTCCCCGGGCCAGCGGGTGCGCGACAAGGTGGTGATCACCAACATGAGCCGCCGCCCGCTCACCTTCCGCGTGTACGCCACCGACGCCTTCAACACCGCCGACGGCTCGTTCGCCCTCCTCACCGCCGACCGGCAGGCCACCGACCTCGGCACCTGGATCTCGGTCGCGGGCGCCCCCACCCGGACGGTGAAACCCGGCACGTCGGCGGAGCTGCCGTTCACCCTGACCGTCCCGTCCGGCGCCACCCCCGGCGACCACTCCGGCGGCGTGATCGCCGCCGTCACCGAACAGACGACCGGCGCGCAGGGGCAGCGCGTCAACGTCGACCGCCGCGTCGCCGCCCGGGTCTACGCCCGCGTCAACGGGGCGCTGTCCCCGTCCCTCCAGGTGGAGTCGCTGAAGGTCGCGCCCGAGAGCCCGCTGCTCGGCACCGGCGGTGTCGAGGTCACCTACCGGATCCGGAACGCCGGCAACGTGCGGCTCGCCGCCACCTCGCGGATCGGCGTGACCGGCCCGTTCGGCACCCGACTCGGCGACCCCGTCACCCGGCGGGTGCCCGAGCTGCTGCCGGGCAACGCCTACACGTTCACCGACCAGGTCCGGGGCGTGTACCCGGCCGGCCCGCTCACCGCGACCCTGCGGCTGACGCCGCTCGGCCCGGCGGAGGCCGGACCGTCCGAGGCGCGCCCGACCGTCCGGACCGCCGGGTGGTGGGCCACCCCGTGGGCGGCCGCCGCCGCGTTCGTGATCGCCGTCGCCGCCGCCCTCTCCGTGCTGCGCCGCCGCCGGAGCCGGTCATGATGGCGCTGCTGGCCGGGACGCTCGCCGTCCCGGCGCTCGTGTTCGCCGCCCCGGGACCGGCCGTCGAGATCGACCGCACCGAGGCCGAAGTGGGGCAGACCGTCACCGTCGACCTCGCCGCCTGGCCGACCGGGAACGTGCTGATCGAGCTGTGCGGCAACGGCGGCGAGCGCGGCTCCGCCGACTGCGCCGTCGCCGCGGCGGCCACCACGTTCGTGGGCGAGGAGGGTCGCGGCACCGCGATGATCACCATCGTGAAACCGCCGATCGGCTGCCCCTGCGTCGTCTCCGCCCGTCCCGTCACCGGGGGCAGGGCCCGCACCGTCCCGCTGAAGATCAAGGGCGTACCGGTGCTCACGGCGGCCCAGCGCCGCACCGTCTCCGCCGCGCCCGCCCGCGACCTGACCGTCTCCGGGATCCGGGTGAGCGGCGGCGGACCGTCCACCGCATGGCTCGGCGGCCCGGCCGAACGGACGGTGACGTTCACCGTCCGCAACACCGGCCGGGCGCCCGTCACCGACCCGCCCCTCACCCTGGCCGCCGGACGCGGCGCCGCACCCACCGGGATCCTGGACGCCCCGGCGATCGGAACGCTCGCCCCAGGCCAGGAACGCACGTTCGAGGTCGGGGTGAAGCTGCCGGGCCCGGCGTTCGGCCGCTACACGGTCGTCGGCGAGCTGACCGGCATCGACCGTCCCGCCCGCTTCACCGCCCGCACGTCCTCCTACCCGTGGGGGCTGCCGGTCCTGCTCGCCCTCGCCCTGCCCGCGACGGTCGTCAGGGGACTCCGGAACAGGGGAGGGCACCGTCCCGCCGCCGTCCCGCCCCAGTCGCCCCCGACCACGATGAACGAGGTCGTCGCCGCGAACATCGGCCAGTGGCGCCGCGTCCGGAACCTGCCGAGGACGGCGCTCGCCGACACCCTGACCTCGCTCACCGGCACCGCCTGGACCGCGGACCAGATCGAGAGCGCGGAGACCTTCACGCCGCCCCGCCGGTTCGACGCCGACGAACTGCTCGCATTCAGCCGCGCTCTGGACGTCCCGATCCCGGCCCTGCTGCTCGCGCCGCCAGAGGGCATGATGAACGGAGGCGACCCGAGGAGAGAGACGTGACCGTCCCCGCATTCGTCTCCGCGCAGTCCGGCGCCGCCGACCGCGGCCGGGCGTTCGGCGCACACTGGAGCACCGAGATCGCCGCCGCGCACACCGGCTACATGAACCTGTTCGAGACCCTCGGCGGCGACCCCGGCCGCGTCCGCTCACTGAGCGAAGAGGCCCTGGCGGAGACGAGCGCGTGGGCGCCGGCGCTCGGCACCGAGATCAACGCCATCGCCGGCGGCGCCGGCCTCGAACCCTGGCAAGTCGCGTCCATCAACGCCCGCACCGAGATCCTCGCGGCCCTGAACGCGGCGGGCCGGAGCGAGTGCAGCACCGCCGTGACCCTGCCGGACGGCGCGCCGCCCCGCACCGTCCAGACCTGGGACTGGCACGACGTGATGCGCGACGTCCCCGTCGTGTGGACGTACGAGCCGCGCCCCGGCCACCGCGTGCGGACCTTCACCGAGTTCGGCGCCCTCGCCAAGATCGGGGTGAACGGCGCGGGGCTCGGCGTGCACTTCAACATCCTGGGGCACGCGTCCGACGGCGGCGCGGCCGGCGTCCCCGTCCACATGATCGCGCGCCGCATCCTGGACGAGGCGGCGACGATCGAGGACGCCGAGCGGATCGCCCGCTCGGCCCGCACGTCCGCGTCCACCGCGATCACCGTCGTCACCTACGACGGCGTCCGCGGCCGGGCCGCCACCCTGGAGATCTGCCCGGCCGGAGTGGGCGTGATCCCGGCGAACCCGGACGGTGTCCTCCTGCACACCAACCACTTCGAGGACCCCGGTCTCGCGGCCGGTGAAGCGATCGGCGACGAACTCCCCGGCTCCCGCGCCCGCCTCGGCCACCTTCGCTCCCACACGGACGCCCTGTCGGCCCCGACCCCTCTGGAGCGTGCCAGTGCCTTGGCCGGCCACGCCCCCGATGACGCCCCGGTCTGCGCGCATCCCACGTCCGCCGACCGGACTCGCTGGGAAACCCTCGCGACCATCAGCCTGGACGTCGCCTCAGGCGCCCTGGACGTCCACAAGGGCGGCCCCTGCCAGGCCACCCCGACCTCCTGGCAGCGGTACTAAAACGTTCGGCACGGGCCGCAGCATGTTCGGCCCCGGACGACGCGCCGCCCGGTAGTCGCGCCGGCTAGTGGGTGAAGGTGAAGCCGGTGGCGCGCAGCTTCGCGGAGGTGACGGGGACGGCCGGGGTCTTGATCTCGCCGCGGTAGGTGAGCGCGGGCAGGTTCGCGGCCTCGCAGATCTCGCCGAAGGCCGCCGCGTTCGTCGGCGGGACGGCCGCGTCCGGGACGGCGTTGTACACGCCGGTCAGGTCGCGGGTCACGACGAAGTCGAGTGCGGCTGCGGCGTCGCGGTAGTCGACGCGGTACAGCAGGGCGTCCGCGGAGAAGGGGACGCTGCCGCCCAGGACGTCGTGCGCGAACTTCACCCGGGTGGGGTAGTCGATGTCGTCCGGGTGGCCGTAGACGTCGGGGATCCGCACGACGGCGCCGCGCGGCGAGGACAGCACGGCCTGCTCCGCGGCGATGAAGTTGCGCGGGGAGGCGTCGGTGTCGGCGGTGGTCGGGGACTCCTCGTCGATCACGGCGCCGCCGCCCGCCCCGTACACCGAGGACGAGCTGGTGAACACCACCCGCGGGTGCGCGGCGACGGCCGTCCGGGCGCTCGCGGTGAGCGTGTCGGCGTATTCGGCGACGCGCTGGGCGGCGTCGAAGGAGCGCTGCAGCCGGGGGCTCACGGTCAGGACGACCGCGTCGGCGCCGTCGGCGGCGCGGGCGACGGCCTCCCGGTCGGCGCCGCGCAGGACGGCCACGTCGGCGCAGATCTCGCCGAGCTCGGCGACCCGGACGGGCGAGGTGGTGGTGCCGACGACGTGGTGACCGGCGGACGTCCAGCGCCGGGCCAGCTCCGAGCCGATGTGTCCACAGCCGATGATCAGGTACCGCACGGGCGACCTCCATAAGGAAACGGCGTTTCCATCCTGTCATGGATCGCCCGCGGGTGCTCCGGCGGCGTTGCTAGAATTGGCAATTGCCAACGTCGTAAACAACGATCCGTCCAGCAGGGCGCCGGAGTGTGGTTCGTTCCGTGCCACCGCGCCGGCCGCTGCGGAAACCCTGTGAGGGGCCGCCCGCCGTGAGCACTCCGCTCTACCAGCTCAAGGCAGAGTTCTTCAAGACGCTGGGGCATCCGGCCCGGATCCGGGTGCTGGAGCTGCTGAGCGAGCGCGACCACGCGGTCGCCGAGATGCTGCCGGAGGTCGGGATCGAGCCGGCGCACCTGTCCCAGCAGCTCGCCGTGCTGCGCCGGGCCGGGCTGGTCGTCTCCCGCAAGGAGGGGGCGACGGTCGTCTACTCGCTGACCAGCCCACAGGTCGCGGATCTCCTCGCCGTCGCGCGGTCGATCCTCACCGGCGTGCTCGCGGGGCAGGCGGAGCTCCTGGACGACCTGCGCTCCGGCGGCGCGCCGGCGGGCCGGGAACGCCCGTCCGGGTAGCGCGTCCGGCGACGAGCCGCGGCCGTCACCGCCCTCGGGCGACCGTGTCCCGCTCATACCTCATCGATTGCTAATATTGGCAATTGCGCAGGACGCTAGTTTTCCTGCGCGGGTCGCAGCTCTGCCGTCGCAACGTCGGGAACCGGGTGAAGGATCTACTCCGCAAGATCATGAGGACCGGGCGGGTCGCCGAGCCTCCGCCTCCGCGTCCCGAGGGCGCCGTGCCCGAACGCGCGGCCGAGCTGCGGGGGTCGGTCCAGATCCGCCACGTGGACGCCGGGTCGTGCAACGGCTGCGAGGTCGAGATCGCCTCGGCGTTCGGGCCCGTCCACGACGCCGAGCGGTACGGGGCGCGCCTGGTGGCCTCGCCCCGGCACGCCGACGCGCTGCTGGTGACCGGGCCGGTGACGCGCAACATGCAGATGGCGCTCCGCCGCACCCATGAAGCGGTGCCGGAGCCGAAGGTCGTGGTGGCGCTGGGCGACTGCGCCCGCGGCTGCGGGGTGTTCGCCGACGCGTACGGGGTGGTCGGCGCCGTGCACGACGTGGTCCCCGTCGACGTCGAGGTGCGGGGCTGCCCGCCGGAGCCGGAGGCGATCGTGGACGCGCTGCGGGGGCTCACCGGCCGATGACGACTGTGACCGGTGCCGCGTTCTGCGCGGCCCTGGGTCTGGGACTGCTCGCCGCCGCCGGGGCACTGCTGCCGCGCCGTGCCCGCCCGGCCGCCGCCGGGGGAGGGACCGCCGCCGCGGGCGCCGCCGCGGTCGTCGCGGGCCTCGCGGCGATGGCGGGGCACCCCTGGTCGGTGTGGCTGCCGGACCTGCTGCCCCTGGCCGGCGTCCGCCTGGCGGTCGACCCGCTGAGCGGACTGTTCATCGCCGTCACCGGCGCCGTGGCGGTGTGCGCCGCCGTGTACGCGATCGGCTACACGCGTCCGGCCCGCGACGGGACGGACGACGCGCCGGGCCTGGACGGACGGGCCGTGCAGGCCATGCTTCCGCTGTTCGTGGTGGCGATGCTGCTGGTGCCCGCGGCGGCCAGCGTGAGCACGTTCCTGCTGGCCTGGGAGCTCATGGCGGTCACGTCGCTGCTGCTCGTGGTGGCCGAGCACCGGCGGCGCGCGTCGGTGGGCGAGGCCGGCCTGTGGTACGCGGTGATGACCCACCTGGGACTGATCGCGATCATGGCGGGCCTGGCCGGGTTCGCCGCCGCGTCGCACGGCGAGTCCTTCGAGCGGCTCCGGGCGGCGGCGGAAGGGCTTTCCCCGGCCGTGCGGAGCGCGGTGTTCGTGGCGACGCTGGCCGGGTTCGCCTCGAAGGCGGGCATCGTGCCGCTGCACGTCTGGCTGCCGCGCGCCCACCCCGAGGCGCCCAGCCACGTGTCCGCGCTGATGAGCGCGGCGATGGTGAACATGGGCGTGTACGGGATCGTCCGGGTGGGGCTGGACCTGCTCGGCGGCGGACCCGCGTGGTGGTGGCTGGTGGTGCTGGCCTCCGGCGGCGTTTCGGCCCTGTACGGGGTCCTCCAGGCCGTGGTCGCCACCGACATGAAACGGCTTCTGGCCTATTCGACCTGCGAGAACATGGGTCTCGTCCTGATCGGCGTGGGCGCGGCGGGCCTGCTGTCGGTGTCCGGCGCCCGCGCCATCGCGGCGCTCGCGCTGACCGCCGCGCTGCTGCACGTGGTCAACCACGCGGGCTTCAAGACGCTGCTGTTCCTCGCGGCCGGGTCGGTGCTGCACGCCACCGGCACGCGGGACCTGGACGCCCTCGGCGGCCTGCGCTCGCCGATGCCGGCCACGACCGCGCTGTTCGGGATCGGGGCGCTGATGGCGTCGGCGCTGCCGCCGGGCAGCGCCTTCGTCAGCGAATGGCTGCTGCTGCAGAGCCTCGTCCACGCACTGCCCGAGGGCGGGACGCTCGCGGCCGTCACCATGCCGGTCGCGGTCGCGGTGGTGGCGCTGTCGGCGGGGCTGGCGATCGCCGCGTTCGTCAAGGCGTTCGGCGTCGGGTTCCTGGCGCGTCCCCGCAGCGCCGCCGCCGAGCGGGCCCGCGAGAGCTCCCCGGCGATGATCGCCGGAATGGTCCTGGCCGCGCTGGCCTGCGTCGCCGCCGCGCTGGCGCCGGGCCTGGTGGCCGGCGGCCTCTCGCGTGCCGCCGGCGTCGCGGCGGCGGTGGCGGGACCGGGCGGCGACCCCGTCACGGGCCCGGTGACGCTCCGGCCGGCCGGGATGCCGAGCACCATGTCCCCGCTGCTGATCACCGTGGCGCTGCTGGTGGCGGTCGTCGTGCTGATGGCGGTGCTCCGGGCGGTCACGACCCGCCGCGCCCGCCGCCGGGCCAGGCTGTGGGACTGCGGTGCCGGGCCCGCTACGGCGCGGATGGAGTACACCGCGACCTCGTTCGCCGAGCCGCTGGTGCGGGTGTTCGACGACGTGCTGGCCCCCGAGACCGACCTGGACGTCACACCCGTCAAGGAGTCGGCCTACCTGGTCGACAGCGTCCGCTACCGGACGACGGTCGGCGACCGGATCGAGCACCGCCTGTACCGGCCGGTGCTGGCGGCGGTCGCCTGGGTCGGGCGGGCGGCCCGGCCCCTGGCCAACGGCAGCGTCCACCGCTACGTCGGATACGGCTTCTACGCCTTCACCGGCATGCTCATCCTGCTGGCGGTGACGCGGTGAGCGCGGCCGGGGTCGTCGGGGCGGTCACCCAGGTGGCGCTGGTCGCGTTCGGCGCGCCGCTGCTGGTCGGGTTCATGCGGCAGGTCCGGGCCCGCCTTGAGGGACGGGCCGGCGCGGGCGTCGCGCAGCCGTGGCGTGACCTGCGCAAGCTGCTGCGCAAGGAGCCGATCACCCCGCACGGGACCGGTGTGCTGTTCCGCGCGGCGCCGCTGGTGCTGGCGGGCACGGCGCTGGTCGTCAGCGCGGTGGTCCCGATCGTGACCACGGCCTCGCCGCTGGACGGGACGGCCGACCTGTTCGCGGTGGCCGCGCTGCTGGCGCTCGGCACCGTGTTCCTCGCGCTCGCGGGCCTGGACACCGCCACCGCGTTCGGCGGCATGGGCGCCAGCCGCGAGATGGTCGTGCTGGCGCTGGTGGAGCCGACGATCCTGCTGTCGGTGTTCGCGCTGTCGGCGCGGGTCGGCTCGACCAACCTGGGGGCGATCGTCACCGCCACCCTGCACGAGCCGCTGCTGGTGATCTCCCCGGTGAGCCTGCTCGCGGCGGTCGCACTGGCCGTGGTCACCATCGCCGAGACGGGCCGGATCCCGGTGGACAACCCGTCCACCCACCTCGAACTGACGATGATCCACGAGGCGATGGTGCTGGAGTACTCCGGGCCGGACCTGGCACTGGTCGAGTGGGCGTCGGCGATGCGGCTGACGGTGCTGCTCGGCCTGTTCGCCGGCCTCTTCGCGCCCTGGGGCATCGCCGGGACCTCGATGGCGATGCTGCCGGTCGCGGTGGCGGCGTTCGCCGCCAAGGCCGTGGTCCTGGGCGGCCTGCTCGCCGCCGGCGAGGTGTTCATGGCCAAGCTGCGGATGTTCCGCGTGCCCGAGCTGCTCGCCGGGTCGTTCCTGCTGGCGCTGCTGGCCGTCGCCGCGTCCTTCTTCCTGGCCGCCCCATGAGCGAGACCCTCTACGTCCAGCTCCTCGACGTGTCGTGCAGCGCGCTGCTGCTGGCGGGCGTCCTCGCGTTGTGGCGGCGCGACCTGGCGGCCATCGTCCGGCTGTTCGCCGTCCAGGGAGCCGCCTTGGGTGCCCTGGTCGCCGTGCTCGGCGTGTACGAGGGCCACGCGGGGACGATCGCGCTGGCCGCCGGCATCGCCGTCCTGCGCGGCGCCGTCCTGCCGCTGATGCTGCGGCGGGCGATGCGGGCCGGCGGCGCGTTCCGGGAGACCGAGCCGCTGGTGAACGTGGCGTCCTCGCTGGTCGCCGCCGCGCTGCTGGCACTGCTGTCGTTCGCCGTGATGCGTCCCGTGATCGCGCTGTCGCCGTCGCCCGCCACCCGCGCCGTCCCGGTGGCGCTCACGGTGGTGCTGCTCGGCTTCTTCCTGCTCGTGACCCGGCGACGCGCGCTGTCCCAGGTGGCGGGGTTCCTGATGATGGACAACGGCATCACCGCCGTCGCGTTCCTCACCACCTCGGGCGTGCCGCTCATCGTGGAGCTCGGAGTGTCGCTGGACGTGCTGCTGGCGGTGCTGGTGCTGCAGATCCTCACCGCCCGCATCCGCGCCGCGTTCGGCGACAGCGACCTGGACGACCTGCGGGAGCTGCACGACTGATGACGACGACCCTGCTGATCGCCCCGGTCGGCGTGCCCGCGCTGGCCGCCGCCGCATACGCCGCGTTCGGCTGGCGGCGCGGCACGGCGTGGCTGGCCTCGGCCGCGGCGGCCGGCGTGCTGGCCGCGGCGGTGTGGCTGGCCCTACTGGCCGTCGACCGGCCGCGGACCGGCCTCGGCGGGCTGCTGCGCGCCGACGCCCTCACCGCCTTCATGCTGATCGTGATCGGCGCCGTGGCGCTGCTGGCGATGCTCGCCAGCCCCTCATACCTGGAGGCCGAGCGGGCGGCGGGCCACGCCACGCCCGCCGACATGCGCCGGTACGGGGTGCTGACGCAGGCGTTCGTGGCCGCGATGGCGCTGGCCGTGCTGGCCTCCAGCCTCGGCGTGCTGTGGGTCGCGGTCGAGGCCACCACGATCGTGACGGCGTTCCTCGTCGGGCACCGCCGCACCCGCAACGCCACCGAGGCGGCCTGGAAGTACGTGGTGATCTGCTCGGCCGGGATCGGGCTCGCCCTGCTCGGCATCGTCCTGCTGCACTTCGCGGCGCGGCACGCGCACGTCCCGTCGTCCGGCGCGCTGGACTGGGTCAGGCTGGCCGAGCACGCCGCCGCCCTGGACCCCGGCGTCACCCGGATCGCCGTGGCGCTGCTGATCATCGGCTTCGGCGCCAAGGCCGGGCTCGCGCCGCTGCACGCCTGGCTGCCCGACGCGCACAGCCAGGCGCCCGCGCCGGTCTCCGCGCTGATGTCGGGTGTGCTGCTGTCGGTGGCGCTGTACGCCGTCCTGCGGGTGAAGGTGATCGCCGACATCGCGCTCGGCACCGGCTTCGCCCGGACGCTGCTCCTGATCGTCGCGCTGGCCTCGGTGGCGGTGGCCGCCGCGCTGCTGCTCGGCCAGCGCGACCTCAAACGGATGCTCGCCTACTCCAGCATCGAGCACATGGGCCTGCTGGCCCTCGGCGCCGCGATCGGGACGCGCCTGGCCATGGGCGCGGTGCTGCTGCACATCCTCGGCCACGGGCTGGCCAAGGCGGTCTCGTTCCTCGCCGCGGGACGCGTCCACCAGGCCCTGGCCACCAGCCGCATCGACGCCGTCCGCGGCCTCGGCGGCCGGGCCCCCGTGCTCGCCGCCGCGCTGGGCGCCGGCCTTCTGGCCCTGCTCGGATTCCCGCCGTTCACCCTGTTCGCCGGGGAGATCGCCATGGTGCGCGCGGGGTTCTCCGCCGGGCTCGGCTGGGCGGTGACGATCGCCCTGGTCCTGACACTCCTCATCATGGCCGCCGTCTCCGCGCGGATGGCGGGGATGCTGCTGGGCTCCCGTCCGGACGGCCCCGGAGCGGCCACGATCCCGACCGGCCTGAAACCGCCGTTCGCGCTCACCGCGGCGCTGGGCGCCGGACTCGCCGCCTGCGCAGTCATCGGCGTCACCGCGTGGCCGCTGCGGCCGCTGCTGGACGCCGCCGCCGAGATCCTCACGGCCTTCTGAAGGAGGTGTCCCGATGAGCAGCGACGACCGGCCCGCGGGCGACCGGCCCGCCGTCCCGCCCCGCACGATCACCGGCATCGACGCCGGTGCGCTCCCGGCACGGGCCGCGGCGCTCCTGGACGACGGGCACCGGCTCGCGCTGGTCGCCGCCCACCACGACCCCGGCGCGCTGCGGGTGGTGTACCTGTTCACCGCCGCGTCCCCGGACCGGCGCACCGAACTGCACGTCCGGCTGGACCCGGACGCCCCGGCCGTCCCGAGCCTGGCCGCGGTCAGCTTCCCCGCCGGACGCTTCGAACGGGAGATGCGCGACCTGTACGGGATCGTCCCCGAGGACCATCCGCTGCCGCGCCGTCTCGTCCGGCATCACCACTGGCCCCGCGGCTGGTACCCGATGCGGGACGACGCCGGTCCCGCGCCGGAGTTCGGCGACCCGGAGGGGCCCTACCCGTTCGTCAACGTCGAGGGCGCCGGCGTGTACGAGATCCCGGTCGGGCCCGTCCACGCGGGGATGATCGAACCCGGCCACTTCCGGTTCTCGGTCGTCGGCGAGAGCATCCTCAAGCTGAAGGCACGGCTGTGGTTCGTGCACAGGGGCCTGGAGAAGCTGTTCCACGGCCGCGCCCCCGCCGACGCGGTGCCGCTGGCGGAACGCGTCAGCGGCGACACCACCGTCGGGCACACCCTCGCGTTCTGCATGGCCGTCGAGGAGGCCACCGGCGTCGAGGTCTCTCCGGGCGCGCAGCGGATGCGGGCGCTGCTCCTGGAACTCGAACGCCTCTACAACCACGTCACCGACCTGGGCGCCCTGTGCAACGACGTGGGCCACTCCGTCCTCAACTCCCAGTTCGGCCGCATCCGCGAACACCTGCTGCGCCTCAACCGCGAGGTCACCGGCCACCGCCTCCTGCGCGGCGGGATCGTGCTCGGCGGCGCCGCCATGCGCACCGTCCCCGCCCCCGCGCGGCTGGCCGCCATCGCCGAGGACGCCGCCGAGCTCGCCGGCCTCGCCCTCTCCCACACCGTGGTCGCCGACCGCTTCACCGGCACCGCGGAACTGCCCGTCCAGGCCGCCCGCGACCTGGGCGCGCTCGGCTACGTCGCCCGCGCGAGCGGCGTCGACGCCGACGCCCGCCGCGACCACCCGTTCACCGACCTGCGGCCCGCCCTCGGCGTCGCCACCCGGACCACCGGCGACGTGCTCGCCCGCTTCCAGGTCCGCGCCCAGGAGATCGCCGTCTCCGCCGCGATCATCGAGGACCTTGCGTACGGCATGTCCCCGGGCGTCGTCACGTACTGGCCGCCGCTGGCCCCGCTCGACGGCCCCGTCTCCGGCGCCGGCGTCGTCGAGGGCTGGCGCGGCACCATCGTCCACCGCGTCGAACTGGCGCGGGACGGCTCCCTCACCCGCACCAAGATCGTCGACCCGTCCTTCTTCAACTGGCCCGCCCTGCCCGTCGCCCTGACCGGCACGATCGTCCCCGACTTCCCCCTCGTCAACAAGAGCTTCAACCTCTCCTACGCGGGCAACGACCTCTGACCGGAGACGGCGGCGGCGACGGCGGCGGCTAGCCTGCCTGCATGAGACCCCGGGCAGAGTCCCCCGACGAGGCCATCGGCCTCCACCGGTTCAACGCGCTGCCGGACGCGCAGGCGCGGAAGTCGCTCCTGGCCTGCCTCGATGTACCCGCATGGGCGGACGCCCTGCTGTCCGCCCGGCCCTACACCGATCTGGACGCGCTCCTCGAACACGCCGGCACGGCCGCCCGGAAACTCGCCCCCGACGAGATCGAACAGGCCCTCGCCGCGCACCCGAGGATCGGGGAGCGTCCCGCCGGAGCCGGGACCCGGGCCCGCTGGTCGCGCGGTGAGCAGTCCGGGGTCGGCGGCGACACCGGCGTCCAGGCGGCCCTCGCCGAGGCCAACCGCCGCTACGAGGAGCGCTTCGGCCGGGTGTTCCTCATCTGCGCCACGGGGCTGGACGCCGAACACGTCCTCGACGCCGCCCGCGCCCGCCTCGGCAACGACGACGAGACCGAGCGGCGGGTCGTCGCCGGGGAACTTCGCAAGATCGCCCTGCTGCGCCTGCGGAAGGTCATCGGCTCATGAGCCCCTCCGCCCACTCCACCTACCGAGGGAGCTGATCCCATGGGCATCGTCCTGGGCCCCAACCAGTACGGCAAGGCGCAGAACCGGGTCTTCCGCGTCCGCCGCGAGACCGCCCGGCACGAGATACGCGACCTCAACGTGTCGACCTCCCTGCGCGGAGACTTCGCCGCCGCGCACGACCCCGGCGACCAGTCCGGCGTCCTGCCGACCGACACCCAGAAGAACACCGTGTTCGCCTTCGCCAAGCGGGGCGTCGGCGCGATCGAGGAGTTCGGCCTGGCCCTCGCCGACCACTTCGTCGCGCAGGTCCCCGCCGCCGACGGCGCCCGCATCGAGATCGAGGAGTACGCCTGGGACCGCATCCCGTCCGGAGGGGCCGGCCATGACCACGCGTTCGTCCGGCGCGGCGGGGACACCCGCACCACGGTCGTCACGGTCGCGGGCCAGGGCGCCGCCCGGCGGGCCTGGGTCGTGTCCGGCCTCCAGGACCTCGTGATCGCCAAGACCACCGGATCGGAGTTCTCCGGGTTCCTCAAGGACGAGTACACCACGCTCGCCGAGACCACCGACCGCGTCCTCGCCACGTCGCTGGTGGCCAGATGGCGCTACGGCGGCACGGACGTCGACTTCGACGAATGCCACGCCTCGATCCGCTCGGTGCTGCTGGAGCGGTTCGCCGACGTCCACAGCCTCGCGCTGCAGCAGTCGCTGTACGCCATGGGCAGCGCCGTGCTCGAACGTCACCCGGAGGTCGCCGAGATCCGCTTCTCCGCGCCGAACAAACATCATTTCGAGGTCGACCTGTCGCCGTTCGGCCTGGAGAACCCCGGCGAGGTCTACATCGCGGCCGACCGCCCGTACGGCCTGATCGAGGCCACCGTGACCCGCGACGACGCCCCGGACGCCGGGCAGGCCTGGCTCAGCGTCCCCGGCTTCTGCTGAGGACCCGCCATGAGCCATGTCGTCGTCGCCCCCGACAAGTTCAAGGGAAGCCTGACCGCCCGGCGGGTCGCCGGGCACGTCGCGGCCGGCCTGCGCGTCGCCGCCCCCGGCCTGGACGTCGTCGAACTGCCCGTGGCCGACGGCGGCGACGGAACCGTCGACGCCGCGCTGTCCGCGGGTTTCCGCAGCGTCCCGGTCATCGCCGAAGGCCCCACCGGCGAACCGGTCACCACCGCGTTCGCGCTGCGCGACGGCGTCGCCGTCGTCGAGATGGCCGACGTCTCCGGCCTGTCCCGGCTGCCCGGCGGGCGGCTCGACCCCCTCCGCGCAGGCAGCCGCGGCACCGGCCAGGTCGTGCGGGCGGCACTGGACGCGGGAGCGCGCACCGTCGTGCTGGGACTCGGCGGCAGCGCGTCCACCGACGGAGGCGCCGGCCTCGCGCAGGCGCTCGGTGCCCGCGTCCGGCGGGACGACGGACGCGACGTCGAGCGCGGGGGAGCGGGCCTCCTCGACGTCGCCGAGGTCGATCTGCGCGGCCTGCACCCGAAGATCGCCGACACGGAGTTCATCGTGGCCTGCGACGTCGACAACCCCCTGCTGGGCCCGCGGGGCGCGGCCGCCGTCTACGGCCCGCAGAAGGGGGCCGGCCCCGGCGACGTCGCCGTCCTCGACCGTGCGCTGGCCCGCTGGGCCGCGCAGGTGGCCCGCGCCACCGGCGCCGACCACGCGGCCACCCCGGGAGCGGGCGCCGCGGGAGGAGTGGGGTTCGCGGCGCTGGCCCTGCTGGGCGCGGCACCGCGTCCCGGCATCGACATCGTCCTCGAACTCGTGGGTTACGCCGACCGGCTCCGCGGAGCCAGGCTCGTGATCACCGGCGAGGGCTCGCTGGACGAGCAGACCCTCAGCGGCAAGGCCCCCGCCGGCGTCGCCGCGGCCGCCGCACGGGCCGGCGTCCCCGTGGCCGCCGTCGCGGGGCGCACGACCCTGGCCGCGCCCGACCTCGCCGCGGCCGGGATCTCCCGCGTCTACGCCCTCAGCGACCTCGAACCCGACCGGCGGCGCAGCATGACCGAGGCCGGGCCGCTGCTGGAACGGCTGGCGGCGCGGCTCGCCGCGGACCTCGGCCTCGCCCGCCCCGGAGGCGACGCATGACCGAACTCGATCTCCTCATCCGCGCCCCGCGGGCGATCACCGCCGAGGGCGAGGCGCCCCGCTGCGTCGGGGTCAGGGACGGCGTGATCGTCGCGATCGACCCGCCGGACTCGGCGCCCGCGGCGTCCCGGACCGTGGAACTCGGCGACGACGAGGTCCTCCTGCCGGGCCTGGTCGACACCCACGTCCACGTCAACGACCCCGGCCGCACCGAGTGGGAGGGATTCGCCACGGCCACCCGCGCCGCCGCCGCCGGCGGCATCACCACGATCATCGACATGCCGCTGAACAGCATCCCCCCGACCGTGAACGCCGACGCGCTCGACGTCAAACGCAAGACCGCCGCGGCGCGGGCCTGGGTGGACGTCGGCTTCTGGGGCGGCGCCGTCCCCGGCAACCTGCAGGACCTCCCGGAGCTGCACGAGGCCGGGGTGTTCGGCTTCAAGGCGTTCCTGCTGCACTCGGGCGTCGAGGAGTTCCCGCCCCTCACCGGCGACGACCTCCGCCGGGCGCTGCGGGCGCTGCGCGGCCTCGACGCGCTGATGATCGTCCACGCCGAGGACTCCCACGCCGTCGACCGGGCGCCGGCCGCACACGGCCCCGGATACCGCGACTTCCTGGCGTCCCGCCCCCGCGCCGCCGAGAACCTCGCCATCGCCCGGGTCATCGGGCTGGCGCGGTCGACGGGCGCACGCGCGCACATCCTGCACCTGTCCAGCTCGGACGCCCTCCCGATGATCCGCTCCGCCAAGCGCGACGGCGTCCGGATCACCGTGGAGACCTGCCCCCACTACCTGACGTTCGCGGCGGAGCAGATCGCCGACGGCGCCACCCAGTTCAAGTGCTGCCCGCCCATCCGGGAGGCCCGCAACCGCGAACTGCTGTGGCAGGGCCTCGCCGACGGGACGATCGACATGGTCGTCTCCGACCACTCGCCCTGCACACCGGAGCTGAAGCGTCTCGACACCGGCGACTTCGGCGAGGCCTGGGGCGGCATCGCCTCCCTCCAGGTGGTCCTGCCCGCCGTGTGGACCGAGGCCCGCCGCCGCGGCCACCCGCTCACCGACGTCGTCCGCTGGACGGCCGAACGTCCCGCGCGGCAGGCCGGTCTCCGCAGGGGGCGGATCGCCCTGGGCCACCAGGCCGACTTCTGCGTCTTCGCCCCCGACGAAGCGTTCACCGTGGACGTCCGGCGCCTGCACCACCGCAACCGGATCTCCCCGTACGACGGCTGCCCGCTGACCGGCACCGTGCGCGCCACCTGGCTGCGCGGCGCACCGGTCGACATCGCCGGGGAGCCGCGCGGCCGGCTCCTGACGAGAGGAGAAGCATGACGTCCGATGCCATCGGCTTCACCGCCCTGCCCGACCTCGCCTGCCGGGACCTCGCCGCCGGCGTCGTCTTCGCCAACGACGAGTTCTTCGCCGAGCGCGAGAACCTCATCAAACCCGGACCCGCCGTCTTCTCCGCCGAGGACTTCGGGCACAAGGGCAAGACCTACGACGGCTGGGAGACGCGCCGCCGCCGCGAACCGGGCACCGGCGGCGACCACGCGATCGTGCGCCTCGGCGTACCCGGCGTGGTGAAGGGCGTCGTCATCGACACCGCCTGGTTCAAGGGCAACTACCCGCCCCTGGCCTCCGTGGAGGCGACCAGCGCCGAGGGCTACCCCTCACCCGAGGAGCTGCATCGGGCGACCTGGGTGACGCTCGTCGGCAGATCACCCATCAAGGGCGACACGGAGAACCCGTTCCCGGTCACCGACCCCCACCGCTTCACCCACGTCCGCCTCACCATCTATCCCGACGGGGGCGTGGCGCGGTTCCGCGTCCACGGCGAGCCGGTACCCGACCCCCGCCTCATGGACGGCACCGTCGACCTTGCGGCGCTGGAGTCCGGCGGCGACGTCGTGGACTGCTCCAACATGTTCTACAGCTCACCGCGCAACATCCTCCTGCCCGGACGGTCACGGCTCATGGGCGACGGCTGGGAGAACGCCCGCCGCCGCGACGACGGAAACGACCACGTCACCGTCGCGCTCGCCGGCCGCGCCCACGTCCACCGCGTGGAGATCGACACGTCCTACTACGTGGGCAACGCCCCCGGCTGGGCCTCCCTCACGGGCATCGACGCACGGGACGACACCCGCGTGGACCTCATCCCGAAGACCCGCCTGCAGCCCGACACCCGCCATCACCTCCGCTCGGCGGCCACGGCCCCCGTGACCCACGTCCGCTTGGACGTCTACCCCGACGGCGGCATAGCCCGCCTGCGCGTCCACGGCACCCTGACCCCCGAAAGCCGAGCCGCCGCGACCACACGTTTCCTGAACCTCCTGCCCGACGACCACGCCATCGAAGTCCTCACCACCGGCGCGGGCCTCCCCGAAGCCGAGGCCAGGGCCCTCGTCACCGGCCGCCCCGCCACACTCCCCGCCCACATCCTGGACCGCCTCCTCCAGAACCCCTGAAGGGCCCCACGAAGGCCCGATGCCCACGGGCGCGGCCGTGTGGTCACTGCATCCATGTGAAGCGGCCCCTGTCAACGGCGAGGATCGCCCCCCACTGATGCATGCTTCGTGTCTTAAATCGCCATAGTTGTGCTCCTGGTGCGGTGCTTGTCTCGTGAAGCGGCGGGTGATCAACCGGCCGATCCCCCCACGGGTCGTCCGCCCGCATCCAGGAGGCAAAGGTGCCCAGGACACGCTGGATCGCCGCGACCGCGCTCGCGGTCGCCGGAACACTCCTCACATCGGGACTCACGGTCCCCGGACAAGCCGAGACACGAACTCCCCGCTCCCAGCCCCCGGGCGAACACACCGAACTGCCCGACAAGGACGCCCGCACCGGCCGCTTGGCGCCCACCACCCGGCAGGAGAGCGCCGCCCGCGGCGCGACCGTGCGCTGGAACAGGCTCGGCACCCCCGCCTCGGTGACCGGAACCGGCCCCCTGGCCGCCGGGCTCGCCGACGACCCCGAGAAGGCCGCGCGCGCCTACCTGGCCGGCCATCGGGACCTGTTCGGCCTGGACGCCGCCGCCGTGGCCGACCTTGAGAAGGTCGCCGTCAACCCCATCGGCGAGGGCGCCGCGGTGCTGCTGCGCCAGCGCTTCGGCGATCTGCCCGCCGGCCACGACGGGCTGGTGGCGGTCGGCGTGACCGGCGGCAAGGTCGTCTCGGTCACCTCGACGCTGTCCCGTGACGACGAGCCCCCAGCGCCCGCGACGCTCTCCAAGGACGACGCGGTGGCCGCCGCCGGCCGCGACGCGGGCATGGCCGTCTCCGCAGGCGACGTCCGCAGGGTGCGGCTCGTCGCCGTCCCCACCCCCGAGGGCGTCCGCAGCGCCTACCAGGTCGTCCTCATGGACTCCTCCGGAACGGAGCCCAAGGCGGTCACGTCCTACGTCGACGCCCGCTCCGGCGCGGTACTCGTGCGGGAGAACCTCGTCGACCACGACGGCGACGACCCGCGCTGGTCGGCCTTCCCGGCCACCCCGCCCGGCGACTACTCGTCCCGTGACACCCGGCAGGCCTGGTGCTTCGTCCCCGCGGCGGGATGCAACATGGTCGTGGGCGGCGACCCCTCCAGCGGGTTGCCGTGGGACGCCGACCCCGCGACCGGCGCGTCCACCACCACCAGCCTGGGCAACGCGGCCAGGACGTACGAGAACCGCGCGAGCGACGACCCCTTCACCGTCGGCACCCGCACCAACGCGTCCAAGCCGGACCGCAACTACACCTACCCCTGGGCCAACCAGTGGCACACGAGCAAATGCGACCCGGCGACGCTGGACAGCCCGCAGGAGGCCGACGTCGAAGCCGCCATGTCCAACCTGTTCGTCCAGCACAACCGGATGCACGACTGGTCCTACCGGCTCGGCTTCACCGAGTCGGCCTGGAACATGCAGGTCGACAACGGCGACCGCGGCGGCCTGGGCGGCGACCCGGAGCAGGGCAACGCGCAGGCCGGCGCCAGGTTCCCCGCCATCCGCGACAACGCGAACCAGATCACACCGCCCGACGGCGTCGCCGCCATCACCAACATGTACCTGTGGCAGCCGATCGCGGGCGCGTTCTACCCGCCGTGCGTCGACGGCGACTTCGACATGACCGTCATCGGGCACGAGTACGGCCACGCCATCTCCGGCCGCATGGTCGCCGGGCCGGACACCGGATGGAACGGGCCCCAGGCCGGGGCCATGAACGAGAGCACGTCCGACCTGCTCGCGATGGAGTACCTCAGCGAGTACGGGCTGCGCTCTCCCGGCCGGACGCCGTACGTCATCGGCGGGTACGTCACCGGCGAACCGCGCGCCGGAATCCGCAACTACGACATGAGCCGCAGCCCGCTCAACTACAGCGATCTCGGCTACGACCTGACCGGCACCCAGGTCCACGCCGACGGTGAGATCTGGACCGCCACCCAGTTCGACCTGCGTCAGGCTTTCGTCCGGCGGTACGGCGACGGCAACGCGGCGCTGCAGCGCAAATGCGCCGACGGGGAGGTGCCGGTGGACAAATGCCCGGGGAACAGGCGGTGGGCGCAGCTGTCGTTCGACGCGCTCCTGCTGATGGCCACCGGAGCGGTCAGCTACGTCGACCACCGCAACGCCCTGCTGGCCGCCGACGACATCCGCTTCGGCGGCAAGAACCAGGCGATGATGTGGAAGGTCTTCGCCCAGCACGGCCTGGGCGAGGCCGCCGCCAGCAACGGCCCCGCCGACGCCGACCCCACGCCGAGCTTCGCCTCCCCGCTCTCGCGCAACACCAGGGTCACGCTCGAACCACGCGGCGACGCCGAGGACGCGAAGGTCCGGCTGTACGTGGGCGACTACGAGGCCCGCGCCGTCCCGGTGGCCGACACCGACCCGGCGACCCCGCTCGGCGCCGCCTTCTCCATTGCACCCGGCCGCTACTCCTTCGTCGCGGTCGGCGAGGGCGTCGGCCACAAGAAGTTCACCGCCACGATCAGAGGGGCACGGCGCACCTTGCCGGTCGCGATGCACCGCAACCAGGCCGCGAGCGCCAACGGCGCCACCGCCACCGGCGACGGCCTGTCGCACCAGGCGCTGCTGGACGAGACCGAGGCGACCAACTGGCAGTCGGTCGAGGCCCCGGCCGCCGGCCGCCAGGTGACCGTCGACCTGGCCGGCGACCGCCCGGTCAGGATCGGCCGGGTCCAGGTCAGCGCGATGCTGCGCCCCACGGTGGCCGGTGACCCGGAGGGCCCCGACACTTCCCAGAACCGCTTCACCGCTCTGCGTGCCTTCCGGCTGCTGGCCTGCGACTCCACCAAGGCCGACTGCTCGCAGAACACCTCGTACCGCACCGTCTACACCAGCCCGGACGACGCCTTCCCCGCCGACCGGCCGCGACCCACGGCACCCGACATCGCCCTGCGCTCGTTCGACACCCGCGACTTCACCGCGACGCACCTGCGGCTGCAGGTGGTCTCCAGCCAGTGCACCGGCTCCCCCGCCTACGCGGGCGAGCAGGACAACGACCCGCGCTCCGACACCGACTGCACCACCGCCTCCCCCCGGGCCGGCCTAGTCCGAGCCGCCGAACTCCAGGCCTTCGCCCGATAGCCGAGGCCGCGACGCGAAGACGCGGGGGCGAAGCCGCCCCCGCGTCCTCGTGGCCGCGCTTGTGCGTCGCACATGGCACCGGCCGGTCACCACGGTGTCAACCGCGCTGTCACCAGTTCTTGTACTCGACCTCGCCGAGGCCGCAGAAGGTGCAGCCGGAGCTCAGGAAGTCCTCCGTGCGGCGGAACTCCTCGTCGGCCAGGTGCCACCGCAGCCACGCGGTGATGATGTGCTGACCATTGCGGGTGGCGTAGATGTGGTCGGTGTTGTCGAGGATGTTGAACCACACCGGCACATCGGTGTTGGTGTAGTCGCGCTCCATGTTCGCGGTCGCGAAGTCCTCGTCACCGCCGATGTAGAGGGTCGGGTTCCGGAGACTCTCCGGGCCGTCGCCGTCGAAGGAGCCGCCGGCCACGTGGATGGTGGTCTCGAGCCGCGGCTCGCCGGCCGCGTCGAACGTTCCGATCGACCCGCGGGAATGGCCGCCGAAGGCCACCTCGGAGGTGTCGAGATCCTGGTACAGCGGGCTGCTCGGCGCGGCGTTCTGGCTCTCCAGCCAGTCGAGGGCGTCGACCATGTAGTCGCCGCTGCTGGAGGAGACCTCGCTGTAGACGACGAACCCGTGGGAGGCCCACTGGCGCAGCATGTCCTCGTAGTCGGCGGGGCCGGACCCCGCGCCCGGGCCCCAGACGAAGATCGGATGGTCCACACCGTTCTGGCCGGCGTTGGCCGGGTACACCAGCCACCCGTCGTCGCCGGGACCGGCGGACCTGTCGACGGTCACCGCGTACGGCCCGGGCGCGGTGACGTCGTCCACCGGGGGCAGCGACCCGGGCGGCGGCTCCTGGTCGCCGCCGGCCTCGACGCGCACGTCGTCAACGGTCAGCGTCTCCAGGAAGCTGCCGGCGTCCAGGGAGAACCGCAGCCGCAGGTCGCTGCCCTCGACCGAGGCCGGCAGGCGGAACGACGCCGCACCCGCGGCGGTGCGCGCCGACTCCAGCGGCGTGAACGTGCCGCCGCCGACCGAGTAGGCCACGGTGAAGGACTCGCCGACGTCCAGCCCGGACGCCGCCCGGGTGTAGGAGACCGTCACGTCGCTGTGCCCGGTCAGGTCGATGGGCGCGGACGTCATGGACGGGTCGGACCACGGGGACCCGCTCATCCGGGCGCCGTATGCGCCGGTCGTGACGGAGCCGGAGGCGGTGAAGGTGCCGAGCCCTCCGGAGAAGTCCTCGCTGTAGATCGTGGTGGCGGCGGAGGCGGGCGTGATGGCACCGCCCATGGCCACGATGCTGAGGGCCACTGCGCCGAGTATTCGCAGGCGCTTGCGGATGCGAGACATGTCCGAGATCCTTTCTGGCCGCGATGATGACCGCGACCTGGCCGTTGTGGCGAGTGCGTTCGTGTCCTGCTCTCGATCGCCGACGTCCGTTCCGGAATCGGCCTATGCCGATTCAAACCGGAATCTCGGAAATGGAAATCGGTGAAATCGCCGGTGCCGCCACCGGCCGGGGACCGTGGTGCCGCCCTCTCGTCGGTGGCGGCGGTGGCCGTCATGGGCCGGCCATGCCGCGGCCCGCATTTCCGTAATGATCTGGCCAGCAGGCCGCCATGAGCGCCGTAATGCATGATGTCCGTCGTGAATTCGTGGTCACATGAACGGCCAGGATTTCGACCCGAACTCGAGAAAGAGACGATATGAGACGTGGGATGGTTCGCGGCATCGCGGCGATCGGTGCCGTCGCGGCCGTCGTGTCGTCCGGGCATGCCTCGGCGGCGCACCGGGCTCCGGGCGCGGTGCTGGTCGAGGAGTCGTTCACCGGGGCCGCCGCGGACCCGCGTTTCATCGGATACGGGGCCGCCTGCCTGACCGGCGCCTCGCGCGGCGGGCCCGTCGAAGAGGCCGCGAACCACCCGCTCGGCGGGTGCCACCCGGACCCCGCCGGCCCCGTCCCGCCGGCCGGTGCGGCGCCGCGCGGCCATCTCCAGCTCACCGACGCCCACCCCGAAGAGACCGGCGCCGTGATGTTCGACTCGCCGATCCCGGCGGAGGACGGGCTGGAGGTGACCTTCGAGCAGTGGCAGTACGGCAACACCACGCGGGCGCCGGCGGACGGGATCTCCTTCTTCCTCACCGACGGCGCCGGACGGCTCACCACACCGGGCGCGTTCGGCGGAAGCCTCGGCTACGCCCAGAAGCTGCCGGGCGGCAGAATCGGCGCACAAACCGTCCCGGGCGTCGACGGCGGATATCTCGGTATCGGACTCGACGTGCTGGGCGAATATTTCGGCGACGGAGAAAGGCGCGGGTTCGGCTGTGACCGGCGTTCCCCGGCCGGGACGGCGTTCCGGCCGCCCCCTCCCGGCCCCAACGTCGTCACCGCCCGCGGTCCGGGAGACAGCGTCGAAGGGTACTGCTTTCTCGCGGCCACGGCGAGCAGCGCGAGGACCGCGGGCACTCGGCGTTCGACGCTTCCCGGACGACTCCACGGCGATCTGCGGAGGATGCCCGCCGGCGTCACCCCCGCGCGCGCCGAGAAGCTGCTGGAACGGGTGAAACGGACCGTCCGTGTCACGGTGTCGCCCGAGCCGGACCCGGTGGTGACGGTCGACATCGACTTCCAGGACGGCGAAGGCTTCCGGCGGGTGCTGAGGTTCCGCGCCCCCGAACCCCTCCCGGACACCGTCAAGTTCGGGTTCGCCGCGTCCACGGGACCCCTGACGGACGTGCACCTGATCCGCCGGGTGGTCGTGCGCGAATTGTCGTAACCCACCCGGTCCGCGCGGCGTGCGGTGCCGGCCGGTGAGGCGTCGCCGTCAGGTTTTTCGGCCGAGGGCTATGTCGGTGTCGGTGCCGGGGGAGACGGCCGGGCCCAGCACGATCTCGGTGCCGTAGCGCTCTTCCAGGCAGATGTGCAGCAGGGTCAGCAGTTCGCCGGTGTCGCCGTCGTAGCGCCCGCCGGCGAGGAACGCGTCGGCCCGCGCGAGGTCGCTCGGGGCGGTGTCGGCGAGCGGCCGGTCGAGCAGCCGCGCCACCGGGTCCCGGTACCGCCCGTGGACGTCGAGCCCGTCGAGTCCGGCGACGGCGAAGTGCGCGCCGGACGGCGTGCTCCAGACGGACAAGGGGTCGGGGCGCGCCCCGTCCGGTGGGCTCGTCCGCCGCAGGTCCTCGGCGTCGACGTACACGTTCCCCGACCTGGCCCAGACCCGGCCGTGCGCGGGCAAGGCGGTCAGCGCGGAACCGCCGTGGCCGTAGGTTCCGGACACCTCGCGCCGCAGGGTGCCGTCGGCGAGCCGCCAGCCGTGCAGGTTGCCGGACATGCCCGTGGTGACCAGGCCGGACGGTGCGGTGAAGACCAGCCCCTCGACCTTGAAGGGGCCGCCTTCACCGCGTGCGACCACCCGCTCGGCCTGCGCGTCGAGCACCGCCGGCATCGAGCCGCCCACCGCGATCAGCCCGGTCTGCGGCTCCACGTCCAGCGCGAAGCCCCACACCTCCGCCAGCCCCAGGTCGCCGAACGAGACGGTGCGCCGCGTGCCGTCGTGGGGTGGTGCGAAGACGTGCAGGTCGCGCATGCTCGCGGCGACCAGGCTCCCGTCGGGCGCGAGCACGGCGGCGCAGATGTCGTCGCGGACGTGACCGGTGATGTGCGGCGGGTCGATGAGGCACAGGCGTTCACCGCCGGCGTACCGGACCAGCCGTCCGGCCGGGTGGCCCACGATCGCGATCACCGCGTCGCCCGTGTGGACCAGTTTCCGCCACTGCTCTGTGCGGCCCTCGCTGGTGTAGGAGGCGACGACCGTTCCCTCCGGCAGGGCGTAATCGAGCAGGAGGTGGTCGTCGGTGGCGCGGCTGCGGCCCGCGACGGCGAGGCGCGTCCCGTCCGGTGACAGGGCGCACTGCTCGACGACGGTGATGTCGTGCACGGGCCGCAGGGGGCCCGGCAGGTCGAGGGAGGACAGCGCCGCCCGGACGCGGTCGGACGGCATGGTCCGCAGCCGGTCGAACGCGCCGGGGGACAGGCCGGGCGGGCACCACCCCCGGACGGGCCGGAGCGCCGTGATCGCCTCGGCGAGCGGAAGGTCGCGGGCGAGCCGCCACAGTTCCGGCCACGCCTCCTCGGCGGCAAGCCGCCCGCCCAGGAACCCGCGCTCCCGGACGCTCATCGCCCGCGGCGGCCTCGTCGCGGCCAGGACCCGCACCAGGTCGAGTTCGCCCGCGGCGGCGACCGCGGAGCCCACGCGGGCGCGCAGCCCGGCCGGTCCGCCCGCGTACGCGGCGGCAAGCAGTCCCCCGTCCGGGTCGGCCGCCCGGTAGTCCTCGTACCGTCCGGTGACCAGCAGGTACGCTGCGCGTTCCACCGCATCGTCGGGGACGTGCCCGCGGTCCGCGCAGGTTTTGACGACGATCTGGCGCACATGTTCGGGCGTGCTGTCGGCCAGGACGGCGCGGCACAGCTCGTCCGGCGCGGCCGTGCCCAGCGCCAGCCTGCTCAGCCGCCATGTTTCGTCGCCCTCGCCCTCGCCCTCGGGTGCCTCCCGCCCGGTCTCCCGGAGGACAGTCCACAGCTCTGGTACAGGCCCGTCGATCCAGCACCGCCAGGCGTGGGCGAGTGAGACGCCGCCGAGAGGACGGGGGTTGCTCAACAGCGCGTCCAGCAGCGCCGGGCGGACCTGCCCCGGCGCCTCGCCGAGCGCCCGCCACAGGGTGCCGAGCACGGGCTCGGCGGCGCTTCGGCACGCGTTCCGCGCACCCGAGCGCACGTCCTCGTCCGCGTCGGTGAGCAGCGCGGCCAACGCCTGTTCGGCGCCTTCGTCCCAGTGGTCGAGCAGGCGGTCGTGCAGCGCCGCGACCGTCCAGCGCGCACTGCCGTCGGCGGGCAGGAGACCGTGCTTCCGCACGACGGCGCGGAGCGCGGGATCGCGGTTGCGCACCCACACGCGCGGGATCACGTCACGTGACCAGGCACGCAGCGGGTGCGCGCGATATGCCTCCTTGGTCGCCGCCGCGACGACCAGCGTCAGCTCCGGGCCACCCGCCGCGGCACGCCGGGCCAGCTTCGCCAGCCGCGGCTCACCACCCGGCTCCGCCGCCTGACGCATCAGCCGCGCGGCCCTCCACCGTCCGATCTCCATGGGCGCCTCCGAGGCAGAGTATCGCCGCCCCACTGCACGTCCGAAGGCACGATCAGTGATCCTCCCGTCAGGCTCCCGGTCGACCCGGTCAGGTCGGCTTGAGCTCGCGGCGCGCCGCTGAACCGCCCCGCCCCGAACGGCATCGCGGTGGCGTCGCCGTGCACGACCGTCGAGCGCCGTCAGTCCTGGCCGGAGAAGAACGCGCGTGCTGACGCGACAAAAGCCGGGCTCGCGTGGCCGGCGTTGAGCACGTCGATGCTGTGCACGGTGGGCCGCATGTCGCCGTCGGTGTCGGTGACGAAGAGCACGGGCCGCCACCCGGGGTCGATCGCGGCGAGTGCGGCGGCCACGCGCACGTCTCCCAAGGCGCGATCGAGCATGGCGCGTGCGCGCGTCCGCCACTGCGCATGGTCGTGCGCGGCTTCCATCGCGTCCGCCAGTTCCCGGCTGCGCGCGACCAGTGGACCGGCACCAGCCGCCGGGACGCCGTCGTCGCCGATCCGCCACTCGTCCGGCCACCACCGGAAGTACTCGGTCCAGTCGGGGTCGTCCTCGTCGCCGGGGCCGGCGAGGAGAGCGGCGAGGCCTTCCTCCGTGTGGGCGGCGAGGCTGACCGTCATCACGTCGCTGTCGGTGGTGAGAGCGACGACGTAGAGCCGCTCCGCCGCTCTGGACCCCAGCATCTGGTCGGAGGCGGAGACGATGGAGAGCGTGATCCGCTCCTGCAGCGCCGAAAGATCGGACACGGAATCATCGCCCACCCGGCCAAGCCAACCACAGATCCGCGGCGCCCCCGGGCGGCCCGTCGGACGACGGTCGTGATCGCCGGCGGCGTCGGGCGCGGTTTCCGGGGGACGGTGAGCCAGGGGCGGGGCGACTGGGAGCGTCTCAGCCTCGCGTCGTGCCGGGCCCGGCCGGGATGAGCGGCCGGACGAGCCGCACGGCCTGCCGGACCAGCTCGCCGACGGCCGGCGCGACGTCCAACACGGCGCCGTGCTCGTCCGGCTGGAGAGCCTCCAGGGTCTCGAACTGCGAGCGCAGCAACGCAGGCGGCATGAAGTGGTCGCGGCCTCGCATCCGCTGGTGCAGCAGGTCCTCCGCACCGTGCAGGTGGAGGAAGTAGGTGTCCGGCACCGGGCGGCGGAGCACGTCGCGGTAGGACCGCTTGAGCGCCGAGCAGGCGAGGACCGTGGACGTCCCGGACGCCCGCCGATCGGCCGTCCACCGGGCGAGCGCCTCGAGCCACGGCCACCTGTCGCCGTCGGTCAGCGGTTCGCCGCCGGACATCTTCGCGATGTTCGCGGGCGGGTGGAAGTCGTCGGCCTCGGCCATCCCCAGCCCGAACTCGTCCCGGAGGTGCCGCGCGATCGTGCTCTTGCCGCTGCCGGCCACTCCCATCACCACGACATGGACGCTCGTGATCAAGGAGCCGCTCCGTCCGCGGGTACGCTGGCGCACATGTCGACTCTGCACGAGGAGGTCCTCGCGAAGCTCGGGCCGTTGATCATCTCGGGCTCCCTCGCGCCGGGGTCGAAGGTCAATCTGGAGTGGGTGCAGCAGGAGTTCGGCGTGTCGCGGACGGTCGCCCGCGAGGCGGTGCAGGTGCTCGCGTCGATGCGGTTGGTCGCCAGCCGCCGGCGGACCGGTGTCACGGTGCTGCCGAAGGACGAGTGGGACTCCTACGACCGCGCCGTGATCAGGTGGCGGCTCGACGGGCCGGAGCGGGGCACGCAGCTGCACCAGCTCTCGCAGCTGCGCACCGCGATCGAACCCCCCGCCGCCGCGCTGGCCGCCCGGTACGCCGACGACCGCCAGCGGGACCGGATCATGGAGCTCGGAGAGGCGATGGAGGCGACGGGCGCGGCCGGTGACCTGACCACGTTCCTCGAGCACGACATCGCCTATCACCGGCTGCTGCTCGAAGCCTCGGGCAACGTGATGTTCGCCGGCCTCGCCTACGTCGTGGAGGAGGTCCTGCGCGGGCGCACGCTCCACCATCTGATGCCGCCGCAGCCCAAGCCCGAGGCGCGCCGGCTCCATCTCGTGGTGGCCGAGGCCGTCGCCGGTCGCGAGTCCGAGGTCGCCAGGGCCGCGATGACGGCGATCTGCGTCGAGGTCGCCGACGAGATGGGCCAGGTGGCCGGGGACGGAGCCCCGGCCCCCTGACCCGCACGGACTCAGGTGACGAGCCACAGAAGGTAGGCGATCACGAACACCGACAGACCGAGCGTCGTCTCCATGACGGTCCAGGTCTTCAGCGTGGTCTTCTCGTCCATCCCGAACAGCCGGCTCACCAGCCAGAAGCCCGAGTCGTTCACGTGCGAGAGCACGGTGGCGCCCGCCGCGATGGCGACGACGAGGAGGGCCAGCTTGAAGTCGTTCAGGTTGGCGTCGGCGACGGCCCCGGCGATGAGCCCGCCGGTCGTGGTCAGCGCGACGGTGGCGGAGCCCTGCGCGACGCGCAGCAGCGTCGCGATGATGAAGGCCTGCAGGATCAGGGAGATGCCGAGATCGGACAGGCTCCCGCTCAACGCGTCGCCGATGCCGCTGAGCTCCAGCACCCCGCCGAACATGCCGCCCGCGCCGGTGATCAGGATGATGGCGCACACCGGACCGAGCGCCTGATCGACGATCTTGGTGACGGTGGCCATCGACGCGTTGGGCCGGCCGAGCACCAGGATCGCGGCGATGACCGTGATCATCAGTGCCACCGGCGTGATGCCGAGCAGGCTGAGGAAGCCGACCCAGTCCTGCCCCTCGGCGAGCACGCCGCTGTCGACCAGCGTCGACAGCACCGTGTTGAAGGAGATCAGCACGAGCGGGATGAGCAGCAGCGTGAGGACCGCGGCGAAGGACGGCTTCCGCCAGTCGGGCCCCTCCGCCTTCTCGCCGTCCTCCACCTCGCCGAAGATCACGTCTGACACCGGCACGTTGACCCGCCCGGCGAGGAAGCGGGAGACCAGCATGACGCCGACGTACCACGCGACCACCGCGATCGGGATGCCGACGAGCAGCGTGAGCCCGACGTTGGCGCCGATCAGGTTCGCCGCGGCGACGGGCCCCGGGTGGGGCGGGACGACCGCGTGCATCGCGGCGAACGCGCCCGCCGCGGGCAACGCGTAGTAGAGCACGGATCCGCCGAAGCGCCGCGCCACGGTGAGGATGATCGGGACGAAGACGACGAGCCCGGCATCGAAGAAGATCGGGAACCCGAACAGCAGGGACGCGACGCCCAGCGCGAGGGGAGCCCGTTTCTCGCCGAACCGGCCGATGAGCGTGTCCGCCAGCGTCTGCGCGCCGCCGGTCACCTCCAGCAGCCGGCCGAGCATGACGCCGAACGCGACCAGCAGGGCCACCGAGCCGATGGTGTCGGCGAACCCGAACATCAGCACGTCGGGGATGTCACCGGGCTTGAACCCGACGGCGATGGCCGTCAGCACGCTCACCAGGACCAGGGAGATGAAGGCGTGCAGTTTCACCTTCATGATCAGGAACAACAGCACCGCTACGGCGCCGGCCGCTATCAGCAACAGCGTGACGGTGCCGAACTGGGGTTCGATCGCTTCCACGGCGACTCCGATACTCTTCGCCCGGCCGGTCTCGGGCGCGTACGCACACCTTGCCGCAAAGGTATTACCTTTACAAGACCCATCGCGGACGGTTGTCCGCGGCGACCGCCGGCTGCGGCGTGGCCGGCGGGATGCCGCGCGTTCGTGACACCGATCCGCCCCCGTCCGCCCTGCGTGGCATGGTCGCCCGGCCTGGGCGACGGTGACCGGCGCGGAGCCTGCCATCGGCGTCATAACATCCGAGCGTGATAACAACGCATCGTGAATGCACAATCCAGCGGATGATCACGAGGAATGCAACGATCCATCGCAGATGCGGTGGCCGGCCCGCGTCCGGTCAGACCGGCTGGACCCCCGGGCGGCGGTCCTCGACGACGAACGACGCCCGCGTGGAGACCGGAGCACCCGGCCGCGTGACGTACGGCAGCACGCGGAAGTCGCTGCGCCAGCGTTCGCGGTCGACGTCGACCCTGATGTAACCGCGCTGGGCGTTGAAGAACCGCATGTGCGGGTTCGCGGCCAGGAAGGTGCGGCCGAGGTCGTCCATGTCGGCGCCGTCGCCGCCGCTGGTGACGGACGTCGTGACGAACTCGGCGGCGACGGTCGGTGAACCGGGCTCGTCGAAGTCCCGCTTGAGGTCGACGGCGTAGTTCTGGTGCCGGTCGCCGCTGAGCACGACCAGATTCCGCACGCCGTGCTCGTGCGCGGCGGCCAGCACCTTGTTGCGGTCGGCCACGTAGCCGTCCCACGGGTCGACCCACACGTCCTTGCCCGGGCCCGGGTCCCAGTCGGTCTCGGTCATCGGGACCTGGTTGCCGAGGATCTGCCAGCGGGCCCGCGACCGGGCGAAGCCGTCCAGCAGCCAGCGGCGCTGTTCGGCGCCCAGGATGGTGCGAGAGGCGTCGAAACGCTCGTCGCAGGAGGCGGTGCGGCCCGTCCCGTCGCCGTACGAGCAGGCCTGGATGTCGCGGTGGCCGCGGGTGTCGATCATCGCGATGTCGGCGAGCCCGCCGTAGGACAGCCGGCGGTGCAGCCGGACGTCCGGACCCGAGGGCATCTGGGCGCGGCGCAGCGGCAGGTTCTCGTAGAACGCCTGGAAGGCCGCGGCCTTGCGGGCGGCGAACTCGGCCGGGTCGGGGTTCGGGTCGCGGCCCATGATGACCGTGTCGTCGGCCCAGTCGTTCACCACCTCGTGGTCGTCCAGAGTGTGGATCCACGGGCACTGCGCGTGCGCCCTCTGCAGCGGCTCCTCGGCCTTGTACAGCGAGTACTGCAGACGGTACCGGGCCAGGTCGAAGGTCTCCGTGCCGAACTGCGGCGGCACGCTGACCCCGCGCCGGTTGTTGCCGGTGATCTCGTACTCATAGATGTAGTCGCCGAGATGGAGGATCAAGTCGAAGTCCTCGTCGGCCATGTGGTCGAAGGCCGTGAAGAACCCGTCCTGCCACGCCTGGCAGGACGCGACGCCGAACCTCAGCTCGCGCGGCAGCGAACTGGCGGCGGGCATGGTGCGGGTACGTCCGACCGGTGAGATCTCCCCGGCGGCGCGGAAGCGGTAGAAGTACTCGCGGCCGGGGGCGAGCCCGGAGATCTCGGGGTGCACCGAGTGACCGAGTTCGGGCGTGGCCACGGCCTCACCGCGCCGCGCGATCCGCCTGAACCGTTCGTCCCGCGCCACCTCGTACTCCACCTTGATACGGCGGCCGGGCATCCCGGCCTTGCCGTCGGCGGCGAACGGCTCGGGCGCCAGCCGGGTCCAGAGCACGAAGCCGTCCGGAGAGGGGTCGCCGGACGCGATGCCCAGGGTGAACAGCCCCGACTTGCGCAGCGTGTAGGCGTGCGCGGCGGTCGCGCCCAGCGCGCCGGTGCCGAGCAGGACGGTGGCCGCGCCGGCCCCGCCCCATCCCAGGAACCGGCGCCGCGACAACGGGTCGGCATGCGTGGACATTCGGACCTCCTGCTGCTTCGGGGGTGGAGCAAGAAGCCCTCCGCCGCCGGGGCGGGAGGGCGGTGGTCGGCCGGCCAGCGTTGATCATAAGCCAGACCGGCGAGAAATATAACGTCTTGTCTTGCGAACATCCCAGTGATACGCGTGAACAACCTGAGAACGGATCAGCCGTCCAGCCCCATGCCCCACAGAACGACCACGCCGTGCAAGCCCCGCCAACGGCGTCCCACCGGATGCGACGGCCCAGGACCCGCCCTCGACCGATCGAGAGGCCCCCATTCCGTCGCGGGAATAACACGGGAAAAAGTTTGTTGAACATTAAACTAGCCAAATCATGGGTCGGCAGAATAAAAGCCGAGACCCAGCGCCGAAAGCGCTACGCAAGCAAACAAAATCGTCGAAGACGGGGGGAGTGAGGACGACATGTTTTCACGCAAGCCAATCGAGACTGTGGCGGATGCTCAGCGACGGGCGAAGAGGACGCTGCCCAAGGCGGTCTACACCTCGATCGTGGCCGGAAACGAGGGCGGCACGACCATCAAGACCAACGTCGAGGCGTTCAAACTGGTCGAGTTCGTCCCGAGGATCGGTGCTCAGGTGGCACCGGAGCGGGACATGAGGACGTCGATCCTCGGCGAGAGCATCGACCTGCCGGTGGTGATCTCCCCGGCGGGAGCCCAGGCGCTCCACCCGGAGGGTGAGATCGCGGTGGCCAGGGCGGCGGCGAGCGCCGGCACGGCGATCGGCCACAGCAACTTCGCACCGACACGGTTCGAGGACGTCGCCGCGGCCAACCCGAAGTCGTTCGTCCAGCTCTACTGGTCCGGGTCCAGGGAGGTGCTCGCCGAGCGGGTCGAGCGATTCCGCCGCGCCGGCGCGAAGGGCCTGATCCTCACCCTCGACAACGCCGGGGTCACGGCTCGCGACTGGGGCACCCCGGTCATCCCGCAGAAGATCGACCTGCCGACCCTGATCCGGTACTCCCCGATGGGGATCGGCAACCCCACCTGGGTGATGCGCTTCATCCGCAGCGGGAAGCTGCCCGACCTGGGCGTGCCCAACCTGCAGCACCCCGGTAAGCCGGTGCCGTCGATGGTCGAGGGAATGGTCGAGTGGCTGGGAACCCCGGTCCCGACTTGGAGTGACGTCGCGTGGCTGGCGGACGTCTGGGGAGGTCCCTTGATGGTCAAGGGCATCCTGAGCGCGGACGACGCACGCCGCGCGGTCGATTCCGGCGCCACCGCCATCGGCGTCTCCAACCACGGGGGGAACAACCTCGACACCACTCCGTCACCGTTGCGCTTCCTGCCCGCCGTGGTCGACGCGGTCGGCGACCAGGCCGAGATCACGTTCGACAGCGGCATCCGGCGCGGTGCGGACGTGGTGAAGGCTCTGGCACTGGGCGCGAAGGCCGCGCTGATCGGGCGGTCGTGGTTCTTCGGGCTGGCCGCCGACGGCGAGCGCGGTGTCCGCGAGGTGCTCGACGCCTACCGGGTCAGCATCGACCGGACGCTGCTCGGACTGGGCAAGTCCTCGATCCACGAACTCACCCCGGACGACGTCATCGCACCCAAGGGCTACTTCCTCAACACCGCCCCCGACGTTGAGATGGCCTCCAGCTGAGCATGGGGCTCAGGCTCCTGGTCGCGGCGCGGGGTCCGGCGCAACTCCGCGCAAAGACCCCGCCCGCGAACAGGCGCCGCGGCCAGGCTGAAGTCACCGCCTCCGCCGATCAGCGTCAACGCCGACCGCGGATCTGCGCACTGAAGTGACGCGAGTCAGGTCTCATTCGTACCTGAACTCGATGTGGCTGATGCAATAGGTCCCGTCGTCGCTACGGCTGACGGTCACGCTACCGCTGATTTCTTGTCCCAATACCCGGGAGCGTCCGGAAAGGTCGCCGGTATAGGTGGAGGCGCCTTCCGGGCCGTGATCAGGCTTCACGGTCAGCCGCGCCCGGGTGCCGATCACTATGCCGATCTTCGTATTAATGGATGTTCTCTGATGCGTACCGCAGGCATAGGTCATGGCCTTGGCCGAGTCGCCTTGGCCGACCAGGGCGATGAATTTGCGCATCTTCTCCAGAGCAACGTCCCGGCTTTCCGGCTGCATCGGGGGCGAGTTGTCCTCCGGATGGATATCGAGCACACACCAGCTTCCTCCTCTGGTTCGTAGAGTTCCCCGCCAGACCAGAGGTTCGGACTGGGAGCCGATGGTCGCCTTCGCCAGGAGATACGCCGTCGTGGAATTCCGCGTTTCGACGCTGTCCACGGTGAAGCCCTTGACCTGGAGCTGCCCCCTGGCGACGTGCCTGGTCATGCTGCTGGACTCCCCGCACAACAACGTGGAGGCCCGGTCGAATCGCCGGCTGTTGATCGCTTCGGCGAAGGCATGAATGACCCGGCTGGGATCGCCGTTCGGGGGTGCAGTGGTGTCGTCGGACCCCACGTCGTCGCCGCCGGTTCCAAGGAGGACGAGGAGACCGGCGAACAAGGTGAACACCCCGAAGGTGGCCACCATTCCGGCGACGATGTAGAGGGCCTTCGCTGAGCGCGGCGCCACCGGAGTGGTGGACGGCACCGGCCTCGGGTCCGCTGCCGAGGTCGCTTCGACAGGTGGCTGCAGCGTCGGGGACATTGCCGGGATCGCCACGGAAGGTGCCTGCGGGTTCGGCGGTGCCACCGAGGTGGGCAGCCGATCGGGTAGCCGCTGTTCGAAACGTGCGGCCAGCTCGGCTACCGCTTGGTCGTCCAGTTCGAGCGCGAGCACTAGCCCGCGTCCCAGTACCAGCAGTGGGGTCAGCGGGTCGGCTACCGCCGGCAAGGGCGCACCGAGCAGGCCGCGGAGTACGGCGTCCAGCAGGTGCGGGTCCGCCCCGGTCTGCCGGTGCAGCCGGTGGACGAAATCCGCGATGCGCACGTCGGCGTCGTCGAGGAAGATCCGATGCGCCAGCTCCCTCACCATGAGTGCGGCCAGCGCGCCGGCGCGTCCGGGATCGGCCGGAAGCTCGGCCGTGCGGCCGCAGAGCGCATCGATGATCACCACAGGCCTCCGATCCTGCCGATCCTGATGACCGCGTCGTCTCGTCCTACAGCCCTGGGTGGCAAGAAAATGGAGGGCACGACCAGTCCGGTGGCTTTGGCGGTCGGCGGGGCGAGAAGCCGCGCGGCGCCCACCTCCCGTGGCCTGCCCTTCTCCATGGGCACCGCCATCACGAGCCGCGGGAGTGCGCGATGGCCTCGGCCGGCAGCAGGATCGTCTGCGGGGAGAGTCCGGTGTGTACGTGGGCCGCGTCATCGGCGGTGGTGAGGCATCTCTTGTCGAAAGCCTCGTCGTCGGTGCGGAATGCATGGCCGGGCCGCCAGGCGTCATGGGGTTGTCCCCTACTGGCCGCCTGAGCACAGAACGGGAGACGAGGCAGTGGGATGGCCCAGACGGTGTGCAGATACGCCAGTGCCGCCCGGCCGGCTCCGGTGCCCTGCGCCGGCTCCATCCTCATCACGCCGCTCAAGACCACGTCGCGTGCGTGTCCTGTCGCCTCGGGAAGCCGTTGTACGAGCGGCACCAGCTCCGGGTTCTCCGGGGTGAACCTCCAGCCCTGACTCCGGCCCAGTGCGGCCATTTCCTTCGCCCGCCCCTCCGTGGACCGCTCGCTCAGCACCGGCCCCGATCTGGCGCCTGTCTCATGGTCAAGACCCACTGGTCATCCTTCGACACGACACCGAGTTCCGCCTCGTCACGGGCCGGAATGCCATTTGCGCACTTTCACCACGGCCCCTATGGCGGCGGCGGCCACGACCGCACCGGCCGTGAGACGGTCCGTGGAGTCCTCGGCCGCCAGGTATCCCGCCGCGGCACCGGCCGCCGCCGCCAAGGCGATCCCGACGACGCCGAATGCCATGACGTCGTCAACGTCCCAGTCGCCATCCCAGGCGCTGCTCAGAAAGCGGGCGGTCCAAAGCGGAATGGTGAGCACGGCGGCCAGCAGGCCGATCGCGACGAGTGCCAGCGCCGCCGCAGTGGCCCCGTATTGTGCTGCTGATGGACGAAGATAGGCGGAGCCGTTGAACACCCGGGCCTCGACCTGGTTGCCTGTTTCCCGCTGCGATAGCTGGTCGGGTCGTCCGTACAGGGTGCCGCTGCCCTCGCGGCCGTCGACCGACCAGGTGGCCCCAGGGCAGGTAGCGCTGCTCCCACCGTTGCTTGACACCCGGATTTCGCATTCCTCGGGTAGCTCCACCATTGTGGAGGTCCCCGTGGTGTACCCGAGCGGCCGCCCGGCGATTGATCCTGCCGGGGAGGGAAGCAGGAACAGCAACAAGGTCGCCAGCAGGCCGAGCCCCCCAAGTGCTAGGCCGGTGGCCCAGGCGGTGGAGAGGAAATCTGGGAAGTCCATGCGTGTCCTGCTGGTCGTCATATGACGATTGTGGGATCGCGGGCTCGGACCGGTCGAGTCGTTTCGGCTGGAGCCGAAACGAGGCTGAAGCGAAGGGGGGAGGCTCGCTATCGGTGGGCGGAGAGTCGCTGTGTGGTTGTTTCCGGCGTCGGATTCTGAATCGATGACATCCACGTGTGGCCGCCGGCGAGCAGCTGTCGGCCGAGTGGCGTGAGGCTGTGCACCACGGCCCGGCCTTTCCGGGTCGAGGTCACCAGGTCGCAGTTCCGTAGAATCGTGGTGTGCTCGCTTGCCGACGATAGGGCCAGGCCGGCGCGTGCGGCCAGCTGGGTGGTGTCGAGCGGGGCCGTCAATGCCCTGAGCAGGGCGGCGCGCGGTGTGCCGATGAGCGCGGTAAGGTGCCGGTCGGTGCCGCTTTCGCCGTCCGGTGGTTGCATCCATTGCCGCGGCGGGTCTATCGGGTAGACGAGTATCGGGTCGAGTTCGGCGTTGGCCACCGTTACCGGGGCCCCTTGGCAGAAGAACGAGGGGATCAGGGTCACACCGCGGCCGGCGAGATCGACTGTGAGGTCACCGGGATAGGGGGCCGTTAACACGGGTGGTTCCCAGCGGATGCAGCCGGCCAGGTTCCCCAGCAGTTCGTGGACGCCGCCGCCGGCGAGTCGTTGAATGATGCTGTGCCGGTGAGCCGCCACTTGGCTTGTGATCTGGTCGTAAAACGGCGCCAGCGCGTGGGTGTGGTAAGCGCGCAGGACGTCCGCGAGCCGGTGCAACTGGCGGGTTTCGCCGGCGGCGATGCCGGCTAACCAGGACGACTCACTGGTCGGGGCCTTCGCCCGATCCATTTCATCACGCAGACGAGTTAGTGGCGCGTGCAACACGGCGTCTATGCCATGGTCGAGGCTGGTGCTCGGTGGTACAGGGGTGACGAAGTCAGGGAAGTAGCGTTTCGGGGGCACCAGTTCATAGAGGGCTGCCGCGGCAGGAGCCACCCGATCGCGGACCATGGTTCGAATCCAGGCGGCCCAGGTGCGGTAGGGGCCGTCGTGGGGATGGCGCGCAACCAACTGGTGCAGGCTTAGTACGATCTCCCACATCGGATCGATGTGGTCGGCGACCCTCACACGCATCACGTCGTCCCGTGTGAACACAACCCGCAGCACTTTCAGCACCCCGCCTCGTTCACCTGCGCGCCCCCGCTGGCCGGCCCGTGGACGGGGCGCTCAGCACCCGTTCGCGGCGGCCGTGACCGTCCTGCTCGTGTCGATCCATTCCCGGCTGCTACATCGCCGCCCCAATGGGGTGCCGCCGCACGCGCCCGCTCCAGCGTGATCATTGACCGTTCCTCAGGCGCGGGCCGGGAACACCGACCTCGTCGCAGTACATGTCCATCAGGCGGCACAGTTGACGGCGCCGGCGCGTGCCGCCGGGATCGTCCGCTGGTTCATCAGCTGGTAGCGGGCGAGATCAGCCACGCAAAAGTCGAAGTACGTCTCGGCCACGACGAGAACGGTCCAGCGCCGCGGTTCCGCCGGTAGCTCCATCGCATCGAACGTCCTTCGCAGATCGGTGTAGGCCTCTGCGAACATCGCGTCGTAGATGGAGTTCTTGGAATCGGAGTGCGAGTACAGGGACGGTGAGCGCATCCCGACCCGACGCGCGACTTCACGGAGGGTGATCTGGGCCAGCCCTTCGTGCCGGGCGATTTCCCAGACGGCGTCGACGATCTCACGTTGTGCAGCCTCAGCCGTTCGGCCCGCCTATCGCGATTAGGAAGAGCGCTCACGGTTAGGCAGAATAGGTACGGCCCTGCGCCGGGTCAAGGCGTACGGCCGGATGCGGCTGGTCCGCTCCGGTTGGCCGGAGGCCGTGGCACCTGGAATCGACCTGATGTGAAATGCCTACATGCACATCGGGTTCGGGCAGCCTCTCCTTTTTCCGATCGGCCACGACCTGGGCGAGACCAGTGCGCCGGGGGCCGGCCATGGCCGCTCACACTTCATCCGGCGGGACGGCGACCTGGTCGAGGTCACTCGCCGGCAGTTCCACGTGTGGACGACGGCGCGGGGCGTGAAGGACGCACTCGATCGGCGCAGGTGGACCCGCGGTGCGGTGGTGCAGGAGGCGCGCCGGCTCGGTGTCACCGCGCCGGGGGCGATCGTCGACGAGTTGATCAGCGCCGGCCTGATCACTGAGGTGGCTCCTGGTCGGAAGGCGGCCTACCGGTTCGCCCTCGCCCACCAGCTGCACCCGCTGATGCTCGGTCTCGGGAACTCGAAGGACGAACCGTGGCTGTTCGGCATCGGATTCGGTGAGCAGCCGGTGCTGCGGGTCCGGCGCGATCTGTTCGGCATCTGGGAATGGGCGAACGGCGAAGACAACCTATGGCAGGCCTGCCGAACCTACGCCGACGTGGAGGTCGCAGCAGGCGGAACGGACCGCGACCACACCGACCCGCGGCGCGTGCTCGCGCGCCTGGTCGGGTCGCTGCACTTGTTCACCTCGAACTCGGCCGCGTACCTCGACGTGGCGCGACGATCTGGAATCGCCTCCTGACGCCTACCCTTGTCCGCATGAGCGAACCGGGCCGGGACGACGTCAAACTGATCTTCCCGGTAGGCCACGACATGGGTGCCGTGTACCGGGTACGCCCGAGTCCCCACGCATACCTTGAGCGCGAGTACGAGCCCGCTGTTCCAAGGTCCGTCGACCCCATGGGCGCGCCCCGCCCCCGTCCGCTTCGTGTGGAGGTCGAGCTAGATGATCACCGGGTACGGGTCGCTCGCCGGTCGGTCAGGCTTTCCGGCGAGGAGGTCGCGATCTGGCGGCTGGCTCATGGCCCGGCGTCCGGTGCCGAGAACCGGCTGTGGACTCGGACGGTGCTCGACGAGCAGGCCCGGGCCGTCGGACATCGCCGGCCCGGCCGGCTGATCGATGGGCTTCTCGAACGAGGCGTTCTCGCTGAGGCGTCCCCCGCAAGGGCGGATGCCGTCGCGTTCGCGCGCCGGCACCGGCTGTGCCCGTTGATGGTCGGCTTCGGCGACACCGCGGAGCGGCCGTCCAGTTTCGGTCTCGGCTATTCCGACGAGCCAGTAGTGGAGCTTTCGGGAGACCTGTACCGGCTATGGCAGCTTTCCCCGCGCTCCGACCTCTGGGCGGCATGCGAATTGCTGGCGGGTACCGCCGCCACCGCCGCCCCAGCAGAGCGGGAATCATCCCACTCGACCAAAACCGAACGTGTGTTGACGCGGGTGCTGGGCGCCTTGCACTTCCTGCTCTCGCACCACGTGGTGTACCTGGACGAGGCCGTCGGCGACCGCTAGGTTCGTTCGTCCCTGGGCCGCGGTTGGTGACATCCGGGTATCGGCCAGTGGTGGGCAAGGCCCGCCCGCCATCTTGATGGGCCCGGTCAGTCCTGCCAGTAGAACAGCAGGTCATTGACTGGAAGAGGGTCGCGCCTACCGAAGAAGTAGACGTGCAGCCCGGTGAACTCGGTGGCGCCGAGTTCCGCGCCGATGTGGCGGAAGCCCGCGTCCCGTAGGGCCGTCCTGCCACGGGCGTTGTCGTTCCGGAGGCGGAAGAACGGTCCGAGCGTGCTCACCGAGATCATGCCCGCATTGGTAGTGATGATGTGGAAGGTGCCCTCGCCTTGACGATAGGCGTCGCCCGCCGACAGCGGTTCTCCTGGTTCCAGTCCCGCGGCGGCGAGCGCCCGGATGGCGAGGTGGAGTCGTTGCTCTTCGAGTTCGTCCCGGTTTTCGGAGAGGGCGAGAAGGGCCGCCTCGATCAGCCATCGAGGGTCGGTGTCACGTTCGCCCGGGGCGTACTGACGGACGATCGCCTCCCTGACGTCCGGCGGGATGCCCGGAACCTCGACTCGGGGTGAGCCGAGTTCCTCCCACATGGGCCGGATTTCGCAGCACAGCTCATGGAGGACGGCCAGCGCCCAGAGGTAACCGGGCCGCCGTTCCTGGACCATCGCCAGGAGTATCGGATCAGGCTCCACCTCTTCGGTGCACAGGTCGTATGCCTTCCTCGCCACCATTGGTCAGAACGGCGGAATAGCCCTGCGACCTGATCAGCGCCTCGATGGCATGCTCAGCGTCGTTGCGCTTGCCGCGCGAGGGGGCGGCGGCCTGCGCCGAGAGTGATTCCACTGCGCCACCGTCCCCGGAAATCGCATGCGCCAGCAATATCGACGTGTTGAGTGATAGGCCCGGACGATCGGCGATCTCGCAGTTTCGCAGCCAGGCGGAGCCTGTCAAACTCGTTGAGACAGCTCAGGCTGCGGGTTGTGCCTGCTTGTTCTCCTTGTTCTCGTCCTTGGGCGGTTCGTTGATCCAGGC
>NZ_JBEZGN010000055.1:0-43757 GCF_040650055.1 Spirillospora sp. NPDC048819 | reverse complement strand
GCATTCCGACCGCGAGTCACCACGACGATCACTAAGGCCACCTGCCGATTTCTGCGTCCCTCGAAACCCACGAGGCAAGTACCGCGGCCCACTGTTAGCTCACCCTCTTCTACATCCGTGAATGGTCGAGGGCGCCCGGCGCGGGGCTCGGAAACTACGAGGTGGCCGTCGACTTCGACGGCGCCATCGGCCGGGGCCTGCTGCAGTCCTTCCTGGTCACCCTCGCCGTCACGCTGCTCGCGGTCGGCCTGTCGTGGCTGTTCGGCACCGCCGCCGCGATCCTGATGCAGGAGCGGTTCCGGGGACGCGGCACGCTGCGCGCCCTGTTCCTCGTCCCGTACGCGCTGCCCGTCTACACCGCCGTGATGACCTGGGCGTTCATGTTCCAGCGCGACAACGGCATGATCAACCACGTGCTGGCCGACCAGCTGCACCTGACCGGCGGCGACCGGCCGTTCTGGCTCATCGGCGGCAACAGCTTCTGGGCGCTGGTCACCGTCATCGTGTGGCGGTCCTGGCCGTTCGCGTTCCTGATCCTGATGGCCGGACTGCAGAACGTCCCCCGCGACCTGTACGAGGCGTCCGCGCTGGACGGCGCCGGCATGTGGAGGCAGATCCGGCACATCACGCTGCCGTCGCTGCGGCCCATCAACCAGGTGCTCGTGCTGGTGCTGTTCCTGTGGACGTTCAACGACTTCAACACGCCGTTCGTCCTGTTCGGGAAGGCGGCGCCCGCCGGCGGCGACCTGATCTCGGTGCACATCTACCACGCCTCGTTCGTCACCTGGAACTTCGGGACGGGCTCGGCGATGTCGGTGCTGCTCCTGCTGTTCCTGCTGCTGGTCACGGCCGTCTACCTGATCGCCACGTCGATTTCCGCGCGCACTTCGCCGGGCGGTTCAGGGGGGTCGGCCCCCCTGAAGGACAGGAGGCCCGCTCATGGCTGAGACACGCACCGCCCGCGTCCGCGCCGCCGGGACCCGGACCCGCCGCCCCGGCCGCGGGAGGGGACGCGCGCCGGGCGACCCGCCCGCCTCGTTCGTGTGGACGCGGCGGATCGTGCTGACGCTGCTGACCGTGTTCACCCTCGTCCCCGTCTACGCGATGGTCAGCTCGTCGGTGAAGCCGCTGCAGGACGTCCAGGACGCGTTCCGGTGGATCCCGTCCGAGCCGACGATCCGCCCCTACATCGACATGTGGTCGACGGTTCCGCTGGCGCGCTACTTCGTCAACAGCGTCATCGTCGCGGGCGGCGCCACCGTCGCGTCCGTCGTCATCGCGATCGGCGCCGCGTACGCGGTGAGCCGGTACCGGTTCGCCGGGCGCCGGGTGTTCACCGTGACCGTGCTGTCCACGCAGATGTTCCCGGGGATCCTGTTCCTGCTCCCGCTGTTCCTGATCTTCGTGAACGTGGGGAACGCGACCGGCCTCGCCCTGTACGGCAGCCGCGGCGCGCTGATCCTCACGTACCTGACGTTCTCGCTGCCGTTCTCGATCTGGATGCTGGCCGGCTACTTCGAGTCGATCCCCCGCGAACTGGACGAGGCGGCCCGGGTGGACGGCTGCGGGCCGGTCGGCGCGCTGCTGCGGGTTATCGTCCCGGCGTCCATGCCGGGCATCGTCGCGGTGACCGTCTACGCGTTCATGACGGCGTGGGGCGAGGTGCTGTTCGCCTCGGTCATGACCAACGACGCGACCCGGACCCTGGCGATCGGCCTGCAGGGCTACTCGACGCAGCACGAGGTCTACTGGAACCAGGTGATGGCCGCCTCCCTCGTGGTGAGCGTCCCCGTCGTCGCCGGGTTCCTGCTGCTCCAGCGCTTCCTGGTGGCCGGCCTGACCGCCGGCTCCGTCAAGTGACCCGCCACGACCCACGACCGACAGCCCGCCCGCACCGAAGAGGGAGACCCGTGCCCATCGACGATCTGACCGCGTTCGGCCCCGACTTCGCCTGGGGGGCGGCCACGTCCGCCTACCAGGTCGAGGGCGCCACCGGCGAGGACGGCCGCGCCCCCTCCATCTGGGACGTGTTCTGCCGCGTCCCCGGCGCGATCGCCGGCGGCGACACCGGCGACGTCGCCTGCGACCACTACCACCGCTGGCGCGAGGACCTCGCGCTGATGTCGGCGCTGGGGCTGCGCGCGTACCGGTTCTCCATCGCGTGGCCGCGGGTGATGCCCGGCGGCGACGGCCCGGTGAACCCGGCCGGCCTCGCCTTCTACGACCGGCTCGTGGACGCCCTGCTGGAGGCGGGCATTGAGCCGCACCCGACCCTGTACCACTGGGACCTGCCGCAGGCCCTCCAGGAGCGCGGCGGCTGGCCGTCCCGCGACACCGCCGCGCGCTTCGCCGAGTACGCGTCCGCCGTCGCCGCCGCGCTCGGCGACCGGGTCAAGTCGTGGGCGACGCTGAACGAGCCGGTGTGCGCGGCCTGGATCGGGCACCTGCAGGGGGAGATGGCGCCCGGCCTCGCCGACGTCCGCGCGGCGGTGCCCGCCTCGTACCACATGCTCCTCGCGCACGGCCTCGGCGTGCAGGCGGTCCGCGCGGCCGCCCCGGACGCCCGCGTCGGCGTCGTCAACCTGGTCACCGACTGCGAGCCGGGAAGCGACCGGGAGGAGGACGTGGAGGCGGCGCGGCGCGAGGACGGCCACCACAACCGCTGGTGGCTCGACCCGGTCCACGGGCGCGGCCTGCCCGCCGACATGATCGAGGTGTACGGGGTGGAGCCGCCGGTGCGGCCCGGCGACCTGGAGGCGATCGCCGCGCCGCTGGACTGGCTCGGCGTCAACTACTACCGCCGGTCGGTGAACGTCGCCGACCCCGCCGCCCGGCCGCCGCACACCCGGCAGATCACCCCGGCGGGGACGCCGCGGACCGGCATGGACTGGGAGATCCACCCGGACCGGCTGGAGAAGGTCCTCGTCCGCGTCACCGACGACTACGCGCCCCGCAGCGTCATGGTCACCGAGAACGGCTCCGCGTACGCCGACACGGTGACGCCCGGCGGCGCCGTCCACGACGCCGAGCGCACCGCCTACCTGGAGGCGCACCTGTCGGCGTGCGCGTCGGCGATCCGCCGGGGCGTGCCGCTGGACGGCTACTTCGCCTGGTCGCTCCTGGACAACTTCGAATGGGCGTACGGGTACGCGCAGCGCTTCGGGCTCGTCCACGTCGACTTCGCCACCCAGGAACGCGTCGTCAAGGACAGCGGCCGCCGCTACGCCGACATCATCCGCGCGCACCGGGACCTCACGGCCGGCGCCGTCACGACCGGCCACTAGCGGGACGGGTCGTCCGGGCCGGGGTCCTCCGCCGCAGGAGGCCCCGGCCCGGACGCACCACATCCCCGCCCGCCTCTCTAAAGTGGGGCCCCGTCGGGCCGGGTGAGGTGGAGGAGGACCGGGTGGACGGAATCCTTGTGGCCAACCGGGGGGAGATCGCGCTCCGGGTCGTCCGGGCGGCGGCGGAACTGGGCCTGCGGACGGTCGCCGTGCACACCCCCGACGACGCCGCCTCCCCGCACACCCGTCGCGCCGACGAGGCGCGGGCGCTGCCCGGCGAGGGCGTCGCCGGCTACCTCGACGCGGACGCGCTGCTCGCCGCCGCCAAGGACGCGGGCGTCGCCGCCGTCCACCCCGGCTACGGGTTCCTGAGCGAGAACGCGGCGTTCGCCGCGCGCTGCGCCGCCGCCGGGCTGACGTTCACCGGCCCGCGCCCGGAGCTGCTCGAGCTGTTCGGCGACAAGACGCGCTCCCGCGCGCTCGCACGGGAGGCGGGCGTGCCCGTGACGCCCGGCACGGAGGGCCCGGTGAGCCTCGCGGACGCGGAGGCGTTCGCCCGCGAGCACGGCCCGGTGATGCTCAAGGCCGTCGCCGGAGGCGGCGGACGCGGGATGCGCGCCGTCACCGACCCCGGTGAGATCCCCGCCGCGTACGAGCGGTGCCGGTCGGAGGCGCTGGCCTCGTTCGGCGACGGCGGCCTGTACGCGGAGAGGTACGTGCCGCGCGCCCGCCACATCGAGGTCCAGATCGCCGGTGACGGGACCGGAGCGGTCGTCCACCTGTGGGAACGCGACTGCAGCGTCCAGCGGCGGCACCAGAAGCTGATCGAGGTCGCGCCCGCGCCCGCGCTGCCGGAGGCCGTCCGGGACGCGCTGCTGGACGCGTCGCTCCGCATGGCCGCCCGGGTCCGCTACGACGGCATCGGCACGTTCGAGTTCCTCGTGACCGGTGCGGAGTTCTGGTTCCTGGAGGTCAACCCGAGGCTCCAGGTCGAGCACACCGTCACCGAGGAGATCACCGGCGTCGACCTGGTGAAGACCCAGATCAGGCTCGCGCTGGGGGAGGACCTCGCCGCCGTGGGCCTGGGCGGCGGGCCGCCGCGCCCGTCCGGCTGCGCCGTCCAGGTGCGGGTCAACACCGAGACGCTCGACGCGGACGGCGCCCCGCACCCGCGGACGGGGACGCTGACCGCGTTCGCGCCGCCGGCCGGGCCCGGCGTCCGCGTCGACACCCACGGGTACGCCGGATACCGCACGAGCCCGCGCTACGACCCGCTGCTCGCGAAGGTCATCGCCCGCGCGGAGGACCTCCCGGCCGCCGCCGCCCGCGCGCACGGCGCGCTCGGCGAGTTCGAGGTCGCGGGCGTGGCCACCAGCATCCCGCTGCTGCAGGGCGTCCTGCGGCATCCCGGGTTCACGTCCGGCGGCTTCGACACGTCCTTCATCGCCGACCATCTGCCCGAGCTGCTGGAGAGCGAGCACCGCCGCTACTACGTCGAGACCACCCGGGACGAGGCGGACATCCCCGCCGACGCGCAGCCGGACGCGCCGCCCGGCACCGTCGCCGTGCCGGCGCCGATGCAGGGCACGGTCGTCGCGGTTGAGGTGGCCGAGGGCGACCTCGTCCTGGCAGGGACGCCCGTCCTGATCCTCGAGGCGATGAAGATGGAGCACGTCGTCCGCGCGGGCGAGGCGGGCGTCGTCGCGAGCGTCGCCGCCGCGGCCGGCGACACGGTCGCCGAGGGCGCCCCGCTGCTGTTCGTCGAACCCGCCGAGGTCGACGGCGCCCACGCCGCCGAGGACGCCGAGGCCGACCTCGGCGAGATCCGCGCCGACCTCGCCGAGGCCCTGCGCCGGCACGAGCTCGGCCTGGACGCGTCCCGGCCCGAGGCCGTCGCGAAGCGGCACGCGCGCGGGCACCGCACCGCCCGGGAGAACATCGACGACCTGTGCGACCCCGGCACGTTCGTGGAGTACGGCGCCCTCGCCATCGCGGCGCAGCGGCAGCGCCGGTCCCTGGAGGACCTGATCGCACGCACCCCCGCCGACGGCATGGTCTGCGGCGTCGGCGACGTGGACGGCGCGCAGGCCGTCGTCATGTCCTACGACTACACGGTCCTCGCCGGGACGCAGGGCTACCAGAACCACCGCAAGACCGACCGGATGCTCGACATCGCCCACCGCCGCCGCCTGCCGCTGGTGCTGTTCGCCGAGGGCGGCGGCGGGCGGCCCGGCGACACCGACACCTCGTCGGTGTCCGGCCTGGACGTGACGACCTTCCACGCCATGGGGCGGCTCAGCGGCCTCGTCCCGTCCGTCGGGATCGCGTCCGGGCGCTGCTTCGCCGGGAACGCGGCGCTGCTCGGCTGCTGCGACGTCATCATCGCCACCCGCGACGCCAACATCGGGATGGGCGGCCCCGCGATGATCGAGGGCGGCGGGCTCGGCGTGTTCGCGCCCGAGGAGATCGGCCCGATCGGCGACCAGGAGCCCAACGGCGTCGTCGACATCGTCGTCGAGGACGAGGCGGAGGCCGTCGGCGCGGCCCGCCGCTACCTGTCCTACTTCCAGGGGCCGCGGGACGAGTGGGCGTGCGACGACCAGCGGATCCTGCGGCACGTCGTCCCCGAGAACCGGCTGCGCGCCTACGACGTCCGCCGCGCGATCACCCACCTCGCCGACACCGGGTCGGTGCTGGAGCTGCGCCGCGCGTTCGGCATCGGGATCGTCACCGCGCTGGTGCGGATCGAGGGGCGCCCGATGGGCCTGATCGCCAGCAACCCGGCGCACCTCGGCGGCGCCATCGACCGCGACGCCGCCGACAAGGCCGCCCGGTTCCTGCAGCTGTGCGACGCCCACGGCCTGCCCGTCGTGTCCCTGTGCGACACCCCCGGCTTCATGGTCGGCCCGGACGCCGAGCGGACCGCCACCGTCCGGCACTTCAGCCGCATGTTCGTCACCGGCGCGAACCTGCGCGTCCCGATCATCACGATCGTGCTGCGCAAGGGCTACGGGCTCGGCGCGCAGGCGATGGCGGGCGGCGGGTTCAAGGCGCCGCTCGCGACCGTCGCGTGGCCCACCGGCGAGATCGGCGGCATGGGCCTGGAGGGCGCGGTCCGGCTCGGGTTCCGCAGGGAACTGGCCGAGGCCGACGACCCGCAGGGGCTGTTCGAGAAGATGGTCGCCGCCGCCTACGAGTACGGCAAGGCGCTCCACGCCGCCACGGTCTTCGAGCTCGACGACGTCATCGACCCGGCCGACACCCGCCGCCGGATCACCACGGCGTTCGCGTCCGCTCCGCCGCCCGGGGACCGCCACCGCTGGATCGACACCTGGTGACGGCGGCGCCCGTCCCGCATCGCGGGAGCGTCACTCCAGCCGGTCGCGGGTCCATTCCTTGACGCCCGCGACGAACGCGTCGACGTCGGCGGCCTTGCCCGAGGCCATCTCGGAGAACCAGCCCGGCACGTACTCCTCGAACCGGCCCTTCGCGAGGACGTCCATGACGGCGTCGGCGACCTCCTGCGGCGGCAGCGCCTCGGAGACGTCGCTGAGCGGCTCCTCGTTGCCGGGCAGCGTGAACAGCTCGGTGCCCGCGATGAGCGCCGGCTGCACCACGTGGACCTGCACGCCGGTGCCGTCCAGGTCGACCGCCATGCTCTCCCAGAACGCGGTGAGCGCCGCCTTGGACGCCGCGTAGGCGGCCTCGTGCGGCGGCCCGAGCCGCGCGGCGACCGAACCCACCGCCACCAGGTGCCCGCTCCCGCGCGCGACCATCCCCGGCAGCAGCGCCAGCGTGAGCCGCACCGGGGACAGGTAGTTCAGCCGCATCACGTCCTCGGCCTCGGCGGGCGACAGGTCCTGGACGCGGCGCCGCTTCGGCATCCCCGCGTTGTTGACCAGCACGTCCACGCCGCCGAACTCGCGCTCGACGGCCGCCGCGAGCCCGGCGATCCCGTCCAGGTCCGCGAGGTCGGCGACCCACATCGCCGACCCGGGCGCGTGCTCGCGGCACCGGGCGAGGACCCGCTCCAGCCCGGCTTCGCGCCGGGCCACCAGCCCGACCCGCGCCCCGGCCCCGGCCAGCGTCTCCGCGACGACCGCGCCGATGCCGGACGAGGCCCCAGTGACCAGTGCGGTCCGCCCGTGCAACGTCATCGTGTCGCTCCGCTCGGGAACACCATGCCGCCCAACGTCACACACGCCGCCGCGCCCGGCAAGGCGCAGCGCCGCCCGGGGCCTTTCACGGCCATCGAGTAGAGTGTCCCGATCAGCGGTACTCGCGCCCCCTCGGCCCACAAGGCCCCGGCCGGAGCGCGATCGCGGGGATCGACGAGATCCCAGGTGGCGCGAGCGGCGCGCCGCCCGGCGGCGAGGGCACCGGCTCCGGTGGGACGGAGCGGACGACACGGTGCCCCGGGCGTAGCGGCCGCCGGTCGCCTGGACACCCGGGGGAATGTTGCGTCCACTTCGTCGTTCAGGCTGCACGGCCGAACCCGAGCACGCTGTCTTCCGGTCGCGGGACGCGCCTCCCGAGCGCACCCTCCTGGACGTCCTCGACGCGACCGCGCTGCGGCACCCGTACGCGCCCGCGCTGGACGACGGCTCCACCCGCCTCGACTACGAGGGCCTGCGCGCCGAGGTCGCCGTCCTCGCCAAGGACCTGGAGCAGGCGGGGATCGGACGCGGCGACCGGGTCGGCGTCCGCGTCCCCTCCGGCACCGCGGACCTGTACATCGCGATCCTCGCCGTCCTCACCGCGGGCGCCGCCTACGTCCCGGTCGACGCCGACGACCCGGCCGAGCGCGCCGCGACGGTCTTCGGCGAGGCCGGCGTCTGCGCCGTCGTCGGGGAGCACCGGGAGGTCGCCCTCCGCGGGGTCCCCGGCGGCCGCACCGGCCGCCCGGAACCCGGCGACGACGCCTGGATCATCTTCACGTCCGGCTCGACGGGCCGGCCCAAGGGCGTGGCCGTGTCGCACCGCGCGGCCGCCGCGTTCGTGGACGCCGAGGCGCGGCTGTTCCCGGCGCACGAGTCCGACCGCGTGCTGGCCGGGCTGTCGGTGGCGTTCGACGCGTCCTGCGAGGAGATGTGGCTGGCCTGGCGGCACGGCGCCTGCCTGGTGCCCGCGCCGCGCTCGCTCGTGCGCACCGGCGCCGACCTCGGTCCCTGGCTCGCCGGCCGGGGCATCACGGTGGTGTCCACCGTCCCGACGCTCGCCGCGCTGTGGCCGCCCGAGACCCTCGACGGCATCCGGCTGCTGATCTTCGGCGGCGAGGCGTGCCCGCCCGAGCTGGCCGCGCGCCTGGCCGTCCCGGGACGCCGGGTCTGGAACACCTACGGGCCCACCGAGGCGACCGTCGTCGCCTGCGCCGCCCCGCTGGGCGGGCCCGGCCCCGTCCGGATCGGGCTCCCGCTCGACGGCTGGGACCTCGCCGTCGTCGACGCCGCCGGCGACCCCGTCGCCCCCGGCGGGACCGGCGAGCTCGTCATCGGCGGCGTCGGCCTCGCCCGCTACCTGGACCCCGTCAAGGACGCCGAGAAGTACGCGCCCCTGCCGTCCCTCGGCTGGGACCGCGCCTACCGCAGCGGCGACCTCGTCCAGGCCGACCCGGCCGGCCTCGTCTTCGTCGGCCGCGCCGACGACCAGATCAAACTGGGCGGCCGCCGGATCGAGCTCGGCGAGGTCGACGCGGCGCTGCAGGCGCTGCCCGGCGTGACGGGCGCCGCCGCCGCGGTCCGCGCGACACCGGCCGGTCACCGGCTCCTGGTCGGCTACCTCGTCACCGGCGACGGATTCGACCCGTCCGGAGCGCGCGAGCGGCTGCGGGAGGCGCTCCCGGCCGCACTGGTGCCGCGCCTGGTCAGCGTGGAGACGCTCCCCACGCGCACGTCCGGGAAGGTCGACCGGGACGCGCTGCCCTGGCCGATGCCCACCGCGGGCGACCCGGACGGGACGGACACGCACGCTGACGCGGAACCGCTCAGCGGAGCGGAGGAGTGGCTGGCGGCCAGATGGGCCGAGGTACTGGGGGAGGCCCCGGCCGTCCCCGGCGCGGACTTCTTCGGACTCGGCGGCGGCAGCCTCGCGGCGGCGCAACTGGTCTCGGTCCTGCGGCCGCACCATCCGTCCGTCGCCGTCGGCGACGTCTACGAAACCCCGACGCTGCGCGGCCTCGCCGCCCGCCTCGGAGACCGGGAACCGCTCCGCCCGGCGTCGGAGCCGGCGCCGGAGCGCGCCGTGCGGCCGGTGCCGGCGGGGGCGTCCGCCGTCCAGGCGCTGCTGATGATCCCCCTGCTGACGCTCGGCGCCATGCGGTGGGTCGTCGGCCTGGCCGCCCTCAACAACCTGGCCGCCCGGTACGCCCCCGCCGCGTTCCCGTGGGTCCCGGGCGTGTCATGGTGGGCCGTCCTCGCGGGCGTGCTGCTGTTCGTCGCGCCGCCGGGGAGGATGGCGCTGGCCGCCGCCGGGGCGCGGCTGCTGCTGCGCGGGCTGCGGCCCGGCGCCTATCCGCGGGGCGGCGCCGTCCACCTGCGGCTGTGGACGGCCGAGCAGCTCGCCGTCCGCCTCGGCGCCGCCGAACTGTCGGCCGCGCCGTGGTTCGCCTTCTACGCCCGCGCGCTGGGCGCCAGGATCGGCCCGGACGTCGACCTGCACTCCGCGCCGCCCGTGACCGGCATGCTCTGGCTCGGGCGCGGCGCCGCGATCGAACCCGAGGCCGACCTCAGCGGTCACTGGCTGGACGGCGACGTCCTGCACGTCGGCGAGATCCGCGTCGGCGCGGGCGCCGTCGTCGGTGCGCGGGCCGTGCTGTTCCCCGGCGCCCGTGTCGGGAAGAAGGCGCAGGTCGCGGCGGGCGCGGCGGTGACCGGCCGGGTCCCGGCCGGGCAGCGCTGGGCGGGCGCCCCCGCCGTCCGCAAGGGCAAGGTCAAACGGCAGGGCGACGCCGCCCGGCCGCCGAGACGGCGCCGCTGGACGCTGGCGTACGCGGCGTCCGCGCTCGGGCTGGGCCTCCTGCCGCTGATCGCGGCGCTGCCCGGGCTCGCCGTCCTCGGCTACTTCGTGCACGGCACCGCGAGCCTGAGCGGCGCCCTGGCGGCGGCCCTGCTCTCTGTGCCCATGGCGACGCTCGCGGGCCTGGGCGCGTTCGCGTTGATCACCCTGGTCTGCGTGCGGCTCCTCGGCCTCGGGCTGCGCGAGGGCGAGCACCCGGTGCACAGCCGCCAGGCATGGCAGGCGTGGGCCACGAGCCGGCTGATGGGGACGGCGCGCGTGTGGCTCTTCCCGCTGTACGCCAGCGTCCTCACCCCCGCCTGGCTGCGCGCCCTCGGGATGAGCGTCGGCCGGGACGTGGAGGCCTCGACCGTCCTCGCGCTGCCCACGATGACCTCCGTCGACGACGGGGCGTTCCTCGCCGACGACACGATGGTCGCGGCCTACGAGCTGGGCGGCGGGCGGATGCGGATCGCGCGGGCCCGCATCGGCGAGCGCGCGTTCCTCGGCAACTCGGGGATGACGGGCCCCGGACGCAAGGTCCCCAAGGGCGGCCTGATCGGCGTCCTGTCGGCGGCGCCGAAGAAGGCCAAGGCGGGCGCGTCCTACCTCGGCATGCCGCCGGTGCGGCTGAACCGCAGGGCCGACACCGCCGACCAGGCCCGCACGTACCGGCCGCCGCGCAGGCTCAAGGCGGCGCGGGCCGCCGTCGAGGCGTGCCGCGTGGTGCCGGCGATGTGCACCGTGGCGGTCGGCGTCCTGGCCGCCGCCGCCCTCGAAGGCCTCGCCGCCGCTCACGGGCCCGGCGTCGCCGCGCTCCTGGCGGGTCTCGTCCTCACGGCCGCCGGCGTGCTCGCCGCGGTCGTCACGGCCGCGGCCAAATGGGCGCTCGTCGGACGGATCGCGCCCGGAAACCGGGCCCTGTGGAGCTCGTTCGTCTGGCGCAACGAGCTGGCCGACAACTTCGTCGAGGTCCTCGCGGCGCCGTGGTTCGCCGAGCCGTGGCTCGGCACTCTCCCGCTCAACCTCTGGCTCCGGTCGCTCGGCGCCCGCATCGGACGCGGCGTCTGGTGCGCCACGTACTGGCTCCCGGAGGCCGACCTCGTCCGGCTCGGCGACGGCGCGTGCGTCAACCAGGGCTGCGTCCTGCAGACCCACCTGTTCCACGACCGGATCATGCGGGTCGACGCGGTCGTCCTGGAACGCGGCGCGACGCTAGGCTCGGGCGGCGTGATCCTGCCCGCCGCCTCGGTCGGGGCGGGCGCCACGGTCGGTCCGGCGTCCCTGGTGATGCGCGGCGAGCAGCTGCCCGCCGGCACCCGGTGGCTGGGCAACCCGATCGCGGCCTGGACCCCGGGCGGAACCGGCCGGGACGACACCGAACGACGACCCGAGGGACCCCACCGTCCGTGAACATCCGACCGACCCCGGACACCCGGCCGGCCACCAGCACCCGGCCGGACGCGTACTTCCCCGGCCACGGCGACGACGGCTACGCGGTCGCCGCCTACGACCTCGAACTGGACTACCGGGTCGGCCCCAACCGTCTCGCCGCCACCGCCCGGCTGTCGGCGGCGGCCGCCGCGCGGCTCGACCGGTTCGCGCTCGACCTCGGGCCGTTCCGCATCGGCAGGGTCCTGGTGGACGGGAGCCCGGCGCGGTTCCGGCACCGGCGCGGCAAGCTGACCGTCACGCCGGCGCGGCCTCTCGGCCCGGGCGCGTTCACCGTGGAGGTCCGCTATACCGGCAACCCGTCGCCCGTCCGCAGCCACTGGGGCGGGCTCGGCTGGGAGCAGCTGACCGACGGCTCGATCGTGGCGGGGCAGCCGACCGGCGCGCCGTCGTGGTTCCCCTGCAACGACCGGCCCGGCGACAAGGCCCGCTACCGGATCGCGGTCACCGCGGCGTCCGCCTACACCGTCGTCGCGAACGGACGGCTGACCGGAAGGCGGAGCTCCGGCGCGAACACCACCTGGGTGTACGAGCAGGACGAGCCGACCGCGACCTACCTGGCGAGCGTCCAGATCGGGCGGTACCGGTCGCTGGAGCTGGACGGTCCCGTCCCGCAGCACGTCCACTTCCCGGCGGCGCTGGAACGGCGGGTGCTGCACGACCTGGGCCGGCAGGGGCAGATGATCGGCGTGTTCTCCGAGCTGTTCGGCCCCTACCCCTTCGGCGCGTACACGGTCGTGGTCGCCGACGACGAGCTGGAGATCCCCGTCGAGGCGCAGGGCATGTCGATCTTCGGGACGAACCATGTCGACGGGGACCGGGGCGAGGAACCGCTCGTCGCGCACGAGCTGGCGCACCAGTGGTTCGGCAACAGCCTGACGGTGGCGCACTGGCGGGACATCTGGCTGCACGAGGGCTTCGCCTCCTACGCCGAATGGCTGTGGTCGGAGAGGTCCGGCGGAGCGCCCGCGGCCGAGCACGCCCGCCGGTGGCACGCGCGGCTGTCCGGCCAGTCGAAGGACCTCGTGCTCGCCGACCCCGGGCCGCGGCACCTGTTCGACGACTACGTCTACAAGCGCGGGGCCCTCACGCTGCACGCGCTGCGGTGCGCGGCCGGCGACGACGTGTTCTTCGGGATCCTGCGCGAGTGGACGGCCGGGCACCGCCACGGCTCGGTGACGACGGAGGACTTCACCGCGCTCGCCGCCCGCCGCTCCGCCCGTCCGCTGGACGACCTCTTCTCCGCCTGGCTTCACCGGCGTCAGCTGCCTCCGCTGCCCTGAACCCGGTAAGGTAGCGGGTTTGCCCCCACCCATTCCTCGCCGCCGGAGGTCTGCCCGCATGCCCGCCGAGTCCACCGTCCTCGCGGCCGAGCGCGCCCACCTGGCCGAGTCCCGCGCCGCGCTGCGCCGGATGCGCGAACATGCGCGGAGCCTGTCCGCCGACGTCGCGGCGGACTGGGTGTCCAAGCAGTTCCTGGAGTCGCTGCTCGACCAGCGCGTCGCGGCGCTCGCCGACCATCCCGGCACGCCGCTGTTCTTCGGGCGGATGGACCGTGGCGGCGGAGGCGCCCCCGACCTGCCCGCGACCATGTACGTGGGGCGGCGGCACGTCCACGACGGCGACGAGGGCCGGCCGCTCGTCCTGGACTGGCGCGCGCCCGTGTCGCGGGCCTTCTACCAGGCCGGACCCGCCGATCCCCTGGGGTGGAGGCTGCGGAGGCGGTTCGGGTTCCAGGGCGGTGAGCTGACCGCGTTCGAGGACGAGCCCCTGGACGGCGGCGAGATCGGCCCGTCCCGGATCCTGACCGAGGAGATCGAGCGCCCCCGCACCGGGCCGATGCGCGACATCGTCGCCACCATCCAGCCGGACCAGGACGTCATCGTCCGCGCCGACCTGCCCCGCACCGTGTGCGTGCAGGGCGCGCCCGGCACCGGCAAGACGGCCGTCGGCCTGCACCGCGCCGCCTACCTGCTGTTCACGCACCGCGAGCGGCTGTCGCGGTCCGGGGTCCTCATCGTCGGGCCCAACCGGGCGTTCCTCGCCTACATCTCGGCGGTCCTGCCCGCCCTCGGCGAGGTCAGGGTCGAGCAGGCCACGATCGACGACCTGCTCGGCGCGCCCACCGGGGAGGAACCGGCGTCGGTGTCCGCCCTCAAGGGCGAGGCGCGCATGGCGGACGTGCTCCGCAAGGCGCTGTGGCTGCACGTGAGCAAGCCCGAGGAGGGCCTCGTCGTCACCCGGGGCGCCGCCCGCTACCGGCTCGCCGACCACGAGGTCAGGGAGATCGCCGCCGCGCTGCGCGGCACCACCCGCTACGGCAGCGGCCGCGCCGCGTTCGCCCAGCGGCTCGCCCACCAGATCCTCGTGCGGATGGAGCGCCGCGGAGAGGCGCCCGACGACCGCGTCCAGGACCAGGTGGCGCGGAGCAGGCCGGTCAAGCAGGTCCTCGACGCGGTGTGGCCGAAGGTCACGCCCGAGCAGGTCCTGTACCGGCTGCTGTCGGACGCCGCCTTCCTGAGCAGGGCGGCGAAGGGCGTCCTGGACGAGGACGAGCAGGCCGCCGTCCGGTGGGCCAGGTCCCCCCGGTCGCACCGCTCGGCCAGGTGGACCGCCGCCGACCGCGCGCTCCTCGACGAGCTGCACGACCTCATCGAGCGCACCGCCTCGCTCGGCCACCTGATCGTGGACGAGGCGCAGGACCTGTCCGCGATGCAGCTGCGCGCCCTCGGCCGCCGCTGCGGGACGGGTTCGGCGACCGTCCTCGGCGACCTCGCCCAGGGCACCACCGCCTGGTCGGCGCGGTCCTGGAAAGAGGTCCTCGCCCACCTCGGGCAGGACGGCGACGTCACCGAGCTGACCCTCGGCTTCCGCGTCCCGGGGACCGTCCTGGACTACGCCGCCCGCCTGCTCCCGCACGTCGCGCCCGGGCTGGACCGGCCGCGCTCGCTGCGTCCCGGGGCCGGCGCCCTCGGCGTGCGGCGCGTCCCCGACCTGACCGCCGCCGTCGTCGAGGCCGCCCGCGCGGCCCTCGCCCGCCCCGGCTCCACCGGACTGATCGTGCCCGACGCGGAGGCGGCCGCGTACGCCGCCGCGCTGGAGGACGCCGGGCTGGAGCACACCGTCCTCGGACCGGACGCGGGAGGCGACGCCCGCCTGCTCGTCGTCCCCGCGGCGCTCGCCAAGGGCCTGGAGTACGACCACGTGATCGTCGCGGAGCCCGCCGCGATCGCCGCCGCCGAGACGCGCGGCCTCGCCCGCCTGTACGTCGTGCTGACCCGCGCCGTCACGTCGCTGACGGTCCTGCACCGCGCCGACCTCCCCGCCGAACTGGCCTCGTGACGCCCACCGGGCGGTGTCGTGACCGGTGGATAGTGTGCGCTCATGTTCACCGAGACCATCGACCTGCCCGCGGCGCCGCCGTTCGACCTCGGCCCGGCGCTCCGCTTCGTCCGGGGTTTCCCGCCGACATCCGGTGAGCAGGCGATCGAGGACGGGACGCTGACCAAGGCCCTGCGCGCCCGCGGCCGGACCGTCGTCGCCCGGGTCGTCCAGGCGGGAGACGGCGTCCGGGTCACGCTGCACGCCGGCGGGCCCCTCACCCCCGACGACGTCGCGGCGGCGGCCGACCGCGTCCGCTTCCACCTGAGCCTGGACGACGACCTCGCCGAGTTCTACCTCCTGGGGCGCGACGACCCCGGCTTCGCGCCCGTCATCGGCCGCCTGCACGGATACCACCACGTCAAGTTCCCCACGCCCGTGGAGAACCTCGTGTGGGCGATCCTGTCGCAGCGCACCCCCATCGCCGCCGCCGCGAACGGCAAGCGGGCCCTGGCGGGGGAGTTCGGCAACACCCTCGTCGTGGACGGCGCCGAGCACACCGCGTTCCCCGACGCCGAGCAGCTCGCGAGCCTCCCGGAGACGCGCGTCGCCGACCTGGTCGGCAACCGGCGCAAGGGCGGCTACCTGCACGGCGCGGTGCGCTCCTGGCTCGAGGTCGACGAGGACTTCCTGCGCACCGGCCCGTTCTGGGACGTCAAGGCCTTCCTGCTCGGCCTGCCCGGCATCGGCCCCTGGTCGGCCGGCTTCATCCTCATCCGGGGGCTCGGGAGGATGGATGAGACACCGGTGGAGAGGTCGCTTCGGGACGCGGCGTCCCGCGCCTACGGCAGGGCGTTCACCGAAGCGGACCTGCGGAGGCTCGCCGCCCGGTACGGGCGCTGGCAGGGCTACTGGGCCCACTACCTGCGCGTCGCGGCCTGAGCCCGAGGCTCACGCCCCGCTCCGATCCGCGCCCGCCTGGCCTGTGCCCGCCTGAGACGTGCCCGCCTGATTTCAGCCAGCCTGCGTCGTGCCCGCCTGATCCGGGCGGGGGCGCAGGCCGTCGAAGGCGATCTTGAGGACGTCGTCGCGGGCCCCGGCGCGCCCGGCCGCGTAGGACATGCCCGTCAGCAGCGCCATGACCTCGCCCGGGCCCACGTCGGCCCGGACGGCCCCGGCCTCCTGCGCGCGTTCGAGGAGCGTTCCGAGGGCGGCCTTCAGTCCCGGACCGGCCGAGCCGGTGGCCGCGCGGGCGTCGATGCCGGCCTCGGCCAGCGCCTCGGTCACGGCCTGCTTGGCCGCGGCCTGCGCCACCACGCGGGAGAAGAACCCGAAGAACGCGGCGCCGGCGTCGCGGGCGGACCCCAGCTCCCGGGCCTCCGCGGCGAGCCGCTCCAGCAGCGCGACCAGGACGGCCTCCAGCAGCGACTCCTTGGTGGGGAAGTGCCGGAACACCGTGCCGATCCCGACGCCCGCCTTCCGCGCGACCTCCTCGGTGGGGGCGGAGGTCCCCTGGACGGCGAAGACCTCCTCGGCCGCGGCGAGGACCTTGGCGCGGTTGCGCAGGGCGTCGGCGCGCAGCGGCCTCCCGGACGCGGGTGACGTCATCGCGGCCTTTCCGTTGACAAGTGGAGTTCCGACTCCATATTTTCTCATACGGAGCAGCAACTCCGATTGTAGTGGAGGGACATGTCCGAGTTCGCCAGCCCCCGGGCCGTCTTCCAGCGGCTGATCGACGGGGTGACCGCGCGGCGGCCCGAGGCGCTGCCGCGGCTGTACGCCGAGGACGCGGTGGTCGTGCACCCGCTCGCCCATCCCGCCACGCGCCTGGAGGGGCGCGAGGCCCTGCGCGAGCACTTCGCCCGCCTGGAGACGCTGCCGCTGGAGATGTCGGCGCGCAACGTCGTCGTCCACGAGACGGCCGATCCCGAGGTGATCATCGTGGAGTTCGAGTACGCGGGGCGCAACACCGAGACCGGACGCGAGTTCGTCGTGCCCAACATCTTCGTCCTGCGGGTGCGCGGCGGGCGCATCGTCGAGTCCCGCGACTACCACGACCATCCGGGGCTCGACCGGGCGCTGGGCCGCGACGGCGGTTGACGCGCCTGCCGGGGGTTTCTAGGGTGGACGGACCATACCGACCGGTTGGTATGTCCGGGTGGACGGCCCGGCCGCCACCCTCGCCCGCGGAGGTCCGCCCTGTGAGCACAGCACCACCCGACGCCGACGAGCTGGAGAGGCGGGTCGGCGAGTTCCTCGCCGCGCACGACCCCTCCGCCACCGAGCCCCTGGAATTCCTGCGGGCCCGGTTCGACGCCGGACTCGCCTGGGTCCACTATCCCGAAGGGCTCGGCGGGCTCGGCGCCCCGCGCGCGCTGCAGCCCGCCGTCGACCGGCGGTTCGCCAAGGCCGGCGCGCCCGGCAACCACCCCGAGCGCAACGGCATCGGCCTCGGCATGGCGGCGCCGACGATCCTCGCGTTCGGCACCGAGGAGCAGAAGCGGCGCTTCCTGCGTCCCCTGTGGACCGGCGAAGAACTGTGGTGCCAGCTGTTCAGCGAGCCCGGCGCGGGCTCCGACCTCGCCGCGCTCGCCACCCGCGCCGTCCGCGACGGCGACGCCTGGACGGTCAACGGCCAGAAGGTCTGGACGTCCATGGCCCACGAGGCGCGCTGGGCGATCCTCGTCACCCGCACCGACCCGGACGTCCCCAAGCACCGCGGCATGACCTACTTCGTCTGCGACATGACCGCGCCGGGCGTCGAGGTGCGGCCGCTGCGGCAGATCACCGGCGAGGCCGAGTTCAACGAGGTCTTCCTCACCGACGTGCGGATCCCCGACGAGCACCGGCTCGGCGAGGTCGGGCAGGGCTGGCGGGTGTCCACCACGACGCTGATGAACGAGCGCGTCGCCATCGGCGGCGCGGCCGCGCCGCGCGAGAGCGGCATGATCGGCGTGGTCGCCGCCCTGTGGCGCGACCGCCCCGAGCTGCGCACCCCCGGCCTGCACGACTCGGTGCTGCGGGCGTGGGTGCAGACCGAGGCGGCCCGGCTCACCGGGGAGCGGCTGCGCCAGCAGCTCACCGCCGGGCAGCCCGGCCCGGAGGGCTCGGGCGCCAAGCTGGCCTTCGCCGAGCTCAACCAGCGGGTGTCCGGCCTGGAGCTGGAACTGCTCGGCGAGGAGGGCCTGCGCTACGACGACTGGACCATGCGCCGGCCCACCGAGGTCGACTTCACCCGCCGCTCGCCCGGCTACCGCTACCTGCGCGCCAAGGGCAACTCCATCGAGGGCGGCACCTCGGAGATCCTGCGCAACATCATCGCCGAGCGCGTGCTGGGCCTGCCCGGCGAGATCCGGGTCGACAAGGACGTGGCGTGGAAGGACCTCCCCAAGTGAGCGACCTGCTGTACAGCGAGATCGAGAACGACCTGCGCGCGAGCGTCCGCGAGGTCCTCGACGACAAGGCGCCCTGGACGTCCGTCCTCGCCGGGACCGAGAAGGACGAGCCGTACGACGCGGCGCTGTGGCAGGCCGTCGCCGCCCAGCTCGGCTGTGCGGGGCTGCCCGTCCCCGAGGACCTCGGCGGCGCCGGCGCCACCTGGCGCGAGACCGCCGTCGTCATGGAGGAGCTCGGCCGCTACGCCGCGCCCGTCCCGTTCCTGAGCGCCTCCGTGATCGCGACGGCGGCGCTGATGGCCGCCGGGGAGCGCGACCTGCTGGCGGGGCTGGCGTCCGGCGAGCGGATCGCCGTGCTCGCCGTCCCGTTCAGCACCGCGCCCGGTGACGCCGTGGCCGCCGCCCGGGTCGAGGACGGCGCCGTGACCGGCGTGGTCACGAGCGTCGCCGACGGGATGGCCGCCGACGTGTTCCTGGTCCCGGCCGGCGACGGTCTCTACGCGGTGGACGCCGCCGGCGTCCGCCGCACCGCCGTGACCTCCCTGGACATGACGCGCCGCCTCGCCGACGTCGCCTTCTCCGGTGCGCCCGCGCGCCGCGTCGGGGAGGGGGACGGCGCCGTCCGCGCCGCCCTGCTGACCGGTGCCGCGATGCTGGCGTCCGAGCAGCTCGGGCTCGCCGAGCGGTGCCTGGACGACACCGTCGCCTATGTGAAGACGCGCTACCAGTTCGGCCGGCCGGTCGGCTCCTACCAGGGCCTCAAGCACCGCCTCGCCGACCTGTGGACGTCCATCACCCAGGCCCGCGCGGTCGCCCGCCACGCGGCATCGCGCGTCGCGGCCGGCGATGCGGGCGATGCCGGTGACGCCGGCACCGCGATCGCCGTCGCGGTCGCGCAGGCGCACTGCTCGGCCGTCGCCCTCAAGGCCGCCGAGGAGTGCGTGCAGATGCACGGCGGCATCGGCTTCACGTGGGAGCACCCGGCGCACCTGTACCTGAAGCGGGCGAAGGCCGACTCCCTCGCCCTCGGCACCCCCGGACACCACCGCGCCGCCCTGGCCGCCCTGGTGGACCTGCCCCCGGCCTGAGATCCGGTGAACCGGCGGCTCCGCGCGTCCGCGCGCGGGGCCGCCCGGCTCACCCGCGCCGCCCCGGCCGCCGGGTCACCGCGGCATCGGCAGCCGGAGCCTGTCGCGGAGCGTCCGCTGCACCTCGTCGATGCCGGGCCGCGCGTCCACGGTGACCACGTACTCCTTGCGGCCGAACAGGTCCAGGACGGGGTCGGTCTTGTCGTGGTACTGCCGCAGCCGCTCGGCGAGGGCCTCCTCCGTGTCGTCCTCCCGCGCGACCAGCTCGCCCCCGCACACGTCGCAGCGCCCCTCCTCGGTGGGACGGTCCGCGATCAGGTTGTAGTCCATCCCGCACCCGGCGCAGAGCCGGCGGGCCAGGACGCGGCGGCGGACCTCCTCGTCCGGCAGGTCGAGATGGATCACGCCGTCGATGTCGTAGCTCTCCAGGAAGAACTCGGTCTGCCGCCGGTTGCGCGGGAAACCGTCGATGACGAACCCGTAGTTCCAGTCGTGCTGGTCGAGCCGGTCGCGGACGACGCCCTCCACGAGGTCGTCGCCGACGAGCTCACCGGCCCCCATGATGCGCCGCACCTGCGCGCCGAGCTTCGTGTGGCTCTTGACGTGCCACCGGAAGATGTCGCCGACGCTGATGTGCACGATGTCCAGGTCACGGGCGAGCAGCCCCGACTGCGTGCCCTTGCCGCTGCCGATCGCGCCGATGATGACGTACTTGCGCATACCGGAAGACTATGCGGGCGGCCCGGTCACGGTGGCGGGGTCAGAGCGGCAGGCGAAGGCGGCGGCCCAGCCGGCGGAACCGGGAGCCGGGCACGTGACCGGGGGACTCGTCCTGCGCGGCCAGGCGCTCCAGCAGCGTGTCGAACGCGGGCGCGCTGACGCACACCAGCGTCGCCCGGGCGCGGCGGGCGCAGTGCAGCCGGACCGACGGCCGCAGCATCCGCGAGAACGGGCCCCGCGTCCCGTGCCCGACGACGAGGATGTCGTCGTCGCCCGCCAGCCGCACCAGCGCCGCGCCCGGCTCGCCGACCAGCGCCAGCGCCGACATCTCCACGCCGTCCGGGGGGCCGTCGCTCACGTCCGACAGGACCCGGGCGATCAGCTCGGCGCCCGAGCCGCGCAGCGCCTCGGTGATGCCGCAGCCGAGCTGCCCGGCCGCCGACACGTGCGGCGGCAGCGGCGCGGCATGGGCCACCAGCAGCGGCAGCCTCCGCAGCCGCGCCTCCCCGATCGCCCACGACAGGGCGCACCGGGCGCCCGCGGAGTCGTCGACCCCCACAACGACGCGGGGGCCGCCCTCCGGTCTCGCGATCACGGTCCCTCCCGAGGCCCGCCTGTTGATGTGCAGTCTAGGGTGCAGGCATACCCGTTCCGAAGGAAGAGTTTCGCCTTTTGGAAACTCCGGTTTCCGTAAAGGGCGCGGCCGGCTGGACCGGCCGCCGCCGCGCGGGGCAGACTTCGGGGTATGGGCACACCGCACGAGAACGATCCGTCCTGCGCCGTCGCGCACGGCGACGTCCCCGCACCGGCGGGGGAGCGGACGCTGGTCGCGGTGTTCGCCGGCCCCGTCGCGGAACACCTGCTGCGCTACGGCGCCGACCTCGGTTACCGCACGTTCCTGGTCGACCCCGACAAGGACCGCGAGGGGACCGCGGACCTGCCGCACCTCGACTCCACCGCGGACGTCGTCGTCACCGACCACCACCGGCCCGAGCTGGGGCCCGTCCTGCGGGACGTGCTGACCCAGCCCGTCCGCTGGGTGGGCGTCATGGGCAATCCCCGGCATCCGGCGCCGCACATCCCGGCCCTCACCGAACTCGGCGTCCCCGCGGAGGACATCGCCCGGGTGCACCGCCCCATCGGCCTCAACATCGGCTCCCGGTCCCCGGCGGAGATCGCCATCGCGACCCTCGCGGGCCTCATCGCCGACCGGAACGACCGTCCCGGCGGCTTCGAGTTCTGATGCGGCCCCTCTAGTGCGGGCCGTCGTCTACGAGGCGTTCGGGGCGCCGCCGCACGTCCGCGAGGTTCCCGATCCCAGGCCGCCCGGCGGCGGCGCGGTGATCCGTGTCGAGGCGACCGGGGTGTGCCGCAGCGACTGGCACGGCTGGCAGGGCCACGACCCCGCCATCCGGGTCTTCCCGCACGTGCCCGGCCATGAGCTGGCGGGGACGGTGGAGGAGGTCGGCGCGGGCGTCACCGGCGTGCGCCCCGGGGACCGCGTGACCGTCCCGTTCGTGTGCGCCTGCGGCCGCTGCGCCGCCTGCGCGGCGGGAGACCAGCAGGTCTGCGAGGCGCAGACCCAGCCCGGCTTCACCCGCTGGGGCTCGTTCGCCCACTACGTCGCGGTCGAGAACGCCGACGTCAACCTCGTGCGCGTACCGGACGAGATGTCGTCCACGACGGCCGCGGGCCTCGGCTGCCGGTTCGCCACCGCGTTCCGCGCCGTCCTGGCGCAGGGCGGCGTCACCGCGGGGATGCACGTCGCCGTGCACGGCTGCGGCGGCGTCGGGCTGTCCGCCGTCATGATCGCGGCGGCGGCCGGCGCCCGCGTCGTGGCCGTCGACGTCTCGCCCGCGGCGCTGGAACTGGCGCGCCGCTGCGGGGCGGCCGCCGTCGTCGACGCCGCAGGCCACAGCGACGTGGCGGGCGCCGTGCGGGACGCCGCCCGCGGCGGCGCCCACGTCTCCCTGGACGCGCTGGGCAGCCCGGCCACCGCCCGCGACTCCGTCGAATGCCTGCGCCGCCGCGGCCGGCACGTCCAGGTCGGCCTGCTCCCGTCCGGCGCGGGCGCCGCCGGCCTCCCGATGGACCGCGTCGTCGCCTGGGAACTGGAGATCGTCGGCAGCCACGGGATGGCCGCCCACGCCTACCCCCCGATGATGGAACTGGTACGGGCGGGCACGCTGCGCCCCGACCTGCTGATCGGCCGCGTCCTCACCCTCGACGACGCCCCGGCCGCCCTCGCCGAGATGCCGGGTCCCGGAATCACCATGATCGAACCTCACCGGCGCGGCGGGCCGGAGGCCACGCCCGGCACCTGACCGCCGGTCCGGGCCGCCGGAGCCACTCGCCCGCCATGAGGCGCTCACCGGTGATCTTCCCGGTGGGGGGCGTAGGATGTGGGGGTTGCGCATTCTGTCGGTGGGCTCGCCTACGGTCGGGGACGACGGGGCCCGTCGGCGGCGCCCGTCCACGTGACGACGCCGAGCGAAGGTGACGACCACCATGGCGAACAGCACCATAGAAACAGACCGGGACTTCCAGGAACTCGCCGATCCGTACCGGCGGGAGCTGCTGGCGCACTGCTACCGGATGCTCGGTTCCATCCACGACGCCGAAGACCTGGTGCAGGAGACCTACCTGCGGGCGTGGCGCTCGTACGGCAACTTCGAGGGGCGCTCGTCGCTGCGGACGTGGCTGTACCGGATCGCCACGAACGTGTGCCTGACGGCGATCGACCAGCGCGGCAACCGGCCGATGCCGTCCGGGCTGGGCGCGCCGAGCGACGAGCCGGAGCGGCCCGTCGTGGCCTCGCCCGAGGTGCCCTGGCTGGAGCCCGCACCCGACACCGTGCTCGGCGCCGACGCCGCCGACCCCGCCACGATCGTCGCCGCGCGGGAGAGCACCCGGCTCGCGTTCGTCGCGGCGCTCCAGCACCTGCCCGCCAAGCAGCGGGTCGTGCTGATCCTGCGGGACGTCCTGAAGTGGCGGGCCGCGGAGGTCGCCGAGCTGCTGGACACCTCGACCGCCGCGGTCAACAGCGCGCTCCAGCGGGCCCGTGCGCAGCTGGACGAGCACGCCCCGGCGCGGGACGAGCTCGTCGAGCCGACCGACCCGGCCCAGCGCGAACTCCTCGAACGCTACGCGAAGGCGTTCGAGGACGCCGACATCACCGGGCTCATCGAGCTGTTCAAGAAGGACGTCATCTGGGAGATGCCGCCGCACCTCCAGTGGTTCGTCGGCGCCGACATCGTCGTCCGGCTCATCCGCACCCAGTGCGCCCCCTCCCCGGGGGACATCCGGATGGTGCCGGCCGCCGCGAACGCGCAACCCGCGTTCGGGCTCTACATGCGCGACGAGGAGGGCGTCCACCGCGCCTACCAGCTCCAGGTGCTGAGCGTCACCGACGACGGCGTCGCGCACGTCTCGGCCTTCTTCGACACGAGCCTGTTCCCGCTGTTCGGGCTGGCCGAGCACCTCTGATCAGGCCCCTGTTCTTCCACTCTGCGGAAACCTCGATGTGCCGCGGGCGCCGGGTGCTGCCATGGTGGCGGCGGCGGCGCGGGCGCCGTCCGCCGAGTGGGAATGGGAGGCACATGGACAAGGTCGTGGCGTCGGCGGCGGAGGCCGTCGCCGGCATCGGCGACGGGTCGTCGCTGGCCGTCGGCGGGTTCGGGCTCTGCGGGGTTCCCACCGTTCTGATCGGCGCCCTGCACGAGCGCGGCGCGTCGGACCTGAAGATCGTGTCGAACAACTGCGGGCTGGACGGCCGGGGGCTCGGGCAGCTGCTGGCGGCGGGCCGCATCGCCCGCGCCATGGGCTCCTACGTCGGGGCGAACAAGGAGTTCGCGCGCCAGTACCTCGCGGGCGAGATCGAGGTCGAGCTGATGCCGCAGGGCACGCTCGCCGAGCGGCTGCGCGCGGGCGGCGCCGGCATCCCGGCGTTCTTCACCCCGGCCGGCGTCGGCACGATGGTCGCCGACGGCGGGCTGCCGTGGCGGTACGCGCCGGACGGGACGGTCGCGGTCGCCTCCCCCGCCAAGGAGGTCCGCGAGTTCGGCGGCCGGGAGTACGTGCTGGAGGAGAGCATCACCACCGACTTCGCGCTCGTCCGCGCGGCGCTCGGTGACCGGCACGGCAACCTGGTGTTCGACAAGGCCGCCCGCAACTTCAACCCGCTGGCCGCGATGGCCGGGCGCGTCACGCTCGCCGAGGTCGAGCGGCTCGTCGAGCCCGGCGAGATCGACCCCGACGCCGTCCACCTGCCGGGCGTGTTCGTGCAGCGTGTGCTGGAGCTGACGCCCGAGCAGGCCGCCGACAAGCCCATCGAGCTGCGGACGGTCCGCGACGGCGCCGGCGGGGAAGGGGACGGCTGATGGCCTGGTCCAGGAACGAGATCGCCGCCCGCGCCGCGGCCGAGCTGCCCGACGGCGCCTACGTCAACCTCGGCATCGGGCTGCCCACGCTGATCCCCGGCTTCATGCCGGAGGGCAGGCACGTGACGCTGCACGCCGAGAACGGCGTCCTCGGCGTCGGCCCGTACCCCGCCGAGGACGAGGTCGACCCCGACCTGATCAACGCGGGCAAGGAGACGGTGACCGCGCTGCCGGGCGCGGCCTGCTTCGACTCGTCGCTGTCGTTCGGCATGATCCGCGGCGGCCACATCGACATCGCGGTCCTCGGCGCCATGCAGGTCTCGGCGCGCGGCGACCTCGCCAACTGGTCCGTCCCCGGCAAGATGATCAAGGGGATGGGCGGGGCGATGGACCTCGTGCACGGCGCCGGCAAGCTGATCGTCGTGATGAGCCACACCACCCGCGACGGCGAACCCAAGATCGTGGACGAGTGCACGCTGCCGCTGACCGGCAAGGCGTGCGTCGACCAGATCATCACCGACCTCGGCGTCCTGGACGTCACCGCCGACGGCCTCGTGCTCGTCGAGACGGCCCCCGGAGTCGGCGCGGAGGAGATCCGCGCGGCGACCGGGCCGCCACTGATCGAGCGACGAACGGCCGGGCCGACCGGGCGCGTCGCGGCAGAAGGGAACAGCGCATGACGCACCCCCCGTACCTGTCCCCGGGCTACAAGAGCACCGTGCTCCGGGCCCCCGCACAGGAACTGATCATGCCGAAGCTCGGCCCGGACAGCGTCGAGCTGACCTCGCCGGTCTTCGGGCACCAGGAACTCGGCCGGCTGGACGAGGACCTCACCGTCCAGCACTCCGGGGAGCCGCTCGGCGAGCGGATCATCGTGACCGGCCGGGTGCTCGACGGCGCCGGCCGCCCCGTCCGGGGCGCGCTGGTCGAGGTGTGGCAGGCGAACGCGGCGGGGCGGTACGCCCACCTCGGCGACGTCCACCCGGCGCCGCTCGACCCGAACTTCACCGGCGCCGGGCGGTGCCTCACCGACGACGACGGCCGCTACCGGTTCGTCACGATCAAGCCGGGCGCGTACCCGTGGCGCAACCACCACAACGCGTGGCGGCCCGCGCACATCCACTTCTCGGTGTTCGGGACGGCGTTCACCCAGCGCCTGATCACCCAGATGTACTTCCCGGGCGACCCGCTGTTCGCCTTCGACCCGATCTTCCAGTCGATCCCCGGCGAGGGGGACCGCGAGAAGCTGATCTGCCGGTTCGACATGGACACCACCGAGCCGGAGTGGGCGCTCGGTTACCAGTGGGACATCGTCCTCGGCGACACCCCGATGGAGGCTTGATGAGCACCTCGTCCCAGAACGGCGTCTCCCGGGCCACGCCGTCGCAGACCGTCGGCCCGTTCTTCGGCTACGCGCTGCCGTACGAGAGCGGCCCGCAGGTCGTGCCGGGCTGGCGGCCGGACGCGATCGACGTGCGCGGGCGGGTCCTGGACGGCGCGGGCGAGCCGGTGCCGGACGCGCTGCTGGAGATCTGGCAGGCCGACGGGGCGGGCGAGATCCCGCGGCGGCCGGGCGGCATCGTCCGGGAGGGACACGACTTCTCCGGGTTCGGCCGGTGCGGCACCGACGGCGACGGCGGCTACTGGTTCACCACCGTCAAGCCCGGCGCGGTCGGCGGCGGCGCCCCCTACATCGCCGTCCTGGTCTTCGCCCGGGGCCTGCTCAAGCCCGTCTTCACCCGCCTGTACTTCCCCGAGGACGAGTCCGCCCACGCGACCGACCCGCTGCTCGGCGCCGTCCCGGCCGAGCGGCGCGCGACCCTGATCGCCGGGCGCGAGGGGGAGCGGAGGTACCGTTTCGACATTCACCTGCAAGGGGAGCGGGAGACGGTCTTCCTTGGTTTCTGACGAACGCGGCCCGGCGCCGGACGCCGTGTCGCCGGACGCGGGGCTGCTGTCGCCCGTCCGCGCGGGGACGGCGGCCGAGGCCGCGACGGGCGACGCGGCCTACCTGGCGGCGATGCTGGACGCCGAGGCGGCCCTCGCCCGGGCGCAGGCGCGCCTCGGGATCGTCCCCGTGGACGCGGCCGCCGCGATCGGCGCCGCCGCGGACGCGGGCCGGTTCGACCTGGTGGACGTGGCCCGCCGGGCGCGCGGCTCCGGCAATCCCGTCGTGCCGCTGGTCGCGGATCTGCGTGCGCTCGCCGGGCCGGCCGGCGAGCACGTCCACAAGGGCGCCACCAGCCAGGACATCGCCGACACCGGCGCCATGCTCGTCGCGGCCCGGACCAGGCGCGTCGTCCTCGCCGACCTCGACCGGGCACTGGACGCGCTGGCCGGGCTCGCGGCGCGGTACCGCGACACCCCGATGGCGGCCCGCACGCTCGGCCGGCAGGCGCTGCCGACGACGTTCGGCGCGAAGGCCGCGAACTGGCTGATGGGCTGCCTGGAGGCCCGCGAGCGGCTCGCCGCGGTGCCGCTGCCGGTGCAGCTCGGCGGCCCGGCCGGGACGCTGGACGCCTTCGGCGACCGCGCCCTCGACGTCGTCGCGGCGTTCGCGGACGAGGCGGGGCTGGCCCGTCCCGTCCTGCCGTGGCACACCCGCCGCACCGCGGTCGTGGACCTGGCGGCGGCGCTGGCGCTGACCGCCGGGGCGCTCGGCAAGATCGCCACCGATGTGTGGCTGCTGTCGCAGAGCGAGGTCGCGGAGGTCGCCGAGGCCGCGGGGGCGGGGAAGGGCGGCTCGTCGTCGATGCCGCACAAGCGCAACCCGGCGCTGTCCACCATGATCCGCTCGGCCGCGCTGCAGGTTCCCGCGCAGGTGCAGGTACTGCTCGCCGCGCAGGCGGCACCGCACGAGCGGCCGGCGGGGGAGTGGCACGCCGAGTGGCAGCCGCTGCGCGAATGCCTGCGCCTCACCGGCGGCGCCGCGGAGACGGCCGCCGATCTGCTGGACGGCCTGGAGGTGTCGGCGGAGCTGATGCGGGCCGACCTCGACGACCTGCTGGACGTGCTCGGCGGCGATCCCGGGCCCGGCGCCGCCGCGGTCCTCGTCGGCCGAGCCCTCGACGCCTATCGGAGGAGCCGCGCGTGACCGCGCCTTCAGCACCGGGCGGGACACCGCCGCACCACCGCCTGGACGGTCCGGCGGACGCGCCCGTCGTCGTCCTCGGCCCGTCCCTCGGCACGTCCATGGACCTGTGGCTGCCGCAGCTGCCCGCGCTGACCCGCTCCTGGCGGGTCCTGCGCTACGACCTGCCCGGTCACGGCGCCGCTCCGCCGCCGGACGGCCCGTTCACCGTCGAGGACCTCGCGGACGGGATCATCGCCCTGCTGGACGGCCTCGGCGTCGGCCGCGCCGCCTACGCGGGCGTGTCCCTCGGCGGCGCCGTCGGCACCGCCCTCGCGCTCCGCGCCCCGGAACGCGTCGGCAGCCTGGTCCTGAGCTGCACGTCCCCCCGCTTCGGCGACCCGGAGCCCTGGCGCGAGCGGGCGGCCCTCGTCCGCCGCGAGGGCGTCGGGCCGGTGGCGGAGACGGCGGCGGGACGCTGGTTCACCCCCGCGTTCACCGGCGCGGAACCGTACGTGGCGATGCTCCGCGCGACCGATCCCGAGGGATATGCGGCGTGCTGCGACGCCTTGGCGCAGTTCGACGCCACCGGGCGGCTCGGGGCCGTCTCCGCGCCGACCCTGGTGATCGCCGGGGCGCAGGACGGGCCCACGCCGCCCGACGGCCACGGCCGCCGGCTCGCCGACGGCATCCCGGACGCTCGCCTGACCGTCATCGACGGCGCCGGGCATCTCGCCAACGTCGAACGGCCGGGCCCGGTCACGGACGCGATCACCGCGCATCTGGACCGCACATGGAAGGGGGCCGGCCGATGAGCGGGCAGAGCACCGGCGGCGGAACGCCCGGCGGGGAGACGACCGCCGGGCGGCACGCGCAGGGCATGAAGACCCGCCGCGAGGTCCTCGGCGACGCCCATGTCGACCGCGCCGAGGCCCGCAAGGACGACTTCACCTCCGACTTCCAGGACCTCATCACCCGGTACGCGTGGGGCGAGATCTGGAGCCGGCCCGGCCTGGACCGCAGGACCCGCAGCTGCATCACGCTGACCGCCATGGTCGCCGGCGGCCACCTGGAGGAACTGGCGATGCACGTGCGGGCCGCGCTCCGCAACGGGCTGACGCACGACGAGATCAAGGAGGTGCTCCTGCAGACGGCGATCTATTGTGGAGTGCCCGCGGCGAACTCGGCCTTCGCCGTCGCCCAGCGGGTACTCACCGAGCAGGAGTGACGGGCGCGAGCCCGGGCGGAGGGGCTCACATGCACAGGGCCGGGGGCGACGGGGCGGAGACCGGCGGGCCGGCGCCCGCGCGGCCGGTCAGCGTGGCCGGCAAGGTGATGGCCATCCTGAACGCGTTCGCGCAGGGCGGTGTCCGCCTCAACCTGAGCGAGATCTGCCGCCGCTCCGGGCTGCCCCTGGCGACCGGGCACCGCCTCGTCGGCGAGCTGGCCGAGGGCGGGTTCCTGGAGCGGGTGCCGGACGGCACGTACCGCATCGGCACCCGGCTCTGGCGGATCGGCAGCCAGGCCCCGGCGGTCATGGGCCTGCGCGAGCTGGCTCTCCCGCACATGGAGGACCTGTACGAGGCGACCCACGACAACGTACAGCTCGGCGTGCTGCGCGACGACCGCGTCCTGATCGTCGAGCGGCTGCGCGGGACACGGTCGGTGCCGGTCGTGACGCAGGTCGGCGCGATGCTCCCGCTGCACACCACCGGCGTCGGGAAGGTGCTGCTGGCCTACGCCCCGCCGGAGGTCCGGGAGAAGGTCCTGGCCGGGGAGCTGACCCGGCACGCGGTGCGCTCCATCACCGACCCGGAGGAGCTGCGGCGCGGCATCGAGCGGGTCCGCCGCGCCGGCTACGCGCTGACCCGCGACGAGATGACGCTGGGCGCGTCGTCGGTCGGCGCCCCGGTGCGGGACGGGGCGGGGGACGTGGTCGCGGCGATGTCGCTGGTGTCCGGGACCCGCGGCGCCGACCTGCGGCGGCTGCTGCCGCCGCTGACGACGGCGGCGCGGGCCCTGTCGCGGGACGTGGCCGCCCACTGGCGCGGACATCCCGACATGTTTTCCGCTGAGCGGAACACCGGCGCCTGAACCTGCGGCGATGCGCGCGAGCATCGCCGGGTAACCGACGACGAGGAGGCTCGATGCGTACCCAGGTCGCGATCATCGGCGGCGGCCCCGCGGGGCTGCTGCTGTCCCATCTGCTCCACCTTCAGGGGATCGACTCGGTGGTCCTGGAGAGCCGGGACCGCGACTATGTGGAGCATCGGCAGCGCGCCGGGATGCTGGAGCAGGGCACGACCGACGTGCTGCGCGAGAGCGGGGCCGGCGAGCGGCTCGACCGGGAGGGCCTCGTCCACCACGGGCTGGAGCTGCGGTTCGGCGGCGCGGGGCACCGCATCCCGCTGACCGACCTGACCGGCCGCACGGTGACCGTCTACGCGCAGACCGAGATCGTCAAGGACCTCGTCGCCAGGCGCCTCGCGGACGGCGGCGACGTGCGGTTCGAGGCGGAGGTCGTGGCGCTGGACGCGTCCGCGCCGAGCGTGACGTTCCGCAGCGGCGGCGAGACGCACACCCTCGACTGCGAGTACATCGCCGGCTGCGACGGCTTCCACGGCGTCAGCCGCCCGGCGGTGCCGGGGCTGCGGACGTTCTCCCGCGACTACCCGTTCGCGTGGCTCGGGATCCTCGCCGACGTCGCCCCGTCCACCGAGGAGCTGATCTACGCCAACCACGACCGCGGTTTCGCGCTGCACAGCCTCCGCTCGCCCAAGGTCAGCCGCCTGTACCTGCAGGTGCCGCCGGACGAGGACCTCGCCGGGTGGTCCGACGCCCGCATCTGGGACGAGCTGGCGACGCGGTTCGCGACCGACGACGGGTGGACACTGCACGAGGGCCCGATCACCGACAGGTCGCTCACGCCGATGCGCAGCTTCGTGGCCGAGCCGATGCGCCACGACCGGCTGTTCCTCGCCGGCGACGCCGCCCACATCGTCCCGCCGACCGGGGCGAAGGGCCTCAACCTCGCCGTCTCCGACGTGATCGTCCTGGCGCGGGCGTTCGCCGAGCGGTACGCCTCGGGGAAGCAGACGCCGCTCGACGGCTACTCCGACGCGTGCCTGCGGCGCGTCTGGCGGGCCGAGCACTTCTCCTACTGGATGACGCACCTGCTGCACGTGGACCCGGCCGCGAGCGAGTACGAGCGGCGGCTCCAGCGCTCCCACCTGGACTACGTGGTCTCGTCCGAGGCCGCCGCGACGTCGCTGGCGGAGAACTACGTCGGCCTGCCCATCGCCTAGCGGCGGGTCCGGCGCTCAGCCGGCCGGCCGTGCCCCCAGCGTGTCGAGCAGTTCGGCGACCGGCTGCAGCTTCTCGTACAGCAGCAGGACGGGCTCGCCCGGCTCCGCCATGTCCAGCGCCGACGTCACCGCCCCCTTCAGGTCGCCGGCCGGGTGGTGCCGCACGTCCGGGCGGCCCTCCCGCAGCCCCTGGACGATCAGCCGGGTCATCTCGCCCGAGCGCCGGCCGCGCAGGTCCTCGTCCTCGTAGACGACGACGCGCCCGAACGTCCCGGCCAGGGCCCGCGCGGTCTCGCCCACCAGTTCGTCGGGCCGGTCGCCCGGCAGGGTGACGGCGGCGACGCCCCCGGCGCCCCAGCGCCGCTCGACGAACGCGCCCATCGCCGCGACCGCCGCCGGGTTGTGCGCGTAGTCGACCACGACGGGATTGCCGCCGACCTCGTACACGCAGCCCCGCCCGGGGTTGCGGGTGTGCGGGTCGAACGTGCGCAGCGCGCGTGCGAGCACGTCCACCGGGACGTGGAGCGCGCGGGCGGCGGCCACCGCGGCGAGCGCGTCGGCGACGACGTGGGCGGCGTGCCCGCCGAACGAGCCCGCGACCTCGTCCGCGGGCAGGATCCGGGTCCGGCGGTCTCCGCGCGCCTCGGTCAGCCAGCCGTGGTCCACGTAGTAGCCCAGGCCGCCGTCCCGCAGATGCTCCGCGAGGACGGGTTCGTCCGGGGAGAGCGAGAAGTAGCGCAGCACCGGGTCGCGGCGCCGGACCGCGGGACGCGCGGCCAGCGCCGCGGTCGGCGGGTCCCCGGCGTTGAGGACGAGATGCCCGCCGGGCCGAATCTCCTCGGCGACCAGCGCCTTGATGTCGGCCAGGTCGTCGATGTCCTCGGTGCCGTCCACGCCGAGGTGGTCGCGGGTGATGTTGGTGACGACGGCGACGTCGGCGCGCTCGTAGCCGAGGCCGCGCCGCACGATCCCGCCGCGCGCGGTCTCCAGCACGGCCACCTCCACCGAGCGGTCGCCCAGCACCATCTCCGCGGAGCGCGGGCCGGACGCGTCGGACAGGTGGACGAGCCGCCGCCCCACGTACACGCCCTCGGTGCCGGTCATGCCGGTCCGCCGGCCGTCCAGCTCCAGCATGTGCGCGATCATCCGGACGGTGGTGGTCTTGCCGTTGGTGCCCGTCACCGACACGACCGGGACCCGCGACGGCGTGCCCGGCGGATACATCAGGTCGATGATGTCGCCGGCGACGTCGCGTCCCGCCCCCTCCTGCGGCGCGAGGTGCATGCGCAGGCCCGGTGCCGCGTTGACCTCCAGGATCCCGGCGGCGCCGCGGTCGGCGGGCGGCGGGGACCCGATGTCGGGCAGCCGCAGGTCGATGCCGCACACGTCCATGCCGACGGCCGCGGCGGCCCGCACGCACATCTCCGCGACGTCGGCGTGCACGTGGCCGGTCACGTCGCTGCTGGTGCCGCCGGTGGACAGGTTCGCGTTGCGGCGCAGCCACACCCGCTCCCCGGCGGCGGGCACGGATCCGGGCCCGTGGCCCTGGCCCGCCAGCAGCGCCCGCTCGGTCGGGCCGAGCACCAGCCGGGTCAGCGGCCGGTCGTGGCCCTCGCCGCGCGCCGGGTCGGCGTTGACCCGCTCCACCAGTTCGGCGACGGTGGCGGCCCCGTCGCCGGTGACGCACGCGGCGGTCAGCTCCGCCGCCGCCGCGACGCGGCCGCCGACCACCAGGACCCGGTAGTCCCTGCCCGGGATGTAGGACTCCACGAGGACCTCGCCCTCGTCCCCGGCCGCGGACGCGAACGCGGCCACGACCTCCGGCGGGCTGGTCAGCTCGATGTGGACGCCCTCGCCCTGGTGGCCGGCCAGCGGCTTGACCACGACGGGCCCGCCGATGTCGCGCAGCACCTCGAGGGCCTCCGCCGGCGACGCCGCGACCCGTCCCGCGGGGACGGGCAGGCCCGCGTCGGCGAGCACGCGGTGCGCGAGCCGCTTGTCGCCCGCCACCTCCATCCCGATCGCCGACGTGCCGTCGGTCATCGCCGCCCACACCGTCCGGCGGTACCGCCCGTACCCGAGCCGCAGCAGGTTCAGATCGCCGACGCGGCGGACCGGGATGCCCCGCCGCCGCGCGGCCCGCGCCAGCGCCGAGGTGCTCACCCCGAGCCGCCCGCACTCGTGCTCGGCGGCGACGCGGGCCAGGTCGGCGGACGGGTCGGGCACCCGCCCGGCGAGCGCCCCGCCGACGGTCCGCACCGCGAGCGTGACCAGCTGCTCCACCACCGTGCTGCCGGCCGGCTCGTCCCGCGGGCATTCGAGGATCACGTTGTAGTCGCCGGGACCGCCCGCGCGGACGGTGCGCCCGAAGAACACCTCGCGGCCGATGAGGCCGGACAGCTCCAGCGTGACGTGCTCGGTGACATGGCCGAAATAGGTGCCGCGCGCCATCGCGTCCAGCAGGCCCCCGGGCCGGCCCGCCGAGCAGTGGTGCGTCGCCAGGCCCGGCAGCGCCTCCAGCAGCCGCTCGGCGAAACCGGGATGGTCGGTGGTCTCATGACCGGTGAGGCCCTGCAGGTCGAGGCGGGCGATCGCGACGGGACGCGAGAGGTAGACGTTCGGGCCGCTCAGGCGGCGCACATGGTCGAGGCGCACCGCTAGTCCTCCTCCGCCGGGCCGCGCATGTTGCCGATCTCCGGAAGCTTGTCGATCATCTGGAACGCGCAGCCGGCGGGCAGCAGATGCAGCGACACGTCGAACATCGCCATCGGCTCGTCGTCGGAGGCGGCGTAGGCGACGGTGGACTGCCCGGCGTCCACGACCGTTACGACGCCCGTCCCGACGACGTCGAAACGGCCGTCGCCCACCACGATCGCGGTGTCCTCGTCTATCCCGACGCCCAGCAGCCGGGTGTCGAGCGCTATCCCGCTCATCAGCCTCGGCAGCCGCCCGCGCTCGTTGAAATGCATGTCGATCAGCACGTTGTCGAGCAGCGCCAGCCCCGGGCCGACCTTCACGCTGGACGCGGCGACCTCGTGGCCGTGGCCGCCGAGGATCATCCAGTGGCCCATGGCCGTCGCGCCCGCGCTCGTCCCCGCGATGACCAGGCCCTCCTGGTCGAGCCGCCGCTTGAGCAGATCGTTGGTCTTGGAGCCCACCAGGGTCCGGATCCGGGACTGGTCGCCGCCGCTGAACAGCACGCCCGTCGCCGCGTCCAGGGCCCGCAGCGTCGCGGCGCTGTCGGCCGCGGCGCGGCCCAGCAGCCGCAGCTCCCGGACCGAGGACACCCCGAGCCGGCCGAACACGGCGGTGTACTCCTCGGCGACCTCCTCCGGTACCTCGGTCGCCGTCGTCACGACGACGACCCGCGCGTCCTCGCCGCCCGACAGCTCGACGAAGGTCTCCAGCGCCCCGGACCCGCAGGTCCGGTTCTCCGCCCCACCGATGATCAGCAGCCGGCCCTTGCGTCCGGCACCCCCATGTCTCTCTTTCACATCTGCTAGCTACCCCTGATCACCCCTGGTAGTCGTTCGACCGCGAGGCGCCGCGTGCGGGGCGGGGAGGCGCGCTGTGTCATGCTGTGCGGATGAGCGGCATCCCCGTTCCCCCGGACGCCCCCGCCCGGCGTCCGCCCGCGCCGTCCGCACGGCCGCCGGGGCCCGCCGCCGCGCTCGACGCCGCCTCCGCGCACTACCTGCGCGGCGAGCAGATCGACATGTCGGCGCTGGCAGCCGAGCTGGGCGTCGGCCGCGCGACCCTGTACCGCTGGGTGGGCAGCCGTGAACAGCTCCTCGGCGCGGTCCTCGCGGAGATGACCGAGCGCACCTACCGCTTCGCCACGCGGGACGTGGGCGGCGCCGGCCCGGACCGGATCCTCATGCTCCTCGACCGGTTCATGCACGCGGTGGTGGAGGCCGAGCCGCTCAAGGCCTTCACCGAACGCGAACCCAGGCTGTTCATCCGGCTGGCCACCATGCCGGGCACCATCGAGGACCGCGCCACCGAGCTGCTGACCAGGGAGCTGCAGGCGGAGATCGACCGCGGCGAGATGCGCGTCCCGCTGCCGACCCGGACCCTCGCGCAGGCGATCGTCCGGCTCTCCGACTCGTTCATGTACGCGCACTACCTGGGCGGGAACCGGCCGGAGATCGACCAGGCCCTGGAGGTCGTCGAGCTTCTCCTGCGCCCGTGCGCCGGCGCCCGGGCGGGCGCCGGGCGGAACGGCCGGGGAATCTCCGGGACCGCCTGAACGCTGAAGTCTTTGAGAGGGAATGACCCTTTGGTGGTGGTCCCTCGCCATGAGAGTCTGTATTGGACCTTTCGTCGAACGAGGGACGGCCGGGCAGTGAGCGACATTCCCCGCCGCGCGGTGACGCGGACCGCCAAGCTGGCGACGCTGCCGCTCGGCTTCGCCGGGCGCACCGCCCTCGGATTCGGCAAGCGGACGATCGGCCGCCCCGCCGAGGCCGTCGCGCTGGAGGTCCAGCGCCGCACCGCCGAGCAGCTGTTCGCGGTGCTCGGCGAGCTCAAGGGCGGCGCCATGAAGGTCGGGCAGCTGCTGTCGATCTTCGAGGCCGGACTGCCCGAGGAGATCGCCGGGCCGTTCCGCGCCAGCCTGACCCGGCTCCAGGAGGCCGCGCCGCCGATGCCGGCCGCCACCACCCACCGCGTCCTCGCCGAGGGCCTGGGCGGCGACTGGCGCGAGAAGTTCGCCGAGTTCGACGACAGGCCGGCCGCCGCGGCGTCCATCGGCCAGGTCCACAAGGCCGTCTGGCACGACGGGCGGACCGTCGCGGTCAAGGTCCAGTACCCCGGCGCCGCCCAGGCGCTGATGAGCGACTTCAACCAGATCTCCCGCCTCAGCAGGCTCTTCACCCCGCTGTTCCCCGGCGTCGAGGTCAAGCCCGTCATCGCCGACCTCAAACGGCGGCTGGAGAAGGAACTCGACTACGTCGACGAGGCCCGCGCACAGACCGCCTTCCACGACGCCTACGACGGCGACCCCGACTACGTCGTCCCCGCCGTCGTCGCCCAGTCGGGCAACGTCCTGGTCACCGAATGGCTGGGCGGCACCCCGCTCGCCAAGGTCATCGCCGAGGGCGACCAGGACCGGCGCGACCGCGCCGGCCTGCTGCTGTTCCGCTTCCTGCTCTCCGGCCCGTCCCGCTGCGAGATGATCCACATCGACCCGCACCCGGGCAACTTCCGGCTGCTGGACGACGGCCGGCTCGGCGTCATGGACTTCGGCGGCGCCGCCCGCGTCCCGGCCGAGCTGCAGTGGTCGATCGGCCGGCTGACCCGCATCGGGACGCTCGGCGACCCCGACGAGATCGTCGAGACCCTCCGCGACGAGGGATTCCTCGTGCCGGACGCCGATGTCGACCCTCAGGAGGTCGCCGACTTCATCGGGCCGCACGCCGCCCCGTTCGCCGTGGAGCGCTTCCGGTACTCCCGCGAGTGGATGCGCGAGCAGACCGCGCACGGCCTCGGCGTCGCCTCCGACATGCGCCCCGGCGCACTCGCCCGCCAGTTCCGGCTGCCGCCCCAGTACCTGGCCGTCAGCCGCGCCCTGACCGGATGCGGCGGCGTGCTGTGCCAGCTGGAGGCCGAAGGCGCGTTCCGCGCCGAGGTCGAGCGCTGGCTCCCCGGCTTCACCGACGACGGCGGACCCGACCTCGACGGGACCGAGGAGCCCGAACAGGCCACCGCCTGACCCGGCCCGGCTCGGGCGGGGTCAGGACCTGCTCCGTGCTAGTCCAGGAGCGTGCAGGTTCTGGAGCGTGCAGGCTCAGGAGAGGGCCTGCGCCTCCTCTTCCTCGACCTGGCGGTTCCAGTCGCCCTTCGTCGTCTGCCACCCGTCCTCGTCGCGGCCGCGCCGCCAGTACCCGGAGATCGACAGCCGCTCCATCGGCAGCCCCCGCTCGACCCGCAGGTGCCGCCGCAGCGCCTTCACGAAGGTCGCCTCGCCGTGGACGAACGCGTGGACCTCGCCGTCCGGGAACTCCAGCTTCTCGACCGCCTCGACCAGCAGGTCACCGACCTGCCCGCCGCCCCGGTGCAGCCACACGATGTCCGCGTCCCCCGGAGTCGGGAGCTCCTGCTCCTCCTCCGGCCCGGCGACCTCGATGAACACCCGGGCGGGCGCGCCCTCCGGGATCCGCTCCAGTGAGGCGGCGATCGCCGGCAGCGCGCTCTCGTCCCCGACGAGGAGGTGCCAGCCGGCGTCGGCGCGGGGCGCGTAGGCGCCGCCCGGCCCCAGGAACAGGATCTCCTCGCCCGGCCGGACGCTCGCCGCCCACGGGCCCGCGAGGCCCTTGTCGCCGTGGTGGACGAAGTCGATGGTCAGCTCCACCGCCTCCGGATCCCAGGCCCGGACGGTGTAGGTCCGGGTGGCCGGCCACTGCTCGCGCGGCAGCTCCGCGCGGACCCGCTCCATGTCGAACGGCTCGGGATACTCGACACCCGGCCGCGGGAACTGCAGCTTCACGTAGTGGTCGGTGAACTCGCCCGCGCCGAAACCCGCGAGGTCCGCACCGCCGATGACCACGCGGATCATGTGCGGGGTGAGGCGCTCGGTGCGCAGCACCGTCCCTCGGTTGAGCGTGCGTCCCTTGCGTGCCGGTTCCGTCGCCATGCAGTTCCTCCCGAGATGCGGATCACACACTTAGGTAACCCTAACCACCGGAGGTGCGCGGATTGTTCCCGGGGCAAGGGGCGGCGGCCGGTCCGCCGCCCCTTGAGCGGGCGGTCAGTGCGCCGAGGCGAGGCGGGCCGTGCGCGTCCGCGCGACCTCGGCGGCGACGGCCTCGAACGCGGCGTCCGTCTCCTCCGCGCCGAGGACGGTGAAGAGCGTCGACTTGACGATGACGACGTCGTACCTGGGCGAGACCCAGATCAGCTGACCGCCGAGGCCGTTGGCGGAGAAATCGCCGTCCTCGCCGAGCCACCACTGCAGGCCGTACCCCTGGTTGAACGGCGCCGACGGCCGCGTGGACCGAGTCACCCACGAGTCTGGGACGACCTGCCGTCCATTGGCCTTCCCCCCGTTCAGGTACAGGAGCCCGAACCGCGCGAAGTCCCGGTCGGTGGCGTAGTAGCAGCAGTACCCCATGCTGTTGCCGTTGGAGTCGTTGCCGAGGTACGCCTTGGACGCCATCCCCGCCGGCTCCCAGATCTTCTTCTGGACGTAGGCGTGGTACGGGACCCCGGTCGCCTTGGCGACGGCCCAGGCGAGGACGAACGTGTTCATGCTCGTGTACTCGAACCTCGTCCCCGGCTCCCAGCCGCGCTTCTGCTGCTTGGCCAGTTCGGTGAGCGGATACCCGAGGCTCGCGGCGACGTGCACGAACGGGACGTCGGACGTCTCGTCCCAGTCGATGCCCGACGACATCCGCAGCAGGTCCCGCAGCGAGACGCCGTCGAACCCGGAGCCCGCCAGTTCGGGGACGTAGCGGGTGACCGGGTCGTCGATCGAGTCGATGAAGCCCTCGCCGAGCGCGATGCCGACGGCGGCCGACGTGAACGACTTCGCCATCGACCACGACTGGAAGAGGCTGTCCTCACCGGACGCGACGTAGCGCTCGAAGACGATGTCGCTGCCGTCCAAGACGACGAATCCCTGCGTCCCCGTGCGGGCGAGGTAGTCGTCCAGCGTGCGCTCCTGGCCCTCGAAGGTGTAGGTCACCGAGAGCGGACGGTACGCCTCGCGCAGCTCGACCGGGTCGGACGAGGGGACCAGCGGATCGAAGCCGGCACGGTGCTCGGTGACGGCGGCGGACGGCGGTGCGGGCGGCGGCGGGGACGCGGCGGCCTGTGCTGGGGAGGCGGCGAGTGCTGGGGGAGCGGCGTGTCCGAGGGGAGCGGCCAGGGCGGCCGTGAGGGCGGCTGTGGCGAGCGCGATCGTCCAGGGCCTTCGGCGCATGCGGACCTCCGTGGGGGGCGGTGTCGACCGGGGTTCCGCCCCGATGGTGATCGCGCGGCGACGCTGCGTCCATGTGGTCATGCAACGAAATCCGGACCCGGACGTGGGCATGAACGAAGGGCATGCGGCCTGGCCTGGGTGACCCTCCGAACAGGCGCATCTGCGATACGTTCATGGCACCCCGCGACCGTCAGCCACCCCGCGCCGCCGGAGGACCGATGTCCCTGCTCGACCAGTTGCTCACCGCCGTCGCCGACGGCTCGGTGGAGATCGTCGATCTCACCGCTCCGCTGTCGGAGCGGACACCGATCCTCCAGCTGCCGGAGCCGTTCGCCAACACCGTCCCGTTCCGGCTGGAGGAGATCAGCCGGTACGACGACCGCGGGCCCGCCTGGTACTGGAACGACATCGTCACCGGCGAGCACGTCGGCACCCACTTCGACGCGCCCGTGCACTGGGCCACCGGCCGCGACGGCGAGGACGTCTCGCAGGTGCCGCCCGGCCGGCTCGTCGCCCCCGCCGTCGTGCTGGACGCCTCCGCGCACGCCGCCGGCGACCCCGACTTCCTGCTGGAGATCGACCACGTCCGCGACTGGGAGAAGACGCACGGGCCGCTCCCGGACGGCGGCTGGCTCCTCTACCGGACGGGCTGGGACGCGCGCTCCGGCGACCAGGACACCTTCCTCAACGCCGACGAGAGCGGCTCGCACACGCCGGGGATCTCGGCCGCGTGCGCGCGGTGGCTCGCCGAGGAGACCCCCGTCCTCGGGCTCGGCGTGGAGACCGTCGGCACCGACGCGGGCGGCGCCCACGCGTTCGACCCGCCGTTCCCGTGCCACTCCTACTTCCTCGGCGCCGGCAAGTACGGGCTCACCCAGCTGCAGAACCTCGACCGGCTCCCCGCCCGCGGCGCCGTGCTGCTCGCCTCGCCGCTGCCGATCGTCGGCGGCTCGGGCAGCCCCGCCCGCGTGCTCGCGCTGATCGAACGATGAACGTCGCGGAGGCCGTGGGCGAGGCCCTCGCGCGGCTCGGCGCCGACACCGTCTTCGGGGTCGTCGGCAGCGGCAACTTCCATGTCACCAACGCGCTCATCGCGAACGGCGCCCGGTTCGTCGCGGCGCGGCACGAGGCCGGGGCGGCCACGATGGCCGACGCGTACGCGCGGGTGAGCGGCGGGCTCGGCGTGGTGTCGCTCCACCAGGGGCCCGGCCTGACCAACGCGGTCACCGGCATCGCCGAGGCCGCCAAGAGCCGCACGCCGCTGCTGGTGGTCGCCGGCGAGGTGGCCGCGGCCGCGGTCCGCTCCAACTTCCGCGTCGACCAGGCGGCCATCGCCGCCGCGGTCGGGGCCGTCCCCGAACGGGTGCACTCCCCGCGGACGGCGCTCGCCGACGTGTCCCGCGCGTGCCGCACGGCGGTCGCCGAGCGCCGGACGGTCCTGCTCGGCCTGCCCCTGGACATCCAGGCGGCCGCGCATCCGGAGCACGCGCGGGAGCGGCCGCCCGCGGGCGGGCGGCCGAGGGTGGCGCCGCTGCCGGTGCCGCCGCCGGCCGCGATCGCCCGGCTGGCCGACGCACTGCAGGCCGCGGAACGGCCGGTGTTCATCGCCGGGCGGGGCGCGCGGCTGTCGGCCGCCCGCGAGCCCCTCGCGGAGCTGGCCGGCCGCTGCGGTGCGCTGCCCGCGACCTCCGCCGTCGCGCGCGGGCTGTTCGCCGGCGATCCGTTCGCCCTCGACGTCAGCGGCGGCTTCGCCACCCCCGCCGCCGCCGACCTGATCCGCGGCGCCGACCTGATCGTCGGCTGGGGCTGCTCGCTCAACATGTGGACGACCCGTCACGGCGCCCTCATCGCCCGGGGTGCGACGGTCGTGCAGATCGACGTGGACGCCCGGGCGCTCGGCGCGCACCACCCCGTCGACCTCGGCCTCATCGGCGACGCCGCCGAGACCGCGCGGGCCGCCGCCGCAGAACTCGACGCGCGCGGCCACGCCGCCTTGGGCTACCGCACACCGGAGGTGGCCGAGCGGCTCGCCCGGGAGGGACGCTGGCAGGACGTCCCGTACGAGGAGCACCGCGACGGCAAGGACGACGCCGACGGGCCGCGGATCGACCCGCGGACGCTGTCCATCGCCTTGGACGGGATGCTGCCGCGCGAACGCACCGTCGCCGTCGACTCGGGCAACTTCATGGGCTACCCGGCGATGTTCCTGGACGTCCCCGACGCCGACGCGCTCGTGTTCACCCAGGCGTTCCAGTCGATCGGCCTCGGCCTCGCCACCGCGATCGGCGCGGCGGTCGCCCGTCCCGACCGGCTCACCGTCGCCGCGCTCGGCGACGGCGGCGCGCTCATGTCGGTCGCGGAGCTGGAGACCGCCGTCCGGCTGCGGCTGGGCCTGCTCGTGGTGGTCTACGACGACGAGGCGTACGGGGCGGAGGTGCACCACTTCGGCCCGGGCGGGCACCCGCTGGACACGGTGACGTTCCCGCCGGCGGACCTGGCCGCGATCGGACGCGGCTTCGGCTGCGCGGCGGCGACCGTCCGGCGGCGCGAGGACCTGGCGGCGGTCGCCGACTGGCTGGCGGGCCCGCGCGACCGCCCCATGGTCGTGGACGCCAAGGTCACCCGGGGCCGGCCGGCCTGGTGGCTGGAGGAGGCCTTCCGCGGCCACTGACCCCGCCTCCCCGGACTGACGGACGGTCGCCGAGCGGAGCTCGTCCGTTGAATGGCGGTGGGTGGGGGCTGGCGGACGGTCGTCGAGCGGAGCTCGGACGGTTTGCGAATCGATCTCTGGGAAAGATCATGCTCGCGATCGTTCCCCGGGGGTGGTGATGAACGGGACAGGGTGCCGACATTGTCGTCATGTGATGGTTGACCCGTTTTGTCGGACGACCTTACGTTCGCGGCAACTGTGCCTTACGTCACACACCCCTGAGGAGGAGAGATGACGCGAGGGCCGAAGGTCCCCGAGCTCGCCAGAGAGATGGCCGCGGAGTTCGCCGGCACGATGATCCTCATCCTGTTCGGCGTGGGCGTCGTCGCCCAGGTCATCGCGGGGAGCGGGCTCGGAGACCCCCAGAGCCTCGGCGACCACGACAGCATCTCCTGGGCCTGGGGCATCGGGGTGACGCTGGGCGTGTACGTGTCCGCCCGCATCAGCGGCGGGCACATCAACCCCGCCGTGACGGTCGCCCTCGCGGTCTTCAAGGGCTTCCCCTGGCGCAAGGTGCTCCCGTACTCCTTCGCCCAGACACTCGGGGCGTTCGTCGCGGCGCTCATCGTCCGGTGGAACTACAGCGAGATCCTGCAGAAGTTCGACCCCGGCCTGACGGACAAGACGCACATCGTCTTCTCCACCATGCCCGGCAACGGGACCCTCCCGATCGGGACCTGGGGGGCGTTCCGCGACCAGGTGATCGGCACCGCGATCCTGCTGTTCCTCGTGCTGGCCCTCACCGACCTGCGCAACGCGCCGCCGCTGGCGAACATGGCGCCGCTCATCATCGGGCTCATCGTGGTGGCGATCGGGATGGCGTTCGGCTCCGCCGCCGGGTACGCGATCAACCCGGCCCGCGACCTCGGCCCGCGGCTCGTGCAGTTCCTCACGGGCTACGAGACCCCATGGGACGATCAGTACGGGAACCTGTATTTCTGGGTGCCGATCGTCGCGCCGGTCATCGGCGGCGTGATCGGCGCCGGTCTCTACATCCTGCTCATCGGGCGCAACATCCCCGAAGAGGAGGAGGGCACAGAGGTCACCGAGCCCAAGCCGGAGTACGACGTTTCCTGACGGGGCCGCACCCGCCGGCAGAAAGGGAGAAGTCCATGGCCGACTTCGTCGGAGCGCTCGACCAGGGCACCACGAGCACCCGCTTCATGATCTTCGATCACGGCGGCAACGAGATCGCCCGCCACCAGCTCGAACACGACCAGATCATGCCGCAGGCGGGCTGGGTGGAGCACAACCCCACCGAGATCTGGGAGCGGACCCGCGCCGTCATCCAGTCCACGATGAACCGGGCGAACCTGACCCACACCGACCTGGCCGCGTTCGGCATCACCAACCAGCGCGAGACGACCGTGGTGTGGAACCGGCGGACCGGCCGCCCGTACTACAACGCGATCGTCTGGCAGGACACCCGCACCGACCGCATCGCCTCCGCGCTCGAACGGGACGGCAGGGGCGAGACGATCCGGCACCGCGCCGGCCTGCCGCCCGCGACGTACTTCTCCGGCGGCAAGGTCCAGTGGATCCTGGAGAACGTCGACGGCGTCCGCGAGGCGGCCGAGAACGGCGACGCGGTCTTCGGCAACGTCGACACGTGGGTGCTGTGGAACCTCACGGGCGGGACGGACGGGGGCGTGCACGTCACCGACCCGACCAACGCCAGCCGCACCATGCTGATGGACCTGGAGACCCTCGACTGGGACGACCAGCTGCTGTCGTTCTTCGGCATCCCGCGCCGGATGCTGCCGCAGATCAAGCCGTCCTCCGCGCCCGAGCCGTACGGGACGTCCCGCGCGGACGGCCCGCTCGGCGGCGAGGTCCCGCTCACGGGGATCCTCGGCGACCAGCAGGCCGCGACGGTCGGGCAGGTGTGCTTCGCGCCCGGCGAGGCCAAGAACACCTACGGCACCGGCAACTTCCTCCTGCTCAACACCGGTGAGGAGCTGGTCAGGTCGAAGGCGGGGATGCTCACCACCGTCTGCTACAGGTTCGGCGACGACGCGCCCGTGTACGCGCTGGAGGGGTCGATCGCGGTGACGGGGTCGGCGGTGCAGTGGCTGCGCGACCAGCTCGGCATCATCTCCGGCGCCGCGCAGAGCGAGGC
>NZ_JBEZGN010000054.1:0-45673 GCF_040650055.1 Spirillospora sp. NPDC048819 | reverse complement strand
TGATCACCCGCGCCGGTTGGCGGGTGGGGGGGGCCGGCGCCCCCCCCCCCCCCCCCCCACGCCGGGTCCGCACCAGAGCCGGACCCGTGTCACTCGTCAGCGCTGCAGCGTCAGCAGACCCGGCCGGTAGGGCAGGAGTCCGTAGTCGCCGCCGGAGTTGGGGCTGCGCCCCTGGTAGAGCAACTGCAGATTGCAGGGATCGACGGTAAAGGTCTGATCGGCATTGGCGCGGATCAGTTCGCCATGGCTGATGTCATTGGTCCAGGTGGCGCCGCTGTTGGCCTTGCCGGCGAAGGGGTTGCCCTCGGAAGCGGCCTGCGGTGTCCACGAACCGTTCAGGCTGGTGGACGTGAACGAGCGGAAGTAGCGCCCCTGCGAGCCGATCGCCTCGACGAGCATGAGGTAGCGGTTCTGGTCCTGGAGCTTGTAGACCTGAACGCCTTCGAACAGGTTGTTGGTCGAGTCGCTCATGATCACTGTCGAGCTCGCACCGAAACTGCCCGGGAAGTTCCCGATCGGCATACTGGCCCGGTAGATCTTGCCGTTGTCACCGGCGAAGAAGAGGTACATGTTCGTGCTGTCGCCGATGAGCGTCTGGTCGATGGGTCCCGTTCCGGAGCCGGTGATGCTTCCGGAGAAGAGCACCCGCTCTGATGACCAGCCATTCGGGTTGGTCGGGTCGCTCGAGGTCCGATAGGAGAAGGCGGTCCCACCCCACTGGTAGGCGAGCACCCAAGTACTCTTCGGCGCGAAGTAGAAGAGCGTGGGCGCGACGGTGGAATTCGACATCGTGTTCTGGCTGGCCGACGCCATCTCGGACCAGTTGCTGAACAGGCTGAAGTTCATCGAACCCCACCTCGTCCCCGTGTCATGCGTCGTCGCATAGACGAGGTGCCTGCCGTTGTAGGGGGCGACGGTGAAGTCCTTGAGCGAGACCCAGCCTGACTTGGGCTGTGCAAGCGGGCCTGTTGATGTCCAGCGGTATGTCGACGGAAGATCGCACGTCGGACCGGGGTCGCCGCCGCCGACCTCGACGAGCTGCCACTGCTGGTTGCTCCCGCCCCAGTCGTCGTACTGGACGATGTTCGCGCCGTCGGTGGTGGAGCCGCCCTGCACTTCGAGGGCCTTGTTGCTGTGGCGCGAGACGAACCTGACGTAGCCTCCCGAGCTGTCGGCCAGCCGCCACTGCTGGTTGGTGCCGTTCAGGTCGGACCACTGGACGATCGAGCCGCCGTTGGCGGTGGAGAAGTTGTAGACGTCCAGCACCTTGCCGGAGTGGCGGGACTTGATGCGGTAGTAGCCGCCGCCGGAGTCGACGAACTGCCACTGCTGCTGGTACTGGTCGTTCCTGGTCCACTGGGTGATGCGGGCGCCGTTGTCGGTCGCCAGGTTGTAGACGTCCAGGGCCTTGCCGCTGTTGCGGTTGACCAGGACGTACCACTTGTTCACATCCACTGTCGCGGCCTGAGCGGTCTGTACGTTCACCACGGACAGGAGCACCGACAGCAGGAGCGATGCCAGCACTGCTGCACCGGTCCTCAACATGAACTTCTTCCCTTCATCAGCGTGAGTGTTAGCGCTAACATTTCCGGCCGAGCGGGACCTTCTTTCATTGGCGATCAGGGGGAGGTGGTGGTGGCCGGAGTAAATACGAGGGAGAGCGACATCGTCAAGGACCCCCGGCCTTCGAAAAGTTTCGAGCGCAGGCGGGCTGGTAGACGAAGCGCACAACCCGGCGGCCGGATCCACGCGATGAAACATTATGAAACCCTTGACGGGATCTGTGCCGGCTCACACACTGAGTCCGCGACGCCCCGGTGGTGTGTGCGTTTCCGTGATGGAGCGCGGCGTCTGTTGCACGGCTGTGTTCCGTGCTTTCACCTCTCGTTTCATTCATGGAGGAACAGACATGCGTACGAACGCCATGCCCGGGTCGGGGATCCGCAGGCGGGTCCTCCTCGCCGGCGCCCTCGGGGTGCTCAGCGCGGCCGCCGCTCTGGTGGCACCGACTCCGGCCGCCGCCGCGGAGACCACACTGGGCGCCGCGGCGGCGCAGAGCGGCCGCTACTTCGGCACCGCCATCGCCTCGGGCAGACTCAACGACTCGGTGTACACCACGATCGCGAACCGCGAGTTCAACTCGGTGACCGCCGAGAACGAAATGAAGATCGACGCCACCGAACCCCAGCGGGGCCAGTTCAACTTCACCGCCGGCGACCGCGTCTACAACTGGGCGGTCCAGAACGGCAAGCAGGTGCGCGGCCACACCCTGGCGTGGCACTCCCAGCAGCCAGGCTGGATGCAGAGCCTCAGCGGCAGCGCACTGCGCCAGGCGATGATCGACCACATCAACGGCGTCATGGCCCACTACAGGGGCAAGATCGTCCAGTGGGACGTCGTGAACGAGGCCTTCGCCGACGGCAACTCGGGAGGCCGCCGCGACTCCAACCTGCAGCGCACCGGCAACGACTGGATCGAGGTCGCCTTCCGCACCGCGCGCGCCGCCGACCCGGCCGCCAAGCTCTGCTACAACGACTACAACATCGAGAACTGGAACTGGGCCAAGACCCAGGGCGTGTACAACATGGTCCGCGACTTCAAGCAGCGCGGCGTGCCCATCGACTGCGTCGGCTTCCAGTCCCACTTCAACAGCGGCAGCCCCTACAACAGCAACTTCCGCACCACGCTGCAGAGCTTCGCCGACCTCGGCGTCGACGTGGCCATCACCGAACTGGACATCCAGGGCGCCTCGCCCACGACCTACGCCAACGTGACCAACGACTGCCTGGCCGTCTCGCGCTGCCTCGGCATCACCGTCTGGGGTGTGCGCGACACCGACTCCTGGCGCTCGGAGCAGACGCCGCTGCTGTTCGACGGCAACGGCAACAAGAAGGCCGCCTACACCTCGGTCCTCAACGCCCTCAACGGCGGCACCTCGGAGCCCCCGCCCACCGGCGCCGGAACGATCGCGGGTGTCGGTTCAGGCCGCTGCCTGGACGTGCCCAACGCCAGCACCACCGACGGCACCCAGCTCCAGCTGTGGGACTGCCACGGCGGCACCAACCAGCAGTGGACCTACACCGACGCCAGCGAGCTCAGGGTCTACGGCGACAAGTGCCTGGACGCCGCCGGCACCGGCAACGGCGCCAAGGTCCAGATCTACAGCTGCTGGGGCGGCGACAACCAGAAGTGGCGCCTCAACTCCGACGGATCCATCGTCGGCGTCCAGTCCGGCCTCTGCCTCGACGCCGCCGGCTCCGCCAACGGCACCCCGATCCAGCTCTACTCCTGCTGGAACGGCAGCAACCAGCTCTGGACCCGCGCCTGACGCGCCACAAGCGAAAGGGCGAATCGATGAAGACCTGCGGTCCGGCTTCCCCCGCCCCTCCGCGAAGGCATCGCCGGCGGTCCTGGCTCGCCGCCGCGATGGCGGCGGCCCTCACGATCGGCATGCTCGTCGCGGTGAACCCGGCGCCGGCCGAGGCGGCGACGGTGGACACCAACGCCTGGTACGTCCTGGTCAATCGCAACAGCGGCAAGGCGCTTGACGTCTACGGCTCCTCCACCGGCGACGGCGCGCGAGTCACCCAGTGGACGCGCCACGACGGAGCCAACCAGCAGTGGCAGTTCGTGGACTCCGGCGGCGGCTACTACCGGTTGAAGGCCCGGCATTCCGGCAAGGTGCTCGACGTGGCCGGCGCCTCGACGGCCGACGGTGCCCCGATCCAGCAGTGGGCCGACCACAACGGGGCCAACCAGCAGTTCCGCCTGGCCGACTCCGACGCGGGTCACGTCCGGCTGATCAGCCGCGGCAGCGGCAAGGCGGTGGAGGTCCAAGGCGCCTCCACCGCCGACGGCGGCAACGTCGTCCAGTACGCCGACTGGGGCGGCGCCAACCAGCAGTGGGAGCTGGTCGAGCTGTCGTCCGGCGGCGACGGCGGATGCGGCAGCGCCCCGACGCTCACCAGCGGTACGCACACGATCCAGAGCAGCGGCAAGAGCCGCAGCTTCTTCCTCCGAGTTCCGTCCAACTACGACAACAGCCACCCCTATCGGCTGATCTTCGCGTTCCACTGGCGCGGCGGAACCGCCGGCGACGTCGCCTCGGGTGGAACGAGCGGGAGCGCATGGTCCTACTACGGCCAACAGGAACAGTCGAACAACAGCGCGATCCTTGTCGCCCCCCAGGGCCTCGGCAACGGCTGGGCCAACTCGGGCGGTGAGGACGTCACGTTCGTCGACGACATGATCCGGCGAATCGAGAGCGGCCTCTGCGTCAACACGACACAGCGCTTCGCCACCGGTTTCAGCTGGGGCGGCGGTATGAGCTACGCACTCGCATGCGCCCGGGCGAACGCCTTCAGAGCCGTCGCGGTCATCTCCGGCGCCCAGATCAGCGGGTGCAGCGGCGGCGCCCAGCCCATCGCCTACTTCGGAATCCACGGCATCAGCGACTCCGTCCTCAACATCGCGCAAGGACGGTCCCTGCGCGACAAGTTCGTCGCCAACAACGGCTGCACTCCCCAGAGCCCGCGCGAGCCCGCCCCAGGCAGCCTGACGCACATCACCACCTCCTACTCGGGCTGCCGCGCCGGGTACCCGGTCCAATGGGCCGCGTTCGACGGAGGCCACATGCCCGGTCCGGTCGACGGCTCCCCCAACGAGAGCGGCGTCGCCACCTGGACCAAGGGAGAGATCTGGAGGTTCTTCGCACAGTTCCAGTAACACGCCCACACCACGGAGTGGAGCCAGGACCACCCTGGCTCCACTCCCTCGTCCACGGGTAACCGACCTGGGAGGATCGACGCCTTCGGCGTGGTGGAGGGGACATGAAGGCTGTCGTGTACGAGCGGTATGGGCGTCCCGACGTATTGCGGGTCGAGGACGTCCCGATGCCGTCGCCCGCCGCCGGGCAGGTGCTGGTGAAGGTCGCGGCGACGTCGATCAATCTCAGCGATTGGGAAGGCCTGCGCGGCTCGCCCTTCTATGCCCGCCTGGGCGGGTTGCGCGCGCCGCGACGTCCGATACTGGGTTCGGATATCGCCGGTTGGGTCGAGGCCGTCGGCGCCGGCGTCACTCGTTTCCAGCCCGGTGACGAGGTCTACGGAGACAACCTCGCGCTCAAGGGCGGGTTCGCCCAATACGCGGTCGCGTCCGAGTCGGCACTTGCCGTCAAGCCCGCCGGGCTGACGTTCGCCGAGGCCTCGACCATTCCGCAGGCCGGCGCGATCGCCGTGCAGGGCACGGTGGGCGCCGCGGAGGGACGCCGGGTGCTGATCAATGGCGGCGGCGGGGGCACGGGTTCCTTCGCCATTCAGTTGGCCAAACGACTCGGCGCGCACGTGACCGGTGTCGACAACGGCCGCAAGCTGGAGTTCATGCGGTCACTCGGGGCCGATGCCGTGATCGACTACCACCGCGACGACTTCACCCGCGATCGCGAGCCGTACGACCTCATCTTGGACCTCGTCGCTCACCGGTCGGTGTTCGCCTACCGTCGAGCGCTCGCTCCGGGCGGCCGGTATCGGTGCGTGGGCGGGTCGGTACGGACGTTGCTGCGCGTGCTCACGGTCGGCACGGCCGCCGGGCGGATCACCCGCCGCCGCCTGGGGGTACTCGTCGTCAGGGAAGGTCCATCCCACTTCGAGCCGATGACCCAACTGTGCGTCGCCGGCGACGTGAACATCCACATCGATCGCACTTACGAACTCGACCAGGTACCAGAAGCCCTCGCCCACGTAGGTGAAGGACGAGCCCTAGGCAAGGTCGTCGTAACCCCACACTGAGCGCCGGGACACGTGCACGCCAGGATGACCCGAATTGCACTTGCCCCCGCGTGAGGCAAAGGAAGGCGTGGCGTGGGCCGGATGCTGCTGTCGGAGAGCGAAGGGCTGTTCTTCGTCCTCACCCCAGATCGGGCCAACGGCGATGGCCCCCGTCGTCATCGCCGACACCGATCTCGCCCCACCAGACACCGGCGTATGGCCCTGCGGTAGGGCGGATCTGCACGCCAACCCTCCGTCGGTGGTTCAGGTGGCTGGTCCGTCGAACTGGTCAAGTCGCCCGATCTCCAGATGGGAGATGTCGCCGCCGGAGTCCAGAGCGGCGTCGAGTAGCAGTGCGAGCGAGGTGCCGTAAACCGGGACGTCTGCGGGCTCGTCGACCAACCGGAACCTGTGGTTCGGTGGACCTTGAGGCTCGGCGTCGGCCTGTTCGACGCGGCAGGCGATCCAGTGGAAGGACTGCGTGTCGAAGTCGATGGCCGCGCTGATGCTCCTGCCGTCGGCGAGGTCGATGACCGTCTTGATCAGGCGCTGGTCTGCGCCGCGCAGTATCGAGCGGTGGTCGGAAGCCGGCCGCAGCCGCCACGCGCCATCGAACATCGTCGCCGAGCCGATGCGGCGGTAGATGGCCGCGAGTTCGGCGGAGGCGTAGTGCCAGCGGTGGGGCTGCGGCGGATCGGCGGCATGGTCGCGGACGATCCGGTCGATCACGTCGTCGATCTCGACCGTTGCGGGCGCCAGGTACCAGCCGCCGAGCGGTCGTAGCGCGCCGTCGTGGTCCTGGGCGACGCTGGTCAGGCCGGCGTGCAGGGCCAAGGCCCGGTTGACGCGTCCGGCTCGGTCGTTGACGTTGACCCTCACCCGCGACAATGTGGCCGGCACCCGGTCGCTGCGGATGCCCGGGCCGAGGTAGAACCCGTTAGGGTCGGTCGCCGCGTTGCGGGGTTCATCGATCGGCAACTCCAGCAGCGGATTGGGCTCGGCGGCCTCGCCGCCACCGATCAGGTACGGGTAGAGACGCGCGGCCCAGCCGGTGATCACCTCGCCGCCGTAGGCGTCGATCGGGTTGTAGATGCGCCGCCAGAACTCGGTGCACACCTCGCCCTTCGCGGCTTGGACGCATTGGTCGGCGATGGCCGCGAGTGACCGGCACCAGGTTTCCAGGCCGTACGTTGCGATCGTGTCCACCCGGTCGCGGATCTTCTGCCAGTCCTCGACCGTGCCGGTCAGTGTGATGGAGGGGATGCCGCAGACATAGATCATCCACACTGCGAAGTACGGCGAATACACGTCGAGCAGCACGACTCGCCCGGCCATCCGCTCGACATCGGTGCTGGTGGAAAAGTCGCAGCCGAATTCGTCGGCGTTGGCGGTCTCGGAGAGGAGCAGTTTGCTGAACGACTCGACGGCGTCCCGCCACGAGTCGGCATCCTGGGGCATCGCCCCGTCAACCACCACCGTGAGCCGCTTTCGGCCGGCGTGGCCGACCAGCCGTGGACGCAGTTCCTCAGCACGCAGGCGCACGTGCTGGGCGAGGCCCTGCATGATGGTCAGCCACACCGCGTCCGGGGACAGCACGAGCGGACGATGCTCGCCGAACGCACGCCCCACGGCGCTGAGCAATGGGTGCACACCGTTGTTCTCCAGGACGGGCACGGACGGATCGCCGCCGACCACCACCGCATCGGCGAACTGATCGCCAAGCGGCAGCGTAGGCATCGGCTCGATGGCCGGCATGACATCATCGACCCGAAAGGTCACCATGCCAGCTCCCGGGACTTATGGCGCGACCAGTTGGACAGCGTATCCACCGTTCCTGTTTCCCCCAGTACGGAAGTGGGTATCGACCGACGATACCGAACCCGTCCAGCCAAGAAATCAGATGTAGGTCATGCAGCGCCATTGTGACCAATTCTGGCGGGTGCGGCCAAGTGCGTCCCTTATTTTCGCCGAAGGCCGTAGTGCAGCCGTAGGTCAGCGCCGCCGCGGCCGCGAGTCACAGGTGCCAACCCGTAGACCGTCCGGCCGTCCTCTTCTGCCGCGCCACGACTCACTCGCGCCGTCGCCCGCTACCGGTCAGCTCCGCCGCTTCACAGCTGCGACAGGTTCGCGTCGCTCATGGAGGGGCCACGTTCAGGCCGGACACGTTGCGTCTTCTGCGGAGCGGAGATCGGTGGGGGGCCTTGTGGCCTTTCTTAGGTGCTTCCGAAGAAGATTGCAGGAGGAGAGGTGTATCACCTGGGAGGGAACGATGCTGTTCAGGCGGGAGGTCCTTGAGGGGATCGCGGGCGGGCGGATCGATCGGGTCTTCCGGGTGTGGGCCGAGCCCCGGGTCCGCGCGGGGAGCACCCAGCGCACCTGGGCGGGGGTCATCGTCATCGACTCGGTCACGGCCGTCACCCCCGAGGAGATCACTGAGGAGGACGCCCTCCGTTCGGGCTTCAAAGACCGCGCGGCGCTGCTCACCGCCCTGTCCAAGAGCACCAAGGAGGGCGGCTACCACCGCGTCATGCTCCATCTGGGCGGCCCTGACCCCCGATCGGAACTGGCCGGGAACGCCGACCTGACCGACCAGGAATTGGCCGACCTCAAGGCCGCCCTGGACGCCGTCGACACCCGCAGCCGCCGCGGCCCCTGGACCCGCGATGTCCTGCGCCTCATCGAGGAACACCCCGGCCTGCGCGCCCTGGACCTGGCCGAACGCCTGGACCGCGACAAACTCCCTTTCAAGGCCGACGTCCGCCGCCTCAAAGCACTCGGCCTCACCGAAAGCCTGGAGACCGGCTACCGCCTCTCCCCACGCGGCAAGGCCCTCATGACCTACCTACGATCCTTGACCGAATGATCTATCCCGGTTGCTGCTTCGGCTCGATGGGAAAGGGAAGGCCCGCAGTGGCGAACGGCGCCCTAGTTCTGGTCGCCAGTGGCTTCGCTGCGGCGGTGGTCGGTGGTTGGGGCGCCTACCGGTGGGGGCCGTAAAGACCGAAATGCAGCGCGGGGTCTGCCGGATCCCAGGTGTTGGTGAACTGCGACCGGGCACCCATCTCGGCGACTCGGCTGAGAAGGTTGTTGCCCAACGCCAACTGGGCCGGCTCCCAGGCTGCCAGCGCGCGAGGAATGTCGGGCTCGGCGGCGAGTGCGTCCGTGAGCGCCCGGGCATCGGCGGCGGCCTTGGCGGTGCCGGCCGCGGCATGCGGTCGTGCGGCGAACGCCGCGTCGCCGATCAAGGCTATGCGTCCGAAGGCCATGTTGCGCACGGCGATGTCGAGGACGATCTGGATGTAGGGCTGGTCGGTGCGGTTCACCAGTTCGGCTGCCGCGGGTGGTAGGAGTTCCGAGGCGTCCGATCGCATCCGGTCGACGTACCGTTGCTGCACCTGCCCGGGGTGCACCGAGACGGATGCCGCGAACCCGCGCTGGTCGGTGACCATCTCGTCCAGTTCCGGGCCCTCCGCGACATTGCGGTACCAGACGTAGTTGAGCTGCCGGTCTCCCCTGGAGAGGCTTCCGTTGCCGCCAGGGATCGGGTACATGCAGATGTGCGAGGCTTCGACGACTGCGTACGTCGTCGCGTCGTGAATGAGGTCGGCGGTCTCGTCGGACACGTTCCGTTCGGGCACGGTGCCCCGCCAGCCGATGTAGCCCGAGTAGCGGGGCTGGGAACGAGGCTGGAGTCGCCGGCGCCCGACCGAAGAGATCCCGTCGGCGAACACCACGAGTTCGGCGCGCTCGGTCCGGCCACTGGTGAAGCGGACGTCCACACCGTCGTCGTCCTGGCTGACTCCGACGGCGTACTCGCCGAGGTGGTAGCGGTCGGTGCCGAAGTCGTCCAGGAGTACGCGGTACATCGTCGTCCAGGAGCTGAACCGCCAGGCGGCGGGCTCCTCATGCACGATCTTGTTTCCCGGACCCAGGTAGCGCGTCGCCGATGAGCCGATGCTGATGTCCTCGATGCCGAACCTGTGCGGCCGTTCGGCGATCCAGCGGACGGTGTCGGGCTGAAGGATGATGCCGCCGCCCCGGCCGTCGAGGTAGGTCGGGGTTCGCTCGAAGACATCGACGTCGAAGCCCTGCTCGCGCAGCATGAGGGCCGCGGTGAGTCCGGCGAACGAGCCGCCGACGACGACCGCGCGCCGCGCCTCAGTCATGGTCGTACCTCGGGCCGTCGTCGAGCGCGGGTCCGTACGGGTGGTGCTCCAGGTTGACGACGATGGCGTCCTGGGTGGTACGCGCGACGATCATCTGCACCGGCTCGGTGTCGCTGGCGTTCTCCTCCCAGTGCACGAGGTGGGGTTTGATGTAGACGAAGTCGCCGGGGCGCGCCTCCCGCATCTCGTCGAGGGTGTCGCCGACCCACCAGCGGCCCACCCCGCTGAGCACGTAGAGCGCCGTCTCGGACTGGCCGTGGTGGTGCACACCGGTCTTGCTGCCCGGAGGGAGCACCGAAAGTCCCATCCACAGGTCCTGCGACCCGAGGCGGCGGGCGGAGACGGCCTCGAAGCGCTTCAGGCCGGACGTCTGAGGTGTCTCGTCGGACAGGTCGCCGGAGCGGATGATGTGCACGTCGGCCTCACGGGACGGCGGCTCGGCCGGGGACGGGTCGTGGTCGGTCATGGCCCTACCGTGGCCTTCGAAGGCCCCGTTCGGACATGTGGCGCCACACAGGCATTGCCCGGAGTCAGGTGTTGTGACACAGTCGCGCAATGCAGACGACCGGTGCCGTGCAGTTGCGTCCCTGGCTCGAGGCGATCGCGACCATCGCCACCGCGCTCAATCGACCCGTCTCGCTGCCCGAGGTTCTCGATCTCGTTTCGGAGACGGCGGCCCGCCTGCTCGGCTACGACTTCTGCGCCGTCCTGCTCGTCAGGGAGGAGCAGGATTCGCTGGTCATCACCGGCACCCACGGCCTCTCGCCGAGCTACATCCAGCAGGTCAACGCCGACCATCCGGTGACGCTCGACCCGGACGACGAGCCGCAGGCCCCCTCCAGCAAGGCGTTCCTCTCCGGTACGTCGGTGCAGGTGACCGACATTCTCGCCGACGCGACCTTTCTCCCCTGGGGCGGAGTGGCGCGCCAGCAGGGCTACCGCTCGATGATCTCCGTTCCCGTCGTGTCCTCGGGCGTCCCCGTCGGGACGCTCAACTGCTACAAGCGGGCTCCCCACGAGTTCGGCGCCGACGAGCAGGATCTGCTCTCTCTCCTCGCCGACCAGGCGGGCGTCGCGATTGAGACGACCAGGCTGCGCGCCCGGGCGGGCGAGACCATCGCCGAGTTGCGCACCGCCAATGCCGCGCTAGCGGAGCAGCACGAGTTGCTGCGTCGTGGTGAGGCGATGCACGAGCAGTTCACCCAGGTCGCGCTCCGGGGCGGTGGCGTCGCAGGGGTGGCGGTGGCACTGGCCGAAGTGCTCGGTACGTCGGTCGTGGTGACCGAGGAACCGACCGGGGCCGAACTGGCCGCGGTGAACGGTGACGGGAGGAACCCTCTCGTTCCGCAGGACGCCGAGGCGCACCCGACGCCGGTGATGCTCGACGATGACACGGTCGCTCGGATCTGGGTCCCGCGCTCCATGCTGCCCCTGCCCGCGGTCGACGTCCGCGCGCTCGAGCACGCCGCCACGGTCTGCGCCCTGGAGGTGCTGCGGGCACGCACGGCGCTCGAGGTCGAATGGCGCCTGTCCGGCGAGGTGGTCACGGACCTGCTCACGGGGAACCCGGCGGGTCTGGTGACGGCCGCCGAGCGGGCGGGCCGGCTCGGCCTCGACCTGACGAACCCGCACGCCGTGGTCGTGGTCCACGGTGGCACGCGGCATGCCGGGTCCGCCCGCGTCCTGTCGGTCGCGAGGTCGCTGGTGGCCGCCGCCCGGCCCCGTGCGCTGGTCGGCACCATTGCGGACGACGTCGTCCTGCTGCTGCCGGCGAAGGATCAGGCCGATGCCTTGGAGCGGGCAGGTCAACTCCAGCGTCAGCTGAGCCGCATCGGCGTCGGGGCGGCCCCCGGCGTGGCGGTCTCGACGCTCTGCACCGCGCTCACCGACTACCCCGCGGCCTACCGGCGTGCGCGCGGCGCGGCGACGATCGCCCAGCTGCGGGGGCAGGCCGACACCGTCGCGAGCTTCGAGTCACTGGGCGTGCAGGGGCTGCTTCTGCAGCTCGAGGACGTCTCCGAGCTGCGTCGCTTCGCCGCCGAGACGCTCGCCCCGATCCGCGCCCACGATGCCGCGCGCGGGACGGCTCTCGAGCAGACGCTGCGCGCCTACGTCGCCCACGACCTGAACACCGCCGCCACTGCCGCGGCGGTGTTCGTGCACCCGAACACGGTCGGCCTGCGCATCCGCAAGGTCGAGCAATTGTTGGGGGTGTCCACCGGGCACGTGCGGTCACTCACCGAACTCCAGATCGCGCTGAGCGCCGACGAAGTGGCCGCCGCGCTCGGGATCCCCGGTCAGGATGCCGACACGGCGCCCGGCTGAGCAGCGGCGGCGGCGGGGAGCGCGAGCAGCGGCACCAGCCACAGCAGGGCGACGACGACCAGCGTCCAGGAGGCGTGACCGTGGTCCGCCGCCCACCCCACCGCCGGGGTCGCCATGACGACGAGGCCGAACGCGGCGGTGTTCATCATCCCGACCGCCGCCGCCGGCCGTCTCGGCTGCCGCGCCTGGGCGGCGCCGACCACGCTCGCGAACGGCAATCCGCTGAACAGCCCGAGCACCACCACGGCCAGGATCGCGACCACCGGCGCGCCCGGCCGGGACAGCGCCAAGGTGGCGGCCGAGCACGCGATCAGCGCGAGGACGCAGATCATGCGGTTGCGGGTGGGCCACATCGCCGCGACCTGGCCGCCCAGAGGCCGGCTCACCACCGAGAGGCCGAGCACACCCGATCCGATCACGGCGGCCGCCGTGGACTTGAACGACCAGATGTCGACGAGCAGCGTCGTGGCCCATGACGAGAGAATGAGGCCGACCCCGAGCGTGACGGCGTGGACGGCGGTGAGGCGGAACATCTGACCGTCGCGCGACAGCTTCGACGACGGCGGCCCGGCCGGTTGAGCGTCCTGCGGGCCCGCCGCACCGCGTGCCCCGTCCGGCGGCTGCCGCGCCGTCAGCGCGAGCGCGAGGGCGGCCACCGCCGCGGTAGTCACCCAGGGAGCCCGCCAGTCGAGCACGAGCTCGGCGAACGGCACCACCAGCACGGCCGCTCCCGACGCGGCGAGCGCGACGCCGCCGAAGATCCCCATGCCCCAGGATCCGCGGCCGCTGTCGCGCGCCAGTTCGGCTCCGGCGACGAAGCAGACGGCGAAGCCCGTCCCGGAGGCGATCCTGGCCGCCACCGCCAGCCAGGGCAGGGGAGCCAGCAGGGCCGCCAGGTGCGCGGCCACGACGAGGGACAGCCCGGCCGTCGCCGCCGTTCGCACGCCGAGGCGGTCGACCAGGACCCCGCCGGGGAACTGGAGGGCGGCATAGGGCGCGGCCAGCGCGGCGGTGAGCAGGCCGACCCAGAGCAGGCCGGCGCCGTAGGCGGTCGCCATGGTGCTCGCCGCGGCGCCCGGGGCCGTCATGGACCAGCCGGCCGAGCCGCCGAGCAGGCAGGCGAGGAGGAGCGTCGGTGCGGGGTGCGCCGCCGTGGCCGTCACCTCAGATGTTCTGCGGGAAGCCCAGCCGCACCCCGCCCGGCTGCGCGCGTGTCCGGTCGGCGATCTGGTTCACGAGGTCGTCCGCCACCGGCCCCACCGCGACGATCACGCTGATCGCCATGGGCCGCTCGCCGGCCGAACCGTAGCCCGCGCTGACGGCGGCGTCCTGCCTTGTCCAGTGGTTCACACGCGCCGCGTCGCCGTTCATCTGCTCGCTCCTTGTACGGGGACTCCCAGGATGCGAGGTTCGGCCGTGCCCTGTACTCACGCCGGGCGTCATCCCGGCGCGCCGGGACTGACCGGCGGCGGTACTGCCGGGCCGTCGGCTCGACCGTTCCGCTCGGTCAGCAGCCGTGCGAGCCGTAGCGCGACCTGGAGTTCGGTCCGTCGCTCCGTCAACGGCCGGCCCAGCAGCTCCGCGGCCTTCTGCAGCCGGTTCCGCACGGTGTGCTCGTGCAGGTGGAGATGCTCGGCGGTGGTCACATGGCTGCCCCACCGGTGGGACGCCTCGACGGTCTCGCGCAGCCGAGCCGCCAGGTCGTCGTCGGCGCCCAGCTGCCCGAGTTCGGCGTGGACGAACGCGCGGGCCTTGACCGGGTCGGCCATCAGCAGGATCTCGAGGCTCACGTCGAGGTGGCCCAGCACCCTCGGGCTGCCCGCCGCACCCCACGCCGCGCGTACCCGCTGCACGTCCTGCACCTGGAGCCATCCGGCCCGCACGCCCCGGACGCCGGCGTGCGGTTCGCTGACGGACGCCTCGATGCCGAGGCCGCGAAGGTAGCCGGTCAGGTCGGCGATCCTCGCGGCGCGCCAGCCCGGCGGCCGCGCGTGTGCCAGCCACACCACCGTGCCGGTGGGGCCGACCGGATGGACGAGGATGTCGCGGGTGTGGCAGGCCTCGCGCAGCGCGTTGAGGGATTGGCGCACCGCGCCCTCGGGCATCGCCGGCAACAGCACGGTGACGTGGCCGGCGTCGAGGGGGTAGTCGAGCAGCGCAAGGTCCGACGGTGGAAGCGGCGTGGAGTCCTCGCGCAGCAGATGCTGGACCAGGCCGTTGCGCACATGTTCGCGTGAGCGGCTCAGCAGCTCGTCGGCACGGGCGAAGCTGTCCGCGACCTGCGACGCCACGTGGTGCTGATAGCCGAGCAGCAGTGCGGTCATGCCGCGCAGTGCCTCAAGGCTCTCCGTGCGCGGGACGTCGTCGCACTCCGCCCGCTCGACCAGCCGATCGCTCCACTCGTGCCACATGGCCAGGAAGCCCACCCGGTAGGACCGCTGCAGCGCCGTCTGCGGCAATCTGAGCCGGGCCTGCAGGCGGGCCAGGGCGAACGGCTCGACGAGCGTCACCTCGGAGAGATCGGTCCGTCCGGCGATGACCTGGTGGAGGTGGCGGAGGTTCTCGACCACGCTGGCGCGCAGCCGGGTCACGAACTCGTCGTTGTCGCGCAGTGTGTCGAACGCCGCCGCGAGGTCCGCCTCGACGACCCGGTCCTCCAGGGCCGCCGTGTCCACGCCGTCGGAGGCCTCGCGTGCCCATGCGGGCAGGCGCACGCCGGCGTCCGGAGGCGGCGTGGATGCGGTCACCTGGTCGAGCGAGGCGGAGGTCATGAGGCCACGGTGCCGTCGGTCACGGACCCGTGCCGATGTGTCGCCCACCACACTGTCGCGTCAGAAATGGGTGGCCACACATGGTGACGCTTCACCTGACGCGGCGAGGCTGTGGCGCATGAGCGGTGCCCGACCTACCGCCCGAGGAGGAACGCATGTCACCAGCGAGAGCCGGGCCCAGCGGTCACCGGGTGTCAGCGGGCCACCTGCTGCGTGGTCGACCGCTGAACGAGGCTGGTGGCGAACAACCGTTCGCGCCGGGCGGTGATGTCGTCGCCGTGCTCGATGCGCTCGACCAGCAGGCGGACGGCCGTACGCGCCATCTCCGGGAGCGGCTGGCGGACCGTGGTCAGCTGGAACACCTCCCAGGCGGCCATCGGGACGTCGTCGAAGCCGAGCACCGAGACGTCGTCCGGCACGTCCAGGCCGAGCGACTTCACGGCGTCGAGGGCGCCGAAGGCGATCACGTCGTTGCCGCAGATCAGCGCGGTCGGGGGAGTGGCCAGCCGGAGCAACTCCCGGGCGTTCTGGTAGCCGCACTGGTGCGAGTACGGTCCTTCCCGGACGAAACGTTCGTCGGGTACGACGCCCGCGTCCGCGAAACCGTCGATGACGCCGGCGTGCCGGTCCCTGCTGGTCGAGGTGTTCGCGGGGCCGCGGATGACGCCGACGGCCCGGTGCCCGAGGTCCAGCAGGTGGCGGGCCGCGGCGCGTCCGCCCTGGTAGTTGTCCGAGATGACGCGGTCCACGTCCATGCCGTCGACGTACCGGTTGAGGAGCACGACCGGCAGATTCCGCCCGGCGAGGGCCTCGCCGAGCTTCGAGTCGAGCGTGGCCGTCGTGACCAGGACGCCGTCGATCGACTGGTTGAGCAGGTTGATCAGGGCTTCCTGGCCGGTGGGGATGTCGGTGCGCTCGGCGAACAGCACCACCCGGTAGCCCATGATCTGCAACTCGTCGTGCACCGGCGTGAGCAGCGTCGGGAAGAACGGGTTCGTCAGGTCGGAGACGACGACCCCGATCGTGCGCGAGCGCGGTGGCGACGGGGAGGCGACCCACGCCGGGCGGTACCCCAGCCGTTCGGCGGTCTCCTCGATGAGGCGGCGGGTGTCCTCCCGTACCCGGGGGTCGCCCCGGAGTGCGCGCGAGACCGTCGACTGGGAGACCCCGGCGGCACGCGCCACGGTCGAGCTGTTCACCCCGGGGCGCGCGCGTCGCCGTCGTCGCGGGCTGTCGCCCATGGTGCCCGGATTCACGCTCACAGGCGGTCTCGCTCTCTTCTCATGTTCCATTGGCGATCATCAAAATAGGCATGAATGCCTAAGTTATGTAGAGCGAAGTTAGAGTGCGGCGTGGTTGCTGTCAACCAGTACGTCCTCATTTACGTGCTGGAATATCCGCCAGGCACTGTGCATCCGATGGCCGCCGGTGCGCGGTCGAGCACAAGAGAATGCATAATTTTCTGGGAAATGCTTGACTTGCAAGAATTGCCAAGGCATGGTCAGGCGTCACACCTCCCGCCACCCACCAAACCCACCCACCCCCACCCCACCCCGGGACCGTCACAGTGCGTCGCCCCTTGATCGCACCTTGGGACCGGTGGAAAGCCTCTGGGAGGCCCGATATGAGCACTCACCGCATCATCCGCCCCACCCCCTTGCGCATGGTCGCCGTCGCCGGCGCCATCGCCCTGCTGGTCTCCGGCTGCGGGTCCCGTCCGGCGGCCAGCCAGGGCGGCGAGGCCAAGGACGCCAACGGCGTCGTCAACATGGTGATGGCGCCCGACCCGGTCTGGAAGTGGATGGAGCACCAGGGCATCAAGCAGAAGATGGAGGAGGAGGCCGGGATCCAGATCCTCACCTCGTCCTCCTGGGACGAGTTCGGGGTGTACGCCGGGGGCCACGCCGACGTCGTCTCGGCCGCGTCGTACGAGGTACCCGACCTGGAGAAGCAGACCGGCGAGAAGACCACGATCTTCGGCAAGTTCAACTCCGACCGAAGCATCCTGGCCGTGCCGGCCGACAGTTCCGCCAAGAACATCTGCGACCTCAAGGGCAAGAAGATCGTGACGCACAGCGCCGTCTCGATCACCATCATGTGGGGCATCTACGCCCGCAAGTTCTGCGACCTCGACCTGCGCGCCGGGGGCGGCGACTTCAAGCTGGTCGTGACCGACCCGCAGAACGCCGCCGGCCTGATCCAGCGCGGTGACGTCGACGCCGGTCTGCTGCTGCCCGACTTCTCCATCAAGCAGCTGTCCGGCGGCGCGATCAAGCCGCTCTACGACTCCAAGTCGGTGTCGCAGATCTACGCCGAGAAGTTCCTCTCCGACCCGAAGGACGACACCCACCCGCAGAACAACGTCTTCGTCGCCCGTAAGGCCTGGGTCGACAAGAACCCCAAGGAGGCGGCCTTCCTGATCAAGATCTGGGACCGCGGCGTGCAGGAGTGGGCCAAGCACCGCGACGAGATCATCAAGGCCTACCCCGAGGACTTCGCGGCCGAGACGCCCGCGGAGAAGGCGTTCATCCAGGACTGGGTGGCCAACAAGTACGACTGGTTCGTCGAGTCGGCCTACCTCGACCAGGCATGGGTGGACACCGAGACCAAGCTGTTCGAGCTGATGAAGGAGACCGGCTACGTCGGCAAGGACACGCCGGCCCTCAACTTCACCATCCTCCCGAAGGCCTGAGCCTTGATTCCCGGCGCCTCCGGCGGGCCCGTGCGGCCGGCTGAGCCGACCCGGCAGAGCCGAGCAAAGGAGAGATGATGACGGATCAGCTGGTGGGCGCGGCTCCGGCCGCGCCCCCCGCGGACCGCGAAGCGAGCGCCCGCAGGACCGCCCGGCTGCGGCGCTGGCGGCGCGTGGGCCTGCTCGCCGTGGGCTGGATCGCGATGTTCCTGCTGTGGGAGTTCGGCTCGTGGTGGTACGGATCCCGGCTACTGCCCCGCCCGCACGAGGTCTTCCTCTCGGCGGTCGAGATCGTCGAGAGCGGAAACTTCGTCACCGACTTCTCGGCGAGCGTGCTGAAGACGTTCGCCGGCTTCGGGGTCGCCGCCGCGGTCGGGGCGCCGGTCGGCTACCTCATGGGCCGGTACAACTACTGGCGGGCGTTCTTCCACGACGGCGTGACCATCGCCGGCACGATCCCCGCGGTCGCCTACGCGGTCCTGTCGCTGATCGTGTTCGGTCTGTCGAACTTCGGGCCGATCCTCGCGGTGGCGCTCGTGTCCACGCCCTACGTCGCGCTCAACGTCGCCGAGGGCATCCGGGGCGTCGACAAGTCCCTGATCACCATGAGCGAGGCGTTCGAGCGGACGCCGCACCAGATCCGACGTGAGGTGCTGCTCCCGACGATCGTGCCGTTCGTGTTCGCCGCGATCCGGATGTGCTTCGCGGTGGCCTGGAAGGTCGAGGCGCTGACGGAGGTGTTCGGAGGCCGCAACGGTGTCGGCTTCCAGATCCGCACCGAGTACCAGCTCTACAACACCGCCGCCGTGCTCGCGTGGATGTCCCTGTTCATCGTGTTCATGCTCCTCATTGAGCGCCTGGTCCTGTTCAAGGCCGAAGCCCGGCTTCTCGCGTGGCGTCCGGATGAGAGGAGTTCCGCGCTATGAGCGGCACATTCCAGGCGACCGTCAACCGGCGCCGCTCGACCAGCGAGATCGAGGAGAGCACGCCGGCGTGGCGCAGGCGGCTCACCTCCGACGCCGCCGCCCGGGCCGCCGCGCTACTGTCCTTCCTCCTGTTCTGGTCCCTGATGTCGCTGTTCTTCGACCGGGTCCCCGGCCCTGTCGAGGTGGTGCAGCGGCTCGGAGAGGAGTTCGCCCGCGGCGAGGTCTTCGGCAACTTCGGCCTGACGTTCTACCGCTTCGGCGCCGGACTGCTGCTCGCGTCCGCGGTGGGCATCGCGATCGGCGTGCTGATGGGCCTGTCCCCGCTGTCCCGGGCGTTCTTCGAGAGCCCGGTGCTGGTCGGCCTGTCGATCCCGGCGATCATCTGGGCGTTCCTCACGGTGATGTGGTTCGGGTTCGGCGACATGAGCCCGATCGTCACGACGTTCCTCACCTCGGTGCCGTTCGTGATCGTCAACGTCGCACAGGGTGTGCGGGGCGTCTCCCGAGACCTGCGCGACATGTCGTCGACGTACAACGTTCCGGTGGCCCGCCGCATCCGCGACCTCGTCCTCCCGGCCGTCACCGGCTACATCGCGGCCGGTGTGCGCTTCGCGATCATCATCGGCTGGAACGGGGTCATCCTCGCCGAATGGTTCGGCGGCGGCGGGGGCGTCGGCTACCGTGCCCGCTTCTGGTACGACGCCAACCGGTTCGGCGGGTTCGCGGCCTGGGTCGTGCTCTTCGTCGGCTTCATCGTGCTGCTCGACCGGTTCGTGCTCGACCGGGCGATCAAGCGCGCCTTCCGCTGGCGGGACGGCTGATGACCGCCGTCCACCCCCGACCCGACCCCGCACACTCCAGTCCTAGGGAGCTCTCGTGGCAGTCCTGACCGTGAAGAACCTCGGGAAGACCTTCAACCTGGGCACTCCCCGGGCGAGCCGCGTCCTCGACGACATCTCCTTCGAGGTGAGCGGCCAGACATTCGTGTCGATCGTCGGGCCCTCGGGCTGCGGCAAGAGCACACTGCTCAACATCATCTCCGGCGTGGAGGAGCACACCTCCGGCGAGATCAGCCTGACCAGCGACGACGGTGGCCCGACCCGCATGGGCTATGTCTTCCAGGACCCGCGGCTGCTTCCCTGGCGCAGCGTCATGCGGAACATGATGTACGTCCAGGACGACCAGAGCGAGGCCACCGTGGCCAGGGTCAAGCGGTATCTCGAGATGGTGGGCCTGGCCAAGAACGCCGACTTCTTCCCCGGCCAGCTGTCCGGCGGCATGCAGCAGCGCGTCGGCGTCGCCCGCGCCTTCGCGGTCGAGCCCGACCTGCTGCTGATGGACGAACCGTTCAGCCACATCGACGCGATCACCGCCCGGGGACTCCGCGCGCAGCTGCAGGACATCTGGGCCCAGTCGAAGAAGACCGTCGTCTTCGTGACCCACGACGTCGTCGAGGCGGTCGAGCTGTCCGACCGGATCATCGTGCTCCAGCCCGGTGGCCGGATCTACGAGGACATCGCCATCGACCTGCCCCGCCCGCGCCGGCAGACCGACGCCACGGTGGCCACCCTCCAGGCCGAGGTGCTCGCGCGCCTGGAGGCCATGAAGGAAATGAGCCGCACCGCCGAACCTGCGGCCTGACGGCATCCGCCCAGTACAGGAGCACCATGAGCATCAACCTGAAGGCCCCCGCCGGCGCTGTGCCGGACGCCCGCGGCAACGACGAGGTCTCCGGCGTCGTCCACGAGGTGATCGAGGACGTTCGCGCGAACGGCGACCAGGCCGTACGCCGCTTCTCCGAGAGGTTCGACAACTGGTCGCCCGAGTCGTTCCGCCTCGCGCCCGAGCAGATCGAGGAACTCGTCGCGTCGCTGGCGCCGGAGGTCATCGACGACATCCGGACCGTGCAGGCCAACGTCCGCGACTTCGCCCAGCGCCAGCGTGACACTTTGCAGGACCTGGAGGTGGAGACCCAGCCGGGCGTGTTCCTCGGGCAGAAGCACCTGCCGATCGTCGCGGCCGGCGCCTACGTTCCGGGTGGCCGCTACCCGCTGACCGCCTCGGCGCACATGACCGTCGTGACGGCGAAGGTCGCCGGGGTAGAGCGGATCACCGCCTGCACCCCGCCGCTGCGCGGGGAGATCCCGGCGGCGACGGTGGCCGCCCTGCACCTGGCCGGCGCCGACGAGATCCTGCTGCTCGGCGGTGTCCAGGCGGTCGCCGCGATGGCCGTCGGCACCGAGTCGATCGGCAAGGTCGACCTCATCGCCGGCCCCGGCAACGCCTACGTCGCCGAGGCGAAGCGGCAGCTGTTCGGTGAGGTCGGCATCGACCTGTTCGCCGGGCCGACCGAGATCCTCGTCGTGGCCGACGACGCCGCCGACCCGTTCGTGGTGGCGGTCGACCTGCTCAGCCAGGCCGAGCACGGGCCGGACTCCCCGGCGGTGCTCATCACCACCTCGGAGCCGCTCGCCCGTGCGGTCATGGCCCACGTCGACGAGCTCCTCCCGGGCATGCCGACCAACGACATGGCCGGGCCCGCGTGGCGCGACCACGGCGAGGTGCACGTGGTCGAGGACCTCGGCGCGGCGTACGCGCTCGCGGACACCTACGCCAGCGAGCACGTGCAGATCCTCACCCGCAACCCGCGCGAGGCCCTGGACACGATGCGGCACTACGGGGCGCTCTTCCTCGGCGAGGGCACCTGCGTGTCGTACGGCGACAAGGTGATCGGCACCAACCACGTGCTGCCCACTCGCGGCGCCGCCCGGTACACCGGCGGGCTGTGGGTCGGAAAGTACCTCCGCACGGTGACGTATCAGGAGGTCACCGATCCCGCCGCGAGCGCGCGGCTCGGCGAGCTGTGCGGCCGCACCGCACGCGTGGAGCTCTTCGAGGGGCACGCCCGCTCCGGCGATGTCCGAGCCGCGAAGTACGCCGGCACGAAGCCGGCGTGGGCGTCCGAGCCCGCCGGCTGAGCTCGCCTCCACACCATCCCAAAGAACAGAAGGTCATCGATGCCCAGCGGATCCCACCGAACCGTCGACATCCACGCCCACGTCATCCTCCCCGACTGCCAGCCGCTCGTGGACGGGCTGATGGCGCCGGAGATGGAGCCGTTCGGCTACTTCGGCGGCGAGGAGACCAACGCCTACCAGATCGAGCACGTCCGCCAGATCATGCCGCAGGCGACCGACCCGGAGACGCGGATCGCGGACATGGACCGGATGGGCATCGACGTCCAGGCCATCTCCGTGGCCCCGGGCGGCTACTTCTACTGGGCCGATCCCGAACTGGCCCGCGAACTCGCCCGGATGCAGAACGAGAACCTCGCCAAGATCGTCGGCGACCACCCGGACCGGTTCGTCGGGTTGGCCACCGTGCCGATGCAGGACGTCCGATCGGCGGTCGAGGAGCTCGAGCGGTGCGTCACGGAGTACGACTTCCGGGGCGTCGAGATCAACACCAACGTCATGGGGATGGACCTCGACGACCGCCGGTTCCGGCCGTTCTTCGCCAAGGCGGAGGAACTCGACGTCGTCGTGCTGCTGCACCCCAACGGGTTCACCGGCGGCGAGCGGTTCCGCAAGTACTACCTGACCAACGTCATCGGCAACCCGCTCGACACCACGGTCGCGCTGACCCGGATCATCCACGGCGGCGTCCTGGAGGAACATCCCGGCCTCAAGCTTGTCGCCGTGCACGGCGGCGGCTACCTGCCGTTCTACTCCTCCCGGATGGACCATTCCTACGAGATGCGGCCGGAGGGCCGGCACCACATCTCACGGCCGCCGAGCACCTACCTCAAGCAGATCTACGTCGACTGCCTGGTGTTCGACGCGCCGCACCTGGAGTTCCTGGTTCAGCAGATGGGGGCCGATCACGTCGTCGTCGGCACCGACTACCCGTTCGACATGGGCCACTACGACCCGCTCGCCCAGATCGAGGGGACACGAGGGCTCAGCGACGACGACCGGGAGGCCATCCGCGGCCGGACGGCTGCGCGGCTGCTGAAGCTCACCGACTGATCCACCGGCCGGGGCGCGGCGTCAGGCCAGACCGGCGGCCGCGATCCCGGCCAGCACGCACGCCTCGTCCACGTCCGACTGGTCGCCACTGGCGCCGACGGCCCCCAGCAGGGTGCCGTCGGCGCCGTGCACCAGGACACCCCCGGCCGCGGGCGCCAGCCGGCCGCCGGTCACCGCGGCGAGCGAGGCGAAGAACGCCGGCTGCCGCTCCGCCCGCGCGGCGATCTCGCGTGACGACATGCCCATGCCGAGCGCGCCGAAGGCCTTGGCGGTCGCGATCTCGACCCGCAGGATGCCGGCGCCGTCCTCGCGCTTCACCACCACCACATGACCGCCCGGATCGAGCACCGCCACCGCGAGCGGCGCCGCCCCGGCCGCGCGCGCATGCCGCAGCGTCCCGGCGGCGGCGGCCTCCGCCTGCGCCAAGGTCAGCGTGCTCAACCCCGCACCTCCGCCTCGACGACCTCCAGCAGCGCGGCCGCGTCGGCATCGGCCCACCCGGCGTCCACGGCCTTCGTGTACAGCGGCAGTGTCGCGTCGAGCACCGGCGTGGCGACGCCGACCGACGCGGCCAGCTCCTGCACCAGCGAGACGTCCTTCACGAACATCGACATCCGCGCGGTCGCCGGCCGGTAAGCGCGTTCGGCCATGAGCGGCCCGCGCTTGTCGAAGATGACCGACCCGCCGGCCCCCTCCCGGATCGTCTCGAAGAGGAGCGCCGGGTCGAGCCCCGCGGCCGTGCCGAGCGCGAACGCCTCCGCCGTCGACGCGTTGTGGATCGACACCAGCAGGTTGGCGACCAGCTTCATCATGGTGCCGTGGCCGAACGGCCCGACGAACCGCACCGACCGGGCGAACGCCGCCAGCACCGGACGGGCCTTCTCGAACGCCGCCTCGTCGCCGCTGCCGAGCACCACCAGGTCGCGGTCACGGGCCTGTGCGCCGGTACCGCTGAGCGGGCAGTCGAGCAGAGGTACGCCGGCTGCGGCGAGCAGGTCGCGGCACTCCTGCTTCACCTCGAGCGACAGCGTCGACGTCTCGACGACGACGAGGCCGGCCGGCTTCGCGGCGGCCAGGCCCCGGCATACCTCCAGGGCAGCCGCGGCGGACGGAAGTGAGGTGACCACGACCGCCGACTCGCGTGCGAGGCCGGCGAGGTCGCGGGCCGGGCGTCCGCCGCGGGCGACCAGCTCGTCGACCGCGGGCCGGACCGGGTCGGCGCCGGTCACGTCGAAGCCGGCGGTCAGCAGGTGACCGGACATCGCCGACCCCATGATCCCGAGGCCGGCCACGCCGACCGTCATCACGTCCGTCTTGGCTGTCGTCATCCGGCCACACTAGGACGAGGCGGTGCGACCCCACAGTGACGGCGGGCGTCAGTGCCGGGCCGCCGGACTGCTGGCTGCAGGAGTTCCGTCAGGACGGCGCAGCACGAGGTCGCAGGCGATGCGGACCTCCGGGCGGTCGAGACGGAGCCCCGACACCGCGGCGATCCGGTCGAGCCGGTGCCGGACGGTGGTGACATGCACGCCGAGTTCGCGGGCGGCCGCCGAGGCGCTGCCGCACGCCGCGAGGTAGGCACGCAGGGTTCGTTCCAAGTCGCCGCCCCCCGGGCCGGTGCCGCGGTCGGCCGCGCGCAGCCGGTCGAGCCCGGAAAGCCGGACACCCGCCGGGAGCGTGGCCACCACGTCGGCGACGAGTACCTCGGCATCGACATCGGCGTACGCGACGAACGCCCCATCGTCGCCCGCCACGGCGATCGCGGCGGTCGCTTCGGCGCGCAGCAGTGGCAGGACGGCGAGGCCGCTGCCGACCGAGCTCGCCGCGACCCGCATCGTGCGCAGCGGGCCGTCGCCGGCGAGCCTCAGCACCTCATGGCCGAGCCGTGCGGCCGTCCTCTCCGACTCGTCGGCGCGCAGGGCCACCAGGGCGAGCCCGCCGTCGCCGCCAGAAGTCACCGCCCAGCGGTGGTGGAACGAGTCAAGGCAGAGCCGGAGGTGCTCCAGCAGGCGCGTCGTCTCGGACTCCCCGGCCTCCGCCCGGGCCCGCGGCCGTGCCGGCCCGGCGACGGACAGGACCATGAAGCGGCCGTCCCGGTCGAAGCCGAGCCGGTCGGCGGCGGCCGGTGCCCCCGGCAGTCCGTCGAGCAGCGTGGAGGCGAGCCGCGACCGGTGCGCCTCCTCGGCGTGGAGCCGCTCAAGGTGGTCCAGCAGGGCGGGCGTCTCCTCGTCGACGGCGCGGCGGAAGACGGCGCCGGCCCCGTCGCCGAGCGGCCGCTCGCCCTCCGCGACCCAGGCGAACCCCAGCAGGCGGTCCCCGGCCCGGAACGCCGTGATCAGCCGGCGGCGCGCCTCCCATGGGCCGTCGAGCAGGTCGACGACGTCCGCGCTGCCACGGAGCCGGTCGAGGCTGCCGGTCCGGACCAGGTGCTCCAGCCACACGCCCGGGATCCGGCGGCCGAGGATCGCCTCCGCGCGGCCGCGGTCCAGTGGCCGGGCGAAGGCGGAGTGGCCGAGGACATGAAACGACGAGTCCTCCAGGATGACCGGCCCGCCCACCTTCTCGGCGATCCGGTCCGCGATGTCGAACGGCGACGCGGTGGCCCCGGGCCGGGGCGGCATCGTGGCGGCCGAAGCAGGAGGCCAGGGTTGTTCACCGATCAGAGCGCTCATGGCCACGAACCTACTCCGATCGGAGCGTCCACGCGCCACGCCACCGACCTAGAGTTCCGACTCCCAGCCACTTCGGCCACCGGGGCCGGCTTGACGGAAGGGAGCGCCGACGTGCGACTCGTCGACCTTTCACAGGACATCTACCAGGGCATGCAGGTCTATCCCGGTCACCTCAAGACCGTGGTGTTCGACCACGTCACGCATGAGGAGACGGCCCCCCGCTTCACGGGCGGCTTCTCGTTCCAGACCAAGGGCATCATCGTGAACGACAACGGCCCGACCCATGTCGACTCCTTCTCCCATCTCGACCCCGATCCGTCGGCGCAGACCATCGACCAGATGTCGCTCGACCTGTTCTACGGTCCGGCGACCTGCCTCGACGTCTCACACGTCGGCGCCGGCCAGGACATCACCGGTGAGCACCTCGACGCGGCGCAGGACGCCGTCGACGTGACCGTCGAACGCGGTGACATCCTGCTGCTGCACACCGGGACACACGGCCGGTACGCCGGAACGCCGCAGTACCTCAGCGACTTCCCCGGTCTCGGGGAGACCGGCAGCGAATGGATCGTCGAACACGGGGTGAAGACGTTCGGCGTGGACAGCCCCACACCCGACAACCCGACCAGCAAGTCCTACCCGTGCCACATGATGTGCCGCCGCCACCACATCACCCACTACGAGAACCTCACCAACCTCGACCAGTTGATCGGCAAGCGGTTCACGTTCGCCGGCTTTCCGCTGAAGGTGCTCGGCGCCCACGGCGGTCCGACCCGCGCCGTCGCCCTGCTGGACGGTCCGGCGTGACCGCCGCCGACCGGTCCGCCTTCCCGGGCGACAGGGTGGCGGGCCGTACCGCCGTCGTGACCGGTGCCGGCAGCGGGCTCGGCCGTGCGATCGCCCTCTTCCTCGTGGCCCGCGGCGCCCGGGTGGTCGCGGTCGGGCGCAACCGGGAGCGGCTCGATGCCGTGGCGGCCGAGGCGGAGGGGATGCCCGGGAGCGTCCGGGTCGCCGTGGCCGACGTGGCCGACCCGGCCGGCGTGGCCGCGTTCGCCGGGGAGATCTCCGGCGAGACCGTGGAGATCCTGGTCAACAACGCCGGCGTTCCAGGCCCCGTCGCGCCGCTGGTCGAGATCGAGCCCGACGAGTGGGACGAGGTCTTCGCCGTCAACGTCCGCGGAATCTACCTGATGTGCCGGGCGTTCCTTCCGGCCATGGTCGAGCGGGGCGCCGGAGACGTGATCAACCTGGCGTCGGTGAGCGGCAAGCGCCCGCTGACCCGCCGCACGCCGTACACCGCCTCGAAGATGGCGGTGATCGGGCTGACCACGACGCTCGCCTACGAAGTGGGCCCGGCGGGCGTCTCGGTGAACTGCCTGTCACCCGGCCCGGTCGAGGGACCGCGGATGACCCGCAACTTCACGCTGGAGGCCGAGCGCACCGGGAAGACCTACGAGGAGGCCGAGGAGGCGTATACATCGCGGGCGGCGCTGCATCGGATGCTCACCGAGGACGAGGTGGCCGCCGCCGTCGTCGCGATGCTGCACATGCCCGGCCTGTGCGCGGCCGACATCGACCTGTCGGCGGGGATGGTGGCGCGCTAGGGGCGCGGGTGAGCTCGGCGGCGGCCCGCGTGTCCTGCGCCTTCACCACGTCAGCCTTCGCCGCGGCGGAGCGACCCGACCACGAGCCGGTCGATGGCCACGTCGAGAGCGCGCTCGTCGCCGACGTCGCCGAACACCCGGAGCATGTCCTTGATGTCGCCGTGCACGCGGGGGCTGCGGCCGCGCAGCTGCGCGACCATGTCGTCCACTCGCCCGGTCAGGGCGTCACGTGTCTCGACGACCTCGTTCAGCAGGCCGAACTCCGCCGCCTGGTCGGCGGCCAGTGGCTCGCCCGTCGCGGTGAGCCAGAACGCCTTCCGCCGGCCGACCACGCGAGGCAGCCAGGCGAGGACCAGCGCCGGCGCGAGGCCGATGCCGACCTCGGGGAACCGGAAGGTCGCGTCCCGCACCGCCACCGAAACGTCGAGGGCCGCCACTAGGCCGACACCGAACCCGGCCGCGTCGCCCTGCACCTCGGCGACGGTCACCAGCCTCGTCCGCTGTGCCGAACGCGTGAACCCGGCGAGCGCCTCGGCCTCCGCCCGCACCTCGGCCGGGCTCGAGCCGCCGCGGTCGCGGCCGAGGCAGAACACCTCACCGGCCGCCCGCAGCCGCAGCACGTGCGCGCCCTCCGGCGGGTCGTCGAGCACGGCCGCCAGCTGTTCGCACAGCGCGATGCTGAACAGGTTCTCCGGGGGGCGGGACAGCTCGGCCACGATCACGCCGCCGTCGACCGGGTGGATGGTCAGGTCGCTCATCAGTTCAGCCTTCCGGTTGTCTTTCCGCCGTACCAGTCGACGTCGTCGGGCGCAGTCCGGACGGTCACCGCACGCACGTGCGTGAAGTCGTGGAACGACTCCCAGCCGCCCTCGCGGCCGATGCCGCTCTCCTTGAGACCGCCCCATGGGGAGGACGGGTCCAGGCGATGGTGGTCGTTGATCCAGACCATCCCCGCATCCAGCCGGGACGCCACCCGGTGGGCTCGGGCGACGTCCCGGGTCCAGATCGCGGAGCCGAGTGCGTACGGCGAGTCGTTGGCGATCGCGACGGCCTCGTCCTCCTCGTCGAAGGGGATCACGACGACGACCGGTCCGAAGATCTCCTCACGGGCCACGGCCATGTCGTTGGTGACGTCGGCCAGCACGGTCGGCTGCACGAAGAAGCCGCCCTCAAGCCCGGGCATGGTCACGGCTTCGCCGCCCGTGACGACGCGGGCGCCGGACTGGACGGCGCCCGCGATGCGGGCGAGGATCCTCTCCCGTGCTCTGGCGGAGATCACCGGGCCGAGCTGTGTGGACTCGTCACCGGGGTCGCCGATGCGGATTTCCTCGGCGACGGCGGTCAGCGCGTCGAGGAATTCGTCGTGGACGCTGCGGTGCACCACCAGCCGGCTGCCCGCGATGCAGGTCTGGCCGGCGCCGATGAAGCCGCCGAACGCGGCGCCGCGCGCGGCCACGTCGGCCGGGGTGTCACCGAAGATGAGGACCGGCGACTTGCCGCCGAGCTCGAGGGTGGTCTTGGCGAAGCGGCGCGCCGCCGCGAGCGCGATCGACCGGCCGGGTTCCGTGCCGCCGGTGAACACCACCTTCTTCACCAGCGGGTGCTCGGTGAGGGCGGCGCCGACGACCGGGCCGAGGCCGTTCACGACGTTGAGCACGCCGTCGGGGACGCCGGCCTCGTGGGCGATGTCGGCCAGCAGCATCGCGGTCAGGGGGGTCTGCTCGGACGGCTTCAACACCACCGAGTTGCCGGTCGCAAGCGCGGGGGCCAGAGACTTCGACGCGATCATCATCGGATGGTTGAAGGACGCCAGGATCGTGACCACGCCGAGGGGGAGCCGGGTGGTGTAGGAGTGGTAGGGCCCCGGCATCGGGACCACCGCGTCGCGGTCTGCGAGCAGTAGCGAGGCGTTGTAGCGGTACCACTCCGGCAGCCTGGTGATCTGCGCCTTCGTCTCCGTCAGCGGCCGGCCGTTGTTGGCGGTCTCCAGCCGGTAGAGGTCGCTCATCCGCGCCGCGATCCCGTCGGCGAACCGGTGCAGGATCCGGGACCGCTCGTGGATCGGCATCCGGCTCCACACGCCGGAGTCGAAGGCCTCCTGCGCGCCCCGGACGGCCTCTTCGACGTCGGCCTGGTCGGCGCTGTCGGCGACCGCGAGCAGGCCACCCGTCGCGGGGTTGACGACATCGAGCCGGGGACCCCGCCCCTCGACGACCCGGCCGCCGATGCGCAACCCGGTCGGCAGTGGTCCAGAGGGGAGCTCCACCGTCGGACGGACCTCGGCCGTGGTCATGGCGCCTCCCAGTCGGTATACATCCTGGCCTGACCGTATACAGCCGCCTCAGGCCAGGCACTGACGGCTTGCGTCATTCGCCGACCGCGGATTCACGGGCCGCGCCACTGCCCGGACACGGCTCGCGAACGAGACTGCCGGTACGCCGGGACAGACCAATCCCAGGGCGACGTACAGGAAGGGGAAGAAGGCCGTGAGACTGGGTTACTCCGCGATGCCGCTGCATCCGCTCGGCCGGACGTGGGCCGAGACCCTCCAAGAGGACCGCGAGGCGGTGATACTGGCGGACTCGCTGGGCTTCCACGACGCCTTCATCGGAGAACACCTCACCGACCAGCACGAGAACATCACCAACAGCCTGCTGTTCCTCGCGACGCTGATCTCCGACACGCAGCACATCCGGCTGGCCACCGGCACCACGAACCTCTCGCAGCAGCACCCGGTGCTGGTGGCGGCCAACTCGGCGATGTTCGACCATCTCAGCAACGGCCGGTTCATCCTTGGAATCAGCCCGGGCGCGCTGACCTCCGACGCCGAGGCGCTCGGCATCCTGAACGAGGACCGCAACGGGATCTTCGCCGAGGCGATCGACGTGATCACGAAGATCTGGGAGCTGGACCCGCCGTACTCGATCGACCTGCCGAACAACCGGTTCAAGGTCACCACCGAGACCACCGTGGATCTCGACCTCGGCGTCGGCATCATGCCGAAGCCGCTCCAGCGGCCCCGGCCCGAAATCGTCGGCACCGTCGTGGCCCCGTTCTCCAAGGGCGTCATCGCGATGGGCCGGCGGGACTTCCATCCGCTGTCGGCCAACTTCCTGCTCCCGCAATGGGTGGCGACGCACTGGCCCAACTACGTCCAGGGCAAGCAGGCCGCCGGCCAGGTGGCCGACCCGGCCGACTGGCGCGTGGCTCGCACGGTGTTCGTCGCCGACGACCCCGCGGTGGCGCGGGCCTACGGCCGCGACTACGAGAACAGCCCCTACCGGTTCTACTACTCGCAGATGCTGAAGAAGATGCGGAAACTCGGGCGCCTGGAGCTGTTCAAGACGGACCGTGACCAGCCGGACGAGCAGGTCACGCTCGACCACGTTCTCGACAAGCTGGTCATCACCGGAACGCCTGATTCGGTCACCGAGCAGATCCTCGCCTTCCGCGAGGAGATCGGGGAATTCGGCGAGCTCGTGTACGCCGGCCTGGACTGGGTCGACCCGCGCCTTGCCCGCCGCTCGATGGAGCTGATGGCGCAGAAGGTCATGCCCGACGTCAACGCGGCCTTGGACGCGGCGAAATGACCGATCGCCTGCCGCTTCCGCCCGACGCCCAGCTCACCGAAGACCAGCGCAAGGCCGCAGCACGCATCGCCGCCGGCCCGCGCGGTGCGGTGTTCGGGCCGTTCGTGCCATTGCTGCGCAGCCCGGAACTGATGACCCGGCTCCAACTGGTCGGGGAGTTCCTGCGGTTCGAGAGCGCGCTCGACGACGATCTCGTGGAGCTGGTGATCCTCTACGTCTCCCGGGCGTGGGACCAGGAGTTCGAGTTCGGCCACCACCGGCCGCTGGCGTTGCGGGCCGGGCTGCCCGAGGACGTCGTCGACGCCGTTGCGCGGGGCGTGCGGCCGCCGGCGGGCCGCCCCGAGGTCGGTTACGTGTACGACCTGCTCGACGAACTGCACACCACGCGCCAGGTCTCCGACGCGACATACGCGTCCGCCGTGGAGGCACTGGGGGAGGTCCGCGTCATCGAGGTGGTCGGCACGGCCGGCTACTACACGACCTTGGCGATGACGATGAACACCGCGCGTACACCCCCACCCGACGGGGCACCGCGACTTCCGGCGCGGGAGCGCGCGTGAGGGCTCCGCTGGTCCTTCTGCACCCACTGGGCGTCGACCACCGGTTCTGGAACCGCGTGGTCGAGGCGCTGCCCGGCCACGTGGGCGAGGTGGTCGTGCCCGACCTGCTGGGTCATGGGTCCGCTCCGCTGCCGCCGCAGTCCGCGACGATCGATGATTTCGCCGATGCGGTCGAGGCGGGCATCGACCGGCACGGCCAGGTTCACCTCGTCGGGGTGTCGCTCGGCGGCCTGGTCGCGCAGGTGCTCGCCGCCCGGCGACCCGACCTGGTGAAGCGGCTCGTCGTCGCCGACACCGTCGCGGTCTACCCCGACGCGATGCGCGCGATGTGGCGCGACCGGGCGGCCACGGTGCGGCGCGAAGGCATCGAGGCCTTCGTCGAGCCGACGGAGGCGCTGTGGTTCTCTCAAGCGTTCCGCCGGGACGAGGCCGATGCGGTCGCGCGCGTGCGCCGGGTCCTCCTGGACGGCGACCCGGAGGGGTACGCCCGTACATGCGAGGCGTTGGCGGACGCGGACACCACCGACGCAGTGCGGTCGGTCGCCGCGCCGGTGCTCGTGGCATGCGGCGAGGATGACGCGCCACCGTTCCTGCAGGCGACTCAGTGGTTCAGCACCGCGCTCCCGGCGGTGACGGTGGCGTGGCTTCCGGGCGGACACGCCACGGCATACGAGCACCCGAAGTCGTTCGCGGACGCGGTGGCGGACTTCCTCTCCTGACCGTCCGAGCCCGTGAACCGTCGACCCTGCTATCGCAGTGGACCGCTGCCGAACGACGGCGGGTCGTGGGGCGTCACGACGAATCGCCCACCCGTTCCACGAGCCCGCTCTGGGCCGAGCGAGTGATCGCTTCGAACGCATCGACGTTGTGCAGCATCTCCTCGTACGACACCGGGTACGGCGCTCCACCGGCGGCGGCACGCGCGAACGCCTCCAGGTTCTCGCGGACGCTCGGGTGCGGCGGAAAGAACACGTTCTCCGGCTCCGCACCCCGGCGCGTCGTGGTGACATCCCAGCCGCGTGGAAGCTCAGGGTGGTTGCGGTCACGGATCTCCACCCACGCCTTGGACCCGAGCACCGTCACCCGGCCGGCGAACGGCGTGGTGAGGATGGCCGTGACCAGGGCGGTCTCGCCGTTCTCGAAGCCGAGGGTGATCGTGAGGGTGTCACCGTTCGCGAACGTCGTGGCATGTGTGCCGAGCCGGGCCCATACCTCTACCGGTCGACCGAGAACGGCGATCGCGAGGTCGACCATGTGGATGCCGGTGGCCGACAGCGGGCCCACCGGCGCGTCCGCGGCGGACAGCCGCCAGTTGTCGGCGGGCAGGTCCAGGAACTTGTCCTGGCTGAAGTTGCCCTCGAACACCAGCGGGACCCCCAGCTCGCCGCTACGGCACATCTCGCGCAGTTCCCGGACGGCCGGCTCGAATCGGCGCTCGTGGCCGATGCCGAGTTGCACGCCCGCGGCCCGCACCGCCGCGATGGCGGCGCGGGCCTCTCGGCCGCTGGCGGTCAGCGGCTTTTCGCAGAACACGTGCTTTCCGGCCTTGGCCGCGGCCACGATCTGCTCCCCGTGGAAGCGGTGCGGCGTGCAGAGGATCACCGCCTCGACGGTTTCGTCCGCGAGAGCATCCAGCGAGGTCGCCACACGGATGCCGTGCGCGACCGCGCCTTCGCGGGCGGACTCGGCGACGTCCACACCCAGCACGACTCGAACGTGCTCACTGTCGGCCAGGTCCGCGACGATCTTCTGGCCCCACCATCCGAGGCCCACGACGGCTGCGTTGATCACTCTGGAAGTCAAGCCCCGGGCCCGGGAAGACGCACTGTCCCACGACGTCATCGTCATCTGCCGCGATGACGGAACCCGTCAGTCCCGCAGAAGGCCCCGCCGGGTAGGACGCGGAGCGGCGGCCGTCTTACGGCCCCCGGCACCCCCGCACCCGCGATCTCACGGCTTGCGTGAGTGCCCGCCATCCGAACCCTTTGTTCAATGGCAACAGACGGACGTGACCGCACACCCGGCAGCGACGACGGAGGCAGGAATGGAGTTCGCCAGCAGGGAGCGACCGATGGACACCGCCCACTTCCGGCACGTCGTCGGTCACCTCGCCACCGGGGTCACCGTCGTCACGACCGAGGCGGACGGCAAGCGCCACGGCATGACCGCGAGTTCCGTGACGTCGCTCTCGCTCGACCCGCCGATGATGCTCGCCTGCATCAACAACGCCGTCCCCACCGCGAAGGCGGTGTCGGCGTCCGGGCGGTACGTCGTCAACGTGCTCGGCGAAGATCAGGGCGAGCTCGCGAAGCAGTTCGCCATCGCGAGCCGCGACAAGTTCCGCGGTGTCGCCCTTCACAGCGGGACCCTCGGGCTGCCGCTCCTCAGCGACGCCCTCGCGCACATCGAATGCGAGGTCGTCGAGTCGGTCGCCGGCGGTACGCACACGATCTTCCTCGGGCGAGTGGTGTCCGCGACCGCCGGCAAGGGCCAGCCGCTGACGTACTTCTGCGGCGGGTTCGGCCGGTTCGAGTTCGCCCGCGACGACGAGGTCTACGGCCGGGCACGCGAACTCGTGCTGAGCCGGGTGTACCCCGCGGATCACGCGCTGCCACTCGATGAACTGGCCGAGCAACTCGACGTCGACCAGGCGGCCGCGTTCTACGCGCTGACCCGGCTGTCGTCGGACTGGCTGGTCCGCCGCGACCCCGACCGCGGCTACGTGATCGCGCCGTTCGACGTACGCACCTCCGACGAGACCTTCGACGCCCGTCTCGCGATCGAACTCGGCGCCATCGCGCTATCAATACATCGGGTGACCGAGGACGAGGTGGCCGAACTGCGCCGCCGCTTCGACACGATGGCCGCGCTGCTCGTCGGCGACCGGTTCGTGGACTTCGACGGCTACCTCGACGCCAACTACGCATTCCACGAGTACCTCGTGTCCCTCGTCCGCAATCCACTGCTCACGTCGATGTTCGGCCGGCTCAGCATCAAGAGCGTGATGACCCGCTCATTCGGCTCGACCCCCGAGTCGTCACAGCAGTTCGTGAATGTTCAAGGCCGCCTCGTGGACGCCTTCGATCGGCGTGACGCCCGTGCCGCAAGGCAGGCCGCCGTCGACTACTGCGAGCTGGCAAAGGAACGGGTCCGTCAAATCCTGGCGTCCACCGGCGGACGGCTCTAGGCAAGTCGACCAAGGTCAGGCGGTGCCCGACGTGCGCCCGTGGTGCCGGATGGCAGCCGTCGTTGCCGTCACCCTTCGGCCTGTCGACCTCGGCCTTTCAACCGTCGGACGTGCCGCTCGTGCTGCCCGGCACGGCGCCGCTGGGCGCGGTCGATGAGCAGTGTTCGCGGGTCGGCCGCCAGCTCGTACAACTCGACCTCGAACGGGTCGGCGTCGTACTCGATGAGACGAGCCAATGCGTCTCGGTCCTGCTCGGCTGTGCCTCGTCGGTGCACGTGCTCCCGCCAGACGTGTCCACTCGCCTCGGGCTCGTCCATGCTCCGACGATAACTGCTTAGGACCCGCGGGCGAACAGGCACAAGCCCAGCACGACAGACCACCAGCCGGGACGGCAGCAGCCTGCGGCGCCGCTCCAGGCGACCATGTTCGGCGGCCACCGCATCGACGAGTTGGGGAGGGAACACCGTCGTCAGGATGCCCGGGCCGCACCCGGAAACTTGCAGGCCGTCCCGTCACACCGCAGGCACAACCCCAGCCGCCAACGCTGCACCCGAGCCACCCAGCCCCTGCTCACGGCGCATACCGCCGTCCCCTTTCACCTGGCCCTTTGCCCCCGAACCGGAACACCATCAAGGAACGGCAGGCCATTACGCCCCGGCATGCCCGACCCGCGACACGCGCGAACCACTACCGTGATCAAGCCGGACCGGCGGTGCCGCCACTCGGCCCAATCCGCGCGCCTGGAAACCCGCGGCTGAGCTGGTGGTGCAGGCCCATCTCCGAGCCCTGGTCCCAGGTCAGGGGGCGTCTGAGTTCGACCGGGAGGGTCTGGATCGTGACGGCCAGGGCGTCGCGCATCCGCTCGGCAGTCCTGTCGAGGGGCAGATGGACGAGCAGGACGTAGCGGCTGGCACGCTCGACGATCGCTGCGATGTCCCGTACGTCCACACCCGTCCGAGACCATCAAACCCCCTTGTCAGCTCCACCGTTAGCACGCACGCCGTCCCGGAGGGGTGCGCCCACGTGGGCGGCGACACGGTGTGACAGTTCCTCACGCTCGGATGAGCGTCCTGGCCACGGCGATACGACCAGGCAGGCCGGGAGACCAGTGCCTGGACGATGACGCCGTACTCACTGCCCGAATGATCGGCTGGCGCGGGCGGGCTGCGCATTCGATGGAGCGGCGTCGAAGGTGAATAAATAGGGTCGCCCCATGAGCATGAAGCTGCTGCCAGTGGACGGCGCGTTGGTCGACACCATGATCTTACTCGCGGACGGCCCGTGGACCCGGCAGGCCGTCGAGCGCGTGTTCGTGGAACGCGGATGGATACGGGCCGACGACGTGGGGACTGTTCGAGTGCCCTGGCAGACCGGTTATGAGGACTGGCCCAAGCTGGACCTGCCAGCGGATTCCGTGTCCGAGGCCGGCGACCCGGACGGGGCCGGCTGGCAACTGGACCTGGGCCCGCCGCCGCCTGATAAGGACTCCCATGAGGCGGGCCCGGCGGACCAGTCGTTCGTGGCGCTCCGGTTCGCGCTGCTGTGGCCGCCGCTCGTCGCCGAAGACCCCGACGATGACGGGGACGAGAACGACGACGAGAACGACGACGAGGACGATCTGGACGAGGACTTCTCGAACGAGTGGATCCGGTATCCGGACGCCGGGCCCGCGGAGTTCGAGGCCGAGTTCCGCCGCGTGCGCGTGCTCGTCGAAGACCGGATCGGTCCGCCCACCCGTACGGTTGGTGACATCACGGTCGGATGGGTCAGGGAGGTCTGGGATCGGGGGACGATGGCGCTCACGCTGTCGATCGAGGACGACATCAGTACGTACTCCCACTACGACTGCATCGCCCTCGGCGTCTGGTCGGCCCACTCAGCAGGGGAGTTGGACGGTTTTAAGGACGCCTGAGCCGCGGGGCCGGGTGTCAGCCGGTCACCGGTAGGCGCGGAAGAACTCGGTGATGTCGAGGGCGAGCAGTTCGGGCTCCTCGTGAGCGGCGAAGTGCCCGCCGCGGGGCATCCGGGTGTAGCGGGTGAGGTTGTAGGTGCGCTCGGCCCAGCTCCTTGGCGGCAGGCCCAGGTCGGCGGGGAACAGGGCGAGGGCCGTGGGGACGTCCACCCGCCGCACCCGGCGGGTCAGGTGGTGCGCGTACTCGTAGTAGGGGCGGAAGGAGGTGGAAATCGTGCCTGTGAACCAGTAGAGGGACGCCTGGGTGAGCACGAAGTCGTCGCTGAAGCGCGAGGAGAGGTCCTCCTCGATGTCGCTCCAGGCGCGGTATTTCTCCACGATCCAGGCCAGCAGGCCGGCGGGTGAGTCGGCCAGGGCGGGGGCGAGGGTGAGGGGGCGGGTGCTCTGCTGGTGCATGTAGCCGCCTTCCTCGGTTTGCCAGGCCGCGACGGAGGCGAGGTATGCCTCTTCCTCGGGGGCGAGCCCGGCGGGGTCGTAGTCGGCCGGGGCCGCGGCGGCGAGCAGGTGGATGCCGACGACGGCCTCGGGGTGGGCCTCAGCGAGGCGTGAGCTGATGCCGGCGCCCAGGTCTCCGCCGTGTGCCGCGTAGCGCCGGAAGCCGAGTTCGTCGTGCATCAGCCGGTGCCAGAGGTCGTGGGTCTGGTCGGCTGTGGCGAGCGTGGGTCGCTGTGGTGAGAAGGCGAAGCCGGGCAGTGAGGGGACGATCACGGTGAAGGCGTCCTCCGATTTGCCTTCGTACCGGGAGGGCGTGGCCAGTCGCTCGGCGAGGGCCGTGAGTTCCAGGAACGAGCTGGGCCAGCCGTGGGTGAGCACGATGGGTAGCGCGTCCGGGTGCTCGCCGTCGTAGCGGAGGTAGTGCACGGGCGTGCCGCCGAGGTCGGCGAAGTGGGAGGGCAGGGTGTTGATGGCGGCCTCGCAGGCCCGCCAGTCGTAGCCCTCGGCCCAGTGTGTGACGAGGCGGCGCAGTTCCGCGCCGTCGGTGCCGGCCTGCCAGCCGTCGACCGGCCAGGGCTCGGCCCACCGTGTGGCGCGCAGCCGGGCGCGCAGGTCGCGCAGGTCGGCGTCACTGACAGTGATCACAGGTGTTGCGGTCGGCATGGTGTTCTCCTTGGTGCGCTGAGTTCGCGGGGGCTGGTAGAGGCGGCGTCCGCGCTTTGTCCTGCGCGGCCAGTGGGGCCGCGGTCTTCGCCGCCGCCGAGATCACCGTGCGCCGCGTGCTCACCGACAACGGCTCGTGCTACCGCTCGCGCCTGTGGCTCGACACCCTCGTCCCCAACCTCACGAGGCAGTACACCTAGTCGAGTCCTCCGCCGATGAGGAGGAGCTTGTAACTCGAAGCCGCGGGCGATGCGGCGGTGGAGTTCGATCAGGCCGTTGATGGCTTCGGTGCACCGTTGGAGGCTCGGCCGGTGTCGAAGTAGGCCAGGAACGCGGCCTTCCATCGTTTCAGGGTGGTGCCGAGGCGCCGGATCTCCGGGATCGGGCAGGTCGGCACAGGTCAGGACTCGTTCGGCGATGCGGCGGGCCTCGGTCGGCGAGGTGGTGGTGTAGGCGTCGCGTGAAGCACTGGAGGACGATCGCCACGACGGCCAGCGCGTCGAAGGGACGGGCCGGCTGCGTGCCGACCCGTCCCCAGCCCGTGGAACGCCGGCACGAACGATGCGACCGCCGGCACCAACGCGAGCGGCACTCCCGGACCGTGACGTCGATCTGCCGTCACCGGTCCAGGACCCGCCGGAGTTCGATCACCTGGCGAGGCTGGCGGCCACGTCCGCCCGGGCCGAGCGACGGACGGGGACCACATGACCACGCTGGTGTGCCAGCCACATGAACACGGCGGTGGCCACCACGCCGAACACCACGGCGTACACACTGCCCTCCGGTCCGAAGTCGCCGCCTGTGACCAGCGCGGGACCCGACATCGTCGCGTCCAGCAGGCCCTGCGGGGTGTTGCTGCCGGACACCTCGGTGCTGAAGATGGCGCTCGCGGCGATGTTCCAGCCGAAGTGCAGACCGATCGGCACCCACAGCTTGCGGGTGGCGATGTACGCGGCGGTCAGCATCCCGCCTGCCTCGATGGCGATAGAGATGGCGCCCCACAGGGTGGCGTTCGCGTTGAGCAGGTGGATCAGGCCGAACAGCGAGCCGGTCAGCACGAGCGCGATCCAGGTTCCGGTCCAGCCCTCGATGTTCCGGAACAGGACACCGCGGAAGACCAGCTCCTCGGTCACGGCGGCACCCGCCATGATGCCGAGCAGGGCGACGGCGCTCGCCGGCGTGCCCAGGCCGTTGATCGTGTAGTCGCCGAAGAAGGCGATGTTCGCGATGACTGCCCCGAACAGCGCGATGCCGAGCAGCGTGCCCCAGCCGATCGCGGCGCCTGCTCCCTTCAGCGACACCTCGACGGGGGCCCGGTGCTCGGTGCGCCGCACCACCCAGCCGTAGACCAGGACCGCGACGACGGCCGTCAGCAGGCCGGCGACGAGCGCCAGCCAGGGGTTGTCCTTCACCGCCGCCGTGCCGAAACTGCCGATGATCCAGACCGCCACAACCGCTAAGAGCTGCCATATCAGACGCACGATGACTCCTTTGTGAGAATCGCGGCGGGAGCGCCGCGGGCTGCTGGCAGGGGTGCGCTCAGCCGGGGAGGTCGACGCCGAGGGCGATGTCGAAGGTCCCCGCGCCGTTGCGGGCCAGGCCCATCAGCAGCGGCCCGACCCCTTCCAGCCAGCGGGCCATCTCCAGGCCGCCGACATCGAGCGGGCGCAGTCCGAGGCTCTCGATGAACGCCGACACGTCGGCCTTGGCCCGCGCGTCATCTCCGGCGAAGAACACGTCCAACGGACGCCCCTGGGCCAGCACGTGGCCGAAGACCGTGTTGAACGCCTTCACGACGTGCGCGCTCGCCGGGACTGCCTTGGCGATCTCCTGCGCACCGGACGTGCCTTCAGGGACGACGAGCCCGGTGGCGTCGGCGTTGAACGTGTTGGAGATGTCGATGATGAACTTGCCGGCCAGTGCATCCCCGTACTGGGCGACGACCGGCACGGCGCTGGCGTACGGGACGGCCAGGACGACGATGTCGCCAACCGGGACGGCACCGAATGTCCCGACCGCGGCCCCGCCGCCGAGCGTCGCGGCCAGATCCTTCGCCTTGGCCGCGTTGCGGCCGATGAGCTCGACGGAGTTGCCGCCGGCGACCGCGCGTGCGGCTATGGCGTGGGCCATGCCCCCCAGGCCGATGACACTGATGCTGCTCATGGTGAGTGCTCTCTTTCTCTTGTCTGAGATGGACGGCATGCCCGCCCCGTCATGCATGTCGATGCTTTCCGTGGCAGCCGATTCGTTCGTTCTTTCGGTGGTCACAACCGGCCGGTACGCGCGATCACCTGGCTGGCGACGTCGAGCATCTGGTCAAGGCTGGAGAGCACGTCGAGCGTGGTCAGCAGCCGGCCGGTGGGGTGGCTCGTAGCAGAACGTGCTGAGCGTGCTGATGTTCAGATCTCGTTGACGCCGAGGGCGAAGTCACCGTGGCCGACCCCGTTGCCGGCGAGGCCCACCGTGACCACGCCCATTCCTTCCAGCCAGGGCCAGTCCGTCGAACGTGGCGTTGAAGGGGTTGCTGATGTCGACGATGACCTTGCCCGCGAGGGCGTCTCCGTACTGCGCGACGACCGGAACGACACCGTCGTACAGCAGGGCCGTGATGACGATGTCCCCGGCCGGGACGGCGCCCCATTCGCCCGCCGTCGCGCCGCCGCCCAGAGCTTTGACCAGGTCATCGGCCTTGGCCTGATCACGCGCCATGACCTCGACGGTGTTGCCGCCCGCCACCGCGAGCGTGCCGATGGCACGGGCCCTGTTCCCCGCACCGATGAAGGTGATGCTGCTCATGACGTGTGCTCTCTTCCCGTTCTCGAGGTACGTGGTTCAGATGGCGGTGGTGCCGCCGTCGGCGACTAGTCCAGCCGGGGAAGGCGCCGAGGGAGGCCTTCGATCCGGTCAAGAAGACCGAGCCGTGGTCGTTGATCAGCGGCAGTGCCTTCTGCACGATGAACAGGGCGCCGCGCGCGTTAGTGCTTGACGGCCCGGGTAGCGTTCGCTGCGGTACGGATGTGGCCGGCGACGGCCGCCGGTTGCGACCGCGCGACCGCGTGTGACGCGTCGACTTCGATGGTGTCCGCGCCGGCGCGCTGGGCCATCAGCCGCTGGGCGGCGGGGTGGATCGCCTGGTCGGCGGTCGCTACGACGTACCAGGACGGCAGGGTCTTCCAGCCTGCGTCAGGGGAGCTCTCCTCGAACGCCACGGCGGCGATGGGGCGCTGTGCCACAGCCGCCACCGCGGTGAGGCGCTCGGGCAGGTCCGCGGCGAACACCGCGGCGAACCGGTCGGTTTTGAGGAACAGTTCCACCGCCTCCTCGCCGTCGCCGGTGCGGAAGGTGGCCGGGCGCAGCGCCGGGCCCAGCAGGCTGTCGGGAAAGCGGCCCGTCAGGTCCAGCACGGTCTCTCCCGCCTCCAGCGCGAAGGCCGTCACGTAGACCAGCCCGACCACGTTGCCCGCCTGGGCTCCGACCCGGGTGATGACCACACCGCCGTAGGAGTGGCCCACCAGCAGGACGGGACCGTCGATCGCGGCGACGACGCCGGCGAGGTATGCGGCATCGGTGGCCTGTCCGCGCAACGGGTTGGCCACCGCGATCACGGCAAACCCGCCGGCCTGCAGCTCAGCGATCACATCCGTCCAGCTTGAGGCGTCGGTGAAAGCGCCGTGCACCAGCACGACGGTCGGCGTGCTGCCGTTTCTGAACGAACTCCGTGTAAGCATGGCCCCACCGTAGGAAGCCGCCCACGGACCTCGCGTGCGTCACATGACTGCGTCACTGAGCGTCACCCGGGCGAAGGGGTCACCCTTCGGTGGGATCAGGGCGGTGGGTGCAGGGCCGTGCTCAACGCCGACCGCGAGGTGACCGCCAGCTTGGGGAAGATCCGGTAAAGGTGGGAGCTGACGGTCCGATGCGACAGGTAGAGCTTTTCGCCGATCTCCCGGTTCGTCAGGCCGTCGGCCGCCATCTGGGCGATCTGGAATTCCTGTGCGGTGAGCACATCGCGTGCCTGGCGGCCGCGGCTGCGGCTGCTCTCGCCGGAGGCCCGCAGTTCCTGGCGCGCCCGCTCACTCCAGGGGATGACGCCTAGGGCGTCGAACGTCTCGCGAGCGATCCGCAAAGGCGCCCGAGACTCGGCCGTACGCCGCTGGCGCCGGAGCCATTCGCCGTAGGCCAGCTGAACCCGGGCTCGCACGAAGGGCCATCTTCGCAGGTCCGCCGTGAGCGCGGCTTCGAAGAACGGCTCCGCGGTGGCCTCATCGGCCAGGACCGCCCGGGCGTAGCGCAGGTCGGCGTGCAAAGCCGGTGATGGCGTGGTCAGAGCCATCGTCTCCAGTTCCTCCATGATGCCGCCGATCGCATGGCTCTGACCGCTGTGCACTGCGGCATCGGCGAGTTCGGCGACGGCGAAGCAGCGCAGCGCCAGGTGGAAGGCCGGATCGGCGGGGTCGTGCATCCGCCGCAGGTGGTCGTAGGCGTCGGCGTAGCGTCCTTCCCCCAACGCGGCCAGACCACGCGCCAGCTGCACCGTGGCCAGCACCGGGCGGGCACCGATCGGCAGGGCCACCTGCTCGGCCGCCACCGAAAGGCTCTCCACGCGGTCTTGGTCCCCGCGCAGCGCGGCGACCATGGCTCCTGAAGCCTGGGCGATGGCGTGCATCAGCGGCTGGGAAGTCTCGTGCGCCAGCCGTTCGGCCTCCTCGGCCGCGGGGATGGCCACGCTCAGGTCGGCGAGCCGGACGGTGCTCCATGCCTGTGCCCCGAGGTCGCGTGCCAGGCGGCTGAGCCGGCCCTGCGCGCGCAGGACCGGGAGCGACGCGGCGCAGAATTCCTCCGACAGGTCGAAGGCCCCCACCATCAGCGCCGAGCTGCCGAGCAGGCGGGCCGCCTGCGAGTTGCCGGCGGAGTGCGCGACCAGATGTCTCAAGCGGTCGATCACGACCTTGCCACGCTCGATCGGGGCCGCGAACGCCAGGATCGCCAGCAGTCGCCCGTCCAGGTCGTCGATGGGCAGTCCCTCGGCCACGGCGACGACGCGTTGCCTCGATCGCGAGTCGGCATGGGCCCAGAAGCACCGCAGGGACGCACTCGACAGGAGTTTCAGCGCGAGGTCGGTGTCTCCTTGTGCCGCCATGCTCTCGGCGAGGTCGGCCAGCGCCCGCGCTGCCACGCTGTCGTCGCGGATGCCGTCCTCGAAGTTCTCGCGGATCCACACGATACGGGCCCGCTGCTGCGCGGACGGCTCCAGCGGCTCGGCGTCGCCCAGCAGCCGAACGACGATATCGCGCCGTCCCAGGTCAGTCGCGTACTCAGCGGCCCGGACCAGCCGTTCACACCGCTGAACGGGGTTCTCACTAAGTCTGGCGGCATGTTGCAGCGCTCTGACGGCCGATAACTGGTCGCCCCGGTGTTGCGCGCGCTGGGCCGCGGCGACCAGTTCCGAAGCGATGGCCTCATCCGGCTCGGATGTGGACGCCGCTCGGTGCCAGAGCCGGCGGTCCGGCGTGCCGGTGATGACGTCGGCCAAGGCGGCGTGCACCGCGTGACGCTGGGAGATGCTTGCCCCCTGGTAGATCGCCGAGCGCATGAGCGGATGCCGGAACTGCACTCCGGTTTCGTCCACATCCACCAGCCGTTCGGTGGCCGCGGGCGCCAGGTCGTCCGCCGTGACCGGGACGCCGGTGATCACCGCGGCGGCGTGGAGGGTCTCTGCAAGGTCGGCGCTGTCGTTGAGCGAGGCCACCAGCAGTATCGTCCGCGTCAGCTGCGGCAACCCCGAGATGCGGACGGTGAAGGCCTGTTCCAGACGGGTGGTCAGCGGGAGCCACCCCGGCGGCAGGCCTCCCTGCCCGCGCTGCCGGTCCGCGACGATCGGCAGTTCGACCAGAGCCAGCGGGTTTCCCGCCGCCTCCCGCAGCAGCTGTGTGCGCGCCGTCGGCGTCAGCGCGGGGGCATGCGAGTGCAGCAAGGCGGTCGCAGCGGTGTGATCGAGCCGGTCAAGGAACAACTCCCGCAGCCCGGCGCCGGTCAGGGGGTTGTGGTGACCGTCGCGTATCGCGGCCAGCAGCACGATCGGCTCGGAGTCGAGCCGTCGCGCGACGAACGCGAGCACCTCGGCGCTGGAACGGTCCAACCAGTGCGCGTCCTCGACAAGGAGCAGGACGGGCGATCGGCCGGCGGCCTCACTCAGAAGATTCAGCGCCGCCAAGGCGATGAAGAACGGATCCGGTGCCCGCGCATCGGTCAATCCGAAGGCCGCCCGCAGCGCGTCGCGCTGCGGGTGGGGCAGTTCCCCGATCTCGGCGCGAAGCGGAAGTAACAGCTGGTGCAGACCGGCGAAGGGCAGGTGCGTCTCGGACTCCACCCCGGTCGTCCGAAGGATCCGCATACCCTGCGTGGCTGCGATCCCCGCCGTTTCCAGCAGCAACGCCGACTTTCCGATCCCTCCCTCGCCGCGCACCAGCATTGCTCCGCCGCTGTCGCGGACACTGTCCAGGAAATCGCGGAGAAGCCGCTGTTCGGGCTCCCGCCCGAACAGCGCCGGTACCGACCGGTCCGCTGGCATTATCAATCCATAATCTCTGGCGCCTGGACTCCTGTCCAGCGAACCTACCGCACAGCCATGCGCTCATATAATCAGTTCGCCTGGTCACCCGCTGTAGTGAGCCGGGTGGCGTGTGGACGTCGGTAGGGGGCTCCTGCCGTTATCGAGACCTCGAACTTCGTACCACGGCGCGATCGGGCCGACAGCAGCCTCTGCCTCGTACCCACCTGTCACATAACACTCGGTGACACAGTCAGGTGACGCTCGCGGGGCACGCGAGCCGATTTCTACGGTATGGCCGTGAACGAATAGCGCCCATAAAGCAACGATTCCCGGTTGCCGGCGGATGGCCGGACATGCTCTGGCCAGCCGTGCAGAAATTGCCGAACGGCGGTCTCACCATTAGCGCCGCATCCACCCCAGCACCCCACGACCACCGGTCGCATCGAAAAGGGGAACGTCCGTGAAATCGATCCATTCCATGCCGCGCCCGAAGATCCGCGGCCGCGCCCTCATGCCGATCGCGGTGGTCGACGTGCTCGGGTGCCTCGCCCCGGCCGCCTCCGTCCAGGCCACAGAGGTACCCAGCACAGCCGCCGCCGCGAAGGGGCCGTCGAGGACAGGCGATGAGCCGCGTGTTCCGGCGGGTTTCAGTGAGCAGAAGGTGCGAGCCGACGACATCGCGATCAACTACGTGCGCGGAGGGCGGGGACCGACCCTGCTCCTGCTGCACGGGTATCCGCAGACCTGGTACACCTGGCGCGAGATCCTGCCCGAACTCGCCAAGCACTACGGTGTCATCGCGCCGGATCTGCGCGACGCCCCCAAGAGCGACACCCCCAAGAGCGGCTACGACAAGAAGACCCTCGCCGCCGACCCGCACGGGCTCCTGACCCGGCTCGGCCTCAACCATGGCATCAGGCTCGTCGGGCAATGGGTGGAGCGTTTCGTCGACTCACTCGAAGTCAAGAAGAACGGCGTCAGCGACAAGCAGGTCCGTGAGCACGCCCGCCACCTGCGAGACAACGACGTCGCCGACAACACCGTGAACGCGCGAACAAGCTCACCATGCCCGTGCACACCTCCTCGGCAGAGCGCCCAGCTCTCCCGGCGGAAAACCCGGATCCTGGCACCACTGTTCCCAGCCTTTCTGGCCATCCTGGCCGCGGTCCTGTACCCGTCGGCCGCGTCCTCCTCCACCTCGACGGCAAGGCAGGCGGCCAAGCCGACCATCGTGCTGGTCCACGGCGCGTTCGCCGACGCAAATCCGTCGCTTGCGACGACCGCCGACGGGGCCGTCCAATCACCCGACGCCTGAATCGAGAGACCCATGAACCACCGAGAACCGTCGGCGATCACCATGACCACCGCACCGGTGGGAACCGCATCGCTCGCCGAACTGCGCGACCACCTCCAGCGGGCGATCGAACTGGAGCACGCGACCTTTCCGCCGTACCTGTGCGCGCTCTGCTCCCCCGCCCCGGAACGCAACCCCGACACCGTCGAAGCGGTACGCGGGGTCCTCGCCGAAAGGATCTTGCGCATCGTCGTCCGGAATCACGGCCCCCGCATCACCCGCGGCCCGGCGGGCGGCGACCTGCTCGTCTGGCCGATCAAGGAGATGACATGACCGAGCGGGCCGTCGAGCGCACCTTCGTTCCGGTGAACAGCGGCGGTGGCCGTTCACCGGGCTGGGACGACTCGGGCTTCGTGGTCGAGGGCGTGCGGGTGCGCAGCGCGCTGCTGCGCCTGGACGGCGTCTTCGAA
>NZ_JBEZGN010000053.1:0-46862 GCF_040650055.1 Spirillospora sp. NPDC048819 | reverse complement strand
CGCTGTCGGGCATGCTCGAACACGGATCCGGTGACGTGTGGATCGACGTGGAGAAGCTGAGCTTCATCGACGTCGGCGGACTCCGTGCCCTGGCCGCCGCCGCGTGCCGGCTGCAAATTCAGGACCGGCGGCTGGTACTGCGCTCGGTCGCGCCCCATCTGGTCAAGCTCATGGATCTGGTGGGGTGGAGCCAGATTCCCAACCTGCTCATGCTCGCGCGCGAGACGGGACTCCGGCGAGAAGGAGCAGAACGGCATGACCGATCAAGCTGATGTGGTAGTCGTGGGCCTGGGGCCGGGTCGCCGAATCTCTACACCTATCCGACCTTCCACCGGACCGTGGAAGCCGCGTTCCAGAATCTCCGATGACGGCCAGCATCTGCAAGGAGCCCGTCGTGTGCTCACCGACGACCGCCGCGACGGCGGCAACGACCTGATCGGCCATCCTGCCCCGCCCAAGGGCAGGCCGACGGAGCTGCCGTTCTGCCGTCATCACTTCATCGCGTCCCGTTCCGCTCTGGAAGCAGCCCACGCGACCGTGTACGACGCCCAGGGCCGGCTCGTCACCGGGGATGACGTCGAGATCCCGTAATCAAGAAGACCTGGAGCCATGGAAGTGCTCGACCACAATCGGACTCCCGTTGCTCCAAGAGCTCGCACCTCATGACGACGGACTGTCAATCCCTTCACCCGTATCCGTGAGGCGTGCCAGTGCTGCCGCAACGGCGGGGACGCCATCCGTGAGGTGCCGCGCTGCTGCTCGCTCAAGGGCGGCGAGTGCTGCCAGTCCCGGCTATCGCCGCGCATGGTCCAGTTCGTTCACGCGGTCGTGCGCAACGCGCTCCAAACGGCTGTGCGTGAGGAGGTCATCCCGCGCAACGTGGCCAAGCTCGTCACGGTCTCAACGCCCAAGTACGGGGTGAATCGCGGGCTCACGGTCGACCAGGTGCGCGACGTCCTCAAGGCGGCCCAGGATGAGCGGCTCTACGCCTTGTACGTCCTGGCGCTCTGCCTCGGCCTGCGGCGCGGGGAACTGCTCGGGCTGCGGTGGGAGGACGTCCGGCTCGTCGGCTGCCGGGCTTGCGGCGGGGAGGGCGGCACCCTCGACGGCGACCCGTGCCAGCGGTGCGTCGAGTCGGCCACGCTAGAAGTAGTCCAGACGTTTCAGCGGGTCGGGGGAGCGCTGCGGTTCGTCCCGCCCAAGACGGCGGACTCCAAGCGCACCGTTCCGCTCCCGGACCCGTGCATCACCGCTCTGTGCGAGCACAAGGTGAAGCAGGACGCCGAGAGAGCCGACGCCTGGCCGGACTGGCAGTATCACGGGCTCCGTCTTCCCGTCCCGCCTCGGTACGCCCATGGAGCCGGACAACCTCCGCCGTAGCTGGGGCCGGATCCGCGCGGCGGCCGGACTGGACGAGGTGCGCTTTCACGACATGCGCCACACCTGCGTCTCGCTGCTGCTCGACCTCGGCGTTCCACCGCACATCGTCCGGGACATCGTCGGCCACAGCGACATCGAGGTGACCATGACGATCTACGCTCACGCGGCCGTCGACGAGAAGCGGGCGGCGCTTCGGAAGCTGGGGGATGCGCTCGGCTGAGGCCGTTGCTGTCACTACTGCTGTCAAAAGGCCCGGAACCGATGATGGTTCCGGGCCTTTTGGCTGTTCAGGAGGGTGGGCAGGGGCGGGGTCGAACCGCCGACCTTCCGCTTTCAGAAGTAGCAACCACCCTGCGGCCACCCTGTCCACCAAGGTCAGAAGGTGCCCGACGTACGCCCGTGGTGGTCGCCGTGTGCCGTCGTTGCCGTCAGGGTTGCCGTCACCGGTCGGCCCCCCGGCCTCGGGCTTCAGCCGCCGGACGTGACGCTCGTACTGGCCCGGCGTGATGTCTCTGGGCGCGCCCTCTCCGGGTGCGGCGGGGCCTCCGAGGTGGGAGCCGACGAGGGACTTGAACCAAACATCTGTTTACAAGAAACCGGCCACCCAAGATCGACTCTCGCGCCGCAGCTCACCCCGTGTGCGCCCGGTAGCCGCTGCCAGCAGCCGTAAGCCTCCGTTGCGGTACTTCCCTGCTGTACTTCCCGCCCACCACCAGGACGCCCACCCCTCGCCGATCGGGCAACCACCGGGCCCCACCCACGACGGCATCCGACCGATCCCGAGGACAAGCCGACCCGGAGCGCAGCGAAGCGAGCACCGGAAGCGGCGCGTCAGCAGTGACACCCATGTGAGGATGCCGGAGCACACCAAGTGAAGCGAAGGCGGACGAAGTTGGGCACCTGGGGACCTGGCCCCTTCGACAATGATCACGCTGCCGACTTTGCGGACGACCTCGACGAGACCGAAGCCGATCAGCGCGCTGACGTCATCCGCCAAGCTTTGTCCGCGGTCGCGGGGCATGGCCAGACCACGAGCAGGGCCGCTGACCCTGGTATTGCTGCGGCCGCTTTGGTTGCCGCTCAGCAACCAGGCGGAGCGCCCACCGACAGCGTCTATGGGCCTGAAGAGCCCATCCCGCCGCTTCCACACGATCTTGTCGCCCTCGCCGCTGACGTACTCGATCGCGTCGTCGCCCCGGACTCGGAGGTCAAGGAGCTCTGGGCCGAGACTGCTGACGACCATCCTTGGCATGACGAGATCGCCAAACTGAGAGCGGCCTTGACTAAAGACGGCTAAATATGCGGCAGCGGAGCGATTCATTACGAGTCTCACAAACCAGGTCCACACTCGTCCAGATCTGTCCGCTGACCTGCTAGGGAGCCCTCCGGACCGCCCCTCGATTCCACCTTCGTTCAAGTCCGTCCAGACCCGCCGTTAGCACCCGCGTTAGCACCCTTCTTCGCCGCTCCCATCAGCATGGACGAGTCCGGGCGACGACGACAGGATCGGCCGACGGTTCACGAGGCGAACCCGCGCTGTCAGCTTGAAAACAAACCGATCACGCCTGTCACTGGGCCCAATCTGTTGATCCGCCTGTCCACAAGTGACCGCTGTTGCCCCTTGATCACCCTGCTTAATCGCCCGCCGCGGACCTGCTGGCGCCCCAGCGGTTCAGACGTCGCCGGGCGAAGCGACGGCCCTTGGCGGTAGCGCACCAAGGGCCGTCTAAACCCGAGTCCCCTGCTAGAGACCGAGTCAGCGACGACCATACGCTTCCGCAAGCGCGCAGACGAGTCCCGCACGAGCTGTCCAGCGTTCACCGTTCTCAGGCAGAGCGTCATGAAGTCTTATGGTCACCATCGCTGAGACTCGCTTGTGCTTAGGGTACATCATGCGCAAGCCTCGTCCAGGTGGCGGCTGCGGGGCCGGCTCGCCTTACGGCGAAGGTCCCTTTGGTTGTAGCGAACCATAGTCGTCCCGTACCGAGTCCCCTGCTGGAGGCTAAAACCTGTTATGGACCTGCGCTCAATCTTGTGTGGCACGCAGCCACCCGACAACGCGCCGGTCAGCACGAACGTAGTGCTGATTGTGTTCGTTCTAATCGTGGTCGCCATTGCGGCCTACCGGGATCCGAAAATCGCGACCGCGATCGGCGCAGCGTGTGCCGTGGGCGCATTGCTCATCGTCCTACTAGTCACTTAAGTCTACCTACCCGCTGACCTGCACCAAGCCGGCCGCCTCCACTCCACGATCGCCCAGACTCCCGGCACCCACATGCACAGACGCACGACGCTCCGGGGTGCTCGTTCGCGCGAACGGCGCGCAATACGTGACAGACCGTTTCGCGCGAACGAGTGTCCCGGCTCGCGGGGGTCCAGGGGGGCGGCGTCAGCCCCCTTGTTCGAGCTCGCTCAACCGGCCTTGCTGGTGTCCTCCTCGTCCTTCGCGCCAGTCAGCTTGCGCAAGAGTTGTGAGATCTCGTGGCGGCGGATCTCACCGCGGGCCGCTTTCTCTATCGCCTTGACCATGGTCTCTGCTTGCTCCCGAGTCTCGCTGTAGTTGATCGCCCCCGTCCAGATAGTCAGCTCGGGGGAGCCGTCGAGGACAGGGCGAAGCTGGCCGTCCTGGTGAGTCCAACCGAGCACAAGGTGTACAGGCACAATGGTTGGCACAAACCGGGCAAGGTTGTCCGCCACGTCGAACGTTGCGGCGAAGAGCGGGTAGGGCTGCGGTGTGAAGCTCGGGCTCGTCATGTGTCGGCCTTTCGTCGCGCGTACTCGGGAGTGGGTGACTTCTCATGCTTCCTGGGTGCTCTCCTTGTCGGCGGACGGGCGAACCGGCGCGGCGGGACCGGACCGGAGAGGCCGCATGCCCGGCGCGCCGGGGCGGGCGGCCGCCGGCGGCCGCGTAGCGGCGCCCTTGAAGACGTAGAGAAAGTTCTCATCCGGGGTTCTGGTTGCCCTGGCTAGGCTGCTGGTGCCTGTGTCGGCGGATGAGGGGCGACTGTGTCTGAGCGTCAATCGGCGATCGTCGTCGCGGCCGTGGGGGCACTCCAGGACGGATGGGTTGGCCTGCGGGTCCGTGAGGCGCTTGGTCTGTTGGTCGCTGCTGATGCTCGGGTGAACCAGTGGATGGTGGAGGTCGGTAAGAGCCAGTTCGGTCCTGATGAGTTCCTGACGTTCGGTATCGAGTACGCCGAGTGCTGCGATGAGGTCGAAGCTGCCTGGGACCGCTACCGCGCTCATGGCTTCCCCGAAGCCCTGGAGGCGGCGAACGCCCTCCCGGCTGCTGAAGAGCGCACAGCTAGGCATGAGCAGCTGTCCCCGCAGCGCCACGCGGCTCAGGAAGAGCTGTTGGCCGTACTGCTCGATGTCACCGAACGGATGCGGCGCCTCATCGAGGGGGGACATGCCGAATCGCGATCACACAAGAAGCTTGGTTAGGGTTCGGCGGGTTTGGTCGGCGAGGCTGACGGCTGCGCCTAGGCGGTTGTCGATGGTGATGTGTGCTGCGTCGGGTGGGTCGTCGGTGTTGACGGTGCTGGCGTAGGCGTCCCAGTTGGCGAGTTTCCAACCGTTGCGTGGGGCGTCGCGTTGTTCGATGTACTCGTGCATGGTGTCGATGTGCTGTGGACCCAGATGGAGGTGACGTCCACACCTTTGGCTTGGCATCGGTGGGTGAGGCGGGGGAGCCAACTCGGGTTGCCCAGTTCGGTGATGAACGGGGCGGCGAGGATGATCGATACGCCGCAGTCGATGTTGCCGTAGGCGGCGTTCATCAGGCATCGGTACTCCGTCCCGCCTTGGCACTCCCATGGAGCCGGACAACCTTCGCCGTAGCTGGGGCCGTATCCGTGCCGCTGCCGGACTCGGCTCGATGCGACTGCACGACATGCGCCACACCTGCGTCTCGCTGCTCCTGGACCTCGGCGTTCCGCCGCACATCGTGCGAGAGATCGTCGGACACAGCGACATCGAGGTGACCATGACGATCTACGCACACGCGGCCCTCGACGAGAAGCGCGCGGCCCTCCGCAAGCTGGGAGATGCCCTCGGTTAGGCGCGTCAGCATGTGAGGCTCGGACTTGTTGTCCGGGCCTCATTGCTGTCTCTGAGGGTCCGTATGGTGGCGCCATGCGCTACTTGCTGAGGTCGTTCGCTGCTGGTGCCCTTCGGCGTGGGAAGGGCATTGAGCAGCTTCTCAGCGGCTTTGAAGAGGAGGGGCGGCGAGGAATCCGCTACGCCTGCATCTGGCCGGCGAACCGTCACCGGGGTTTCGTGGTCCGGGTGCACGTCGTCGAAGAAGTGGCGGGCCTCCCTGTCGACGAGTTTGGAGCCTTCTATGAGGACGAGTATGGGGACGGCGCCGAGACCGTGGGGGAGACGGAATCCGCTGAGGAAGCGATCACTCTTGCTGAGCGGGAACTCGGCGCTGACCCAGGGCGCTGGGTAAATGAGGGAGTCCTTGGGGACGAGTACCACGACTTCGCTGCGCGTGGTCGTCGGTTGGGCCGCTGGGAGCCGGTGTGAGGCGGTGTTGTCGTCAGCGTTGTCGTCGAAAACGCCCCGGGCCGTGTGGCTCCAGGGCGTTTTTGCTGGTCGTATGGGGTGGGCAGGGGCGGGGTCGAACCGCCGACCTTCCGCTTTTCAGGCGGACGCTCGTACCGACTGAGCTACCTGCCCAGGACGCTTGGTGCGCCTGGCGGTCCTGACGGGATTTGAACCCGCGGCCTCCACCTTGACAGGGTGGCGAGCACTCCTAGCTGCTCCACAGGACCTTGCTGTTCCGAGCTTAGTGGCTTCGGAGGGATGTCTTGGCGGGTTGCCCCGCGCTTGGCGACGTCCGAGAGCATACGCGATGGCCGAGGTGGTCGCCAACTCGATATCCGTGGGGGTCATCGGGGCGGTATGTGCGTCGGGGGCGGGCGTGGGATGATCCGTCGTGGCGGTTCCTTCCCTCCGGAGGCGCACGTGACCAGCATGCTCGAGATCCGGGTGCGGTGGGTCCTGCTTGTGGTGGTGGGGTCCGCGAATCTGGTCGGTGCCCTGGTCGTGCTGTTGTTCGCGACGTTCGTGGTGCCTGATCCGCCGTTGGACGATCGTGACTATGCCCACCAGGTGAACGCGGTGGCGTTCTTCAGTTATCCCGTGGTCGCGGTGCCTGTGGCGTTGGTCTCGGGGTTGTGGCTGTGGCGGCCTGTCGTCTCGCTGGTCCGGGACGGGGGCAGTGCCGATCGGCAGCAGAGGCGGGCCGTGCTGCTCGGGCCGCTTCGGTTGACGCTGCTCGTCGGTGGGTTGTGGGTTGTCGGGGCGCTGGGGTGGGCTGTTCTCGATCTTGTGCTGTTCACCGGGCGGCTGGCCGTGAAGACGGGGCTGACGTGCCTGCTGGGTGCGGCGACGACGTGCACGATCGTCTATCTGCTGTCGGAGCGGCTGCTGCGGCCCGCGGCGGCGCTGGTGCTGGCGGCGGAGCGGCCGCGCCGGTTCCGGTTGCCGGGGGTGACGACGCGGGTGATGCTCGCGTGGGCGCTGGGGACGGCGATTCCGGTGTTCGGGCTGATCTGTGTCGCCGTCGCCGCGTTGGCCGCGCCGGACATCAATGTCGCGCAGCTGGCGATCACGATCTTGGGGCTTGGCGGGGTCGCGCTGCTGGCGGGGGTTTATGTCACCTATATGGCGACCCGGGCGATCGCTGATCCGATCAAGGCGGTTCGGAAGGGGATGGCGCGGGTCGAGCGGGGGGATCTCGGTGCCGAGGTCGCCGTGTACGACGCCAGTGAGGTCGGGCAGTTGCAGGCCGGGTTCAACCACATGGTCGCGGGGCTCCGTGAGCATGAGCGGCTGCGTGATCTCTTCGGACGTCATGTGGGTGAGGAGGTCGCCGACCTGGCGCTGGAGCGCGGCGACATCACGCTCGGCGGGGAGACCCGGGAGGTGGCGGTTCTGTTCGTCGACCTCACCGGTTCGACGCGGCTGGCCGACACGCGGAGCCCGGACGAGGTGGTCGGGCTGCTCAACAGGTTCTTCGGCGTGGTGGTGACGGTGGTGGCCGGGCACGGGGGATGGATCAACAAGTTCGAGGGGGACGCGGCGCTCGCGATCTTCGGGGCGCCGACGCAGGTGGAGGATTCGGCCGGCGCGGCGCTCGGGGCCGCGCGGGAGCTGGCGGTGCGGCTCCGGGTCGAGGTTCCGATGCTGGACGCGGGGATCGGCGTGTCGGCGGGTCCCGTGGTGGCCGGGTACATCGGGGCGGAGCAGCGGTTCGAGTACACGGTGATCGGTGATCCGGTGAACGAGGCGGCCCGGCTCAGCGACATGGCGAAGACGACGGCGGGGCGGGTGCTGGCGTCGGCGGTCGTCCTGGAGCTCGCGCACCTCGCCGAGTCGGACGAGTGGGACCTCGGCAGGTCGGTGACGTTGCGGGGCCGGAGCCGCCCGACCCGGCTGGGCACGCCTCGGCCGGCCGTGCCGGCACTGTCCGGTGAGCGGGTGACGGTGAGAACGCCGCCCGTGCGGCGTGTCCGCATCCCGCGTCCGCTGCGGCGGAGCCGGAAACTGCTGCTCGGCGCGCTGATCCTGTCGAAGGCGGCCAAGGACGCCAAGCAGGACGACGGCGAATAGTCCCTCTGTTCTGATCAAAGGACCGTGTCCGCCGGTGTGTCCGCCGGGCCCAATGCGTATCGTCAGCGGCCGTACACGGTCTGCTACCGACTTGTAACTCTGGTGTCATCGGACGGCCCGAGGGTTGGGGCGGACACGCCTCAGCTCCCGGAAGGTGACCATGCATCGAGGTACTCGTATCGCGTTCATCGCCGTCGCGGCGTCGACGGCGATCGCCGTCCCCGCCGCGTCCGCCGTAGCGGATCCCGGTCCGGTCCCGGCGCGGCAGCCGGACGCGCCGGAGCCGCGCCCGCGTCTGAACGCCGCGCCGGGCGGCGGGGTCACGAATGTCGCGCACCGCGGGGCGTCCGCTTATGCGCCGGAGAACACGCTCGCCGCCGTCAGGCTCGCCAAGGCGCAGCGTGCGGACGTGTTCGAGATCGACGTCCAGGAATCCAAGGACCACAAGCTGGTCCTGATGCACGACACCACGCTCACCCGGACGACGAACGTCGAGAAGGTGTATCCGAAGCGGGCGCCCTGGAGGGTCTCCGACTTCACCCTCGCCGAGATCAAGAGGTTGGACGCGGGTTCCTGGTTCGCGAAGAAGTACAAGCGTGAGCGTGTTCCGACGCTGGACCAGATGCTCAAGGCCATGCGCGGGCAGGGCCTCGGGCTGCTGCTGGAGATCAAGAGCCCGGCGCTGTACCCGGGCATCGAGAAGCGCATCGCCGCCTCGCTGAAGCGCTCGCCGTCCTGGCTGCGGCACGATCCGAGCGAGCGCCGCCTGGCCGTCCAGTCGTTCGACCGGAGGTCCGTGCGCCGCTTCCACTCGGTGATGCCCCGGGTGCCGACGGGGCTGCTCGGTAAGCCGAAGGTCAAGGACCTGCGCAAGCTGGCGTCCTACGCCGATCAGATCAACCCCGCGTACGGCGACCTGACCGCGTCCTACGTCAAGAAGGTGCACGCGGCCCGCATGGACGTGTTCACCTGGACGGTGAACGACCGCGGGCAGATGAGGAAGGCCGTCCAACTCGGCGTGGACGGGATCATCACCAACAGGCCGGACGTGCTCCGCCGCGTCCTCCGGGAGTCCGCCCCAGGCTCGGCGGCGGCCTGAGCTGAGATCGCCGTGATCATGGGGCCGGCTGGTCCGGGGGTGCGGGGAGGTGCTCGCGGGCCCGGCTGATCACGGCGCGGGCCGCCGGGCTGCGCGGGCCCTCGGTTCGCCAGGCGAGCGCGATCCGCCCGGTCAGCCGGGGCCGGACGATCGGCACCGCGTGCAGGCCGCCGGGCAGGTCCCTGGCGGCGGACTCGGGCAGGACGGCGACGCCGAGACCGTGCGCGGCGAGTTGCGCCAGGACGGGCGGTTCGCCGGCCTCGAACGCGATGCGCGGGCTGAGGCCGGCGTCCGTGCACGCCTCGTCCAGGACGGCCCGCAGCCCGGTGCCCTTCGGAAGGCTGACGAGGTCCTCGTCGGCGAGGGCCCGCAGCGGGATCGTGGACCGCCGCGCCAGCGGATGGCCGCGGCCCACGGCGGCGAAGAGGCGCTGCTCGATGATGACGCGGGTCGCGATGCCTTCGGGTGATTCGCCGCCGAGGCTGAGGAACGCGAGATCGACCCGTCCGTCCCGCAGCGCGTCGGCCAGCGACGCGGCGTCGTCCTGGATGACCGTGATCTCCACGTTCGGGTGGTCCCGGTGGAAACCGGACAACATGCCGGGCAGGTCCAGGGACTGGATCCAGTCGATCGTGCCGATCGTTACGTGCCCGCGGAGCAGCCCCGTCAGCTCGTCCACAGACCGCCGCGCGCCCTCGACCGCCGCGAGCGCCGCACGCGCGTAGGGGAGGACGGCCGCGCCGACCTCGGTCAGCCGGACCGTCCGTCCGGACCGGTCGAGCAGCGGCTGCCCCAGTTCCCGTTCCAGCTGCCGGATCTGGGCGCTCACGCCCGGCTGGGCGACGTGCAGCCGCGCCGCCGCCCTGGTGAAGCCGGCCTCTTCCGTCACCGCCACGAAGTACTCAAGCTGGCGCAGCTCCATAACCGGTGATGCTAACAGCGGGCTCTGCCAGCGCTGGGGCTTCTGCCGTCGCCCGAGGGCGGACAACGATTTCTTTGTCGTCTCTTGGGTGCGTCGCGGCTGCTCAGAGGACTGATTCCGGTCTGGGCGGTGATTACCTCACCTGCGGGAGGTCGGGTGAACGGACGGCGCACATGGTCCATACGGGTGCGGATGACCGTGATTGCCGGGACGGTCGCCGCGCTCATCTGCGCGATCCTGAACACGTCGATCGTCGTCGGGGTCCGTGGCCGCGCGGAGGACTTCGAACGGAACGAGGCGGCGTCGTCTGCGCTGCGCCTCGCCTACGAGGTCGACCGGCGAAGCGTGCGAGGCCGCATCACCGCGCCCGAAGACGTCGTCCTTCAACTCCTGAACGACCGGCGCAAGGTGATCGCCGGCACGGAGAAGGTGCTGAACGGCCCGCCGATCGCCCACTTCCGCCCGGCGGAGAGGAACATCTACTCGGCGCGGGTCCTCTGCCCGCCCCCGGGGCTCGACCGCTGCATGTGGGTGATCGGGATCCGCGTCTACAGGCAGGGCGGAGACTGGATCGTCTACGCGGCCACCCCCGTCACCCCCTGGTATGTCAGCCCCGGTCTCCTCCTGTTCCTGATCAGCACGTCCCTCCTGGTCACGCTGCTGGTCTGCCTGCGGGCGTGGGGGACGGTCGACCGCACCCTCGCCCGGGTGGACGCGATCCGCGCCGAACTGTCGGAGATCACCGCGAGCAAGTCGGGCCGCCGCGTGACGGTGCCGAAGAACCAGGACGAGATCAGATGGCTCGCGGAGGCCGTGAACGCGACCCTCGACCGCCTCGACAGCGCCCTGAGCAGGCAGCGCACCTTCACCTCGGACGCGTCCCACGACCTGCGCAGCCCCATTACCGCCGCCCGCGCCCAGATCGAGGAGGCGCTGCTGTTCCCGGACCAGGTCGACTGGCCGCAGACCGGCCGCGCCGTCCTGCAGAGCCTCGAACGGCTGCAGGCGATCGTGATCGACCTGCTGCAGCTCGCCCGCCTGGACGCCGCGGCCTGGCAGGGCGCCGAGCCGGTCGACCTCGGCGCCCTCGTCACGATCGAGGTCGCGAGGTCCGAACGCACGAAACGGATCGTCCCGCACCTCCAGGAAGGCGTGACGGTGCGCGGTGACCGGCTCCGACTCGTCCGGCTGCTGACGAACCTGATGGACAACGCCGAACGCCACGCCGACACGCGGGTCGACATCACCGTGCGCCGCGACGACGACGCCGCCGTCCTCGAAGTCCAGGACGACGGCGCCGGCGTCGCCGAGGAGGACCGGGACCTCGTCTTCCAGCGCTTCGCCCGCCTTGAGGCCGGCAAGGAACGCGACGCCGGCGGAACCGGCCTCGGCCTCCCCATCGCCCGCGAGATCGCCAGGCTCCACGGCGGGACGCTCACCATCGAGGACAGCGACCGGGGTGCCCGGTTCGTCCTGCGCATCCCCCAGTCCGTCCCAAAGATCAACAACAACCCCGCATGAGCAGCGGAGGAGGAACCCGGGCCGCGGAAGAGGAACCCGGACCGCGGAAAGGGGCGGGACGCGGAAAACCCCGCGGTGCGGCGTGCACGCGGGGTCAGCGGGGGTGTGCGGGCCCGCGCGGGGACGGGCCGGGCGTGGTGCTGCAGGTCAGACGGCCGACTGGGCGGGCACGCCGCGCAGATGGATCCAGCCTTCGGTCTTGAGCTTCTTCACCCGGCAGCTGATGGGCTCGTACTCGGCGGGGTTCACGTGGCCGGCACTGTGGGTGATGACGGACTCGTAGACGAACTGCGAGGCGATGAAGCCGAGGTCGGCGCCGGTCGCGGCGAGCCGGTCTTTGAGGGGACGCGCGTCCAGGAGCCGGGCGGTGTGGATGAGGGCCCAGCCGGTGACGCCCGGCGGGTCGGGCATCACGGGCCCGACGTCCACCGCCACCCTGAGCTGGATGCGGACGGCGCCGCTCGACCGCTGGTTGTGGCGGCGCAGCCGTACGGCGAGGGCGGTGAGCATCGGGTCGATGACGGCGGCGGTCGGCACCTCGGGCGGGACGACGATCAACGCGCCGTCGCCGCGGTCCTCGGTGTGGCAGGCGTCCCAGGGGACCCGGGACGCCTCGAACGCCTCGCGCAGGACGGCGTACATGGCGCGCCGCATGTCGAGCCGGTCCGCGTCGTTGCGGTGGGACGCGCTGAAGCCGGCGATGTCGGTGTAGACGATCGTGCAGTTCTGGCCCGCCCAGGACAGGCCTTCCGGACCGGGCGGGGAGATGGCCATGGGCTGCGTCGCCTGTGCATGGGACGGGGCGCTGGTGGCCGCCACCGGGTGGACCGGCCAGGACCCGCCGCCCTGCGACTGCACCATGTAGGCCGCCCCTCCGGCGGCTGCGGGGTCCGGGGCCTGGCCAGCCGCCGGGTAGGTCAACGGTGTCGGCCCGGGCGCGTAGGCCTGCCCAGCGGTCCCGTAGGGCTGCGTGCCGACCGCGTAGGGCTGCGTGCCGACGGCGTAGGGCTGCGTGGTTCCGACCGCGTAGGGCTGCGCGTCGGTCCGGTAGGGCTGCGCTGCGGTCGCGTGCGGATGTGTCGTCCCAGCTGCGTAGGGCTGCGCCCCGATCGCGTGGGGTCGCATCTCCGTCGCGTATGGCTGCATCCCCGTCGCGTATGGCTGCGTTGCCACCGTGTTGGGCTGGGGCCCGGGCGCATAGGGCTGGTGGGCTGCGATCGTGTAGCCGGGCTGAGTCCCGGTCAGGTACGGCGACTGGGGTTCGTGGTGGGCGGTGTGGGCGTATGACGGCGGCGTCTGCTGCGGGACGCCCGGCTGCTCGGTCAGCCGGTCGTACACCTCGCGTTCCATGATGGCGACCACGCGGGGGTGGTCGCTCAGGTACGTGACGAACTGCTGCGTGGTCATGCGCAGGCCGTGGACGGTGTCCATGGCGACGATGGTCGCCGACCGCCGGCGCAGCAGCAGGGCGGCGCGTTCGCCGACGATGTCGCCGGGACCGCGGAAGGCGATGATCCGCTCGTGTCCGCCGCGTTCCACGGAGACCCTGATCGAGCCCGAGCGGATGATGACGGCCTGGTCGGCGGCCTGGCCCTCGAACCAGAGCACCGTCCCGACCGGGTAGACGATCTCCTCGGCGGACGCGAGGAGCGCGGCCCGCTCGATCTCGGTGAGCGAATCCCAGAAACCGTGCCGCGGCGGCGGCGTGGCGGGCTGGAGCTGGCGCGGGCACTCGGTGTCCCGGCACACGGCCTCGGGGGTGTCGTGGATCTGCGGAGGCTGGGCACCCTCGTAGGGACCCATTTCGGACGGGACCTGGTCCGGGTTGTGCTGGCGGGTGTAATCGACCATCAGCACACCCGCCTGACGCTCGGCCGGACGGTGATTGATGGGTTTGATGGGTTTGCGGGGTGGATGTCAAAGGTCGGGGAGTGCACCATCTTTTGTCTTGACATATCGAGAACCCCATGCCTCGAATCGCATCTTCGGATGCCGTCCGCCCGGTTGCCGGGGATTGCCCGGCATTGGCCGTTCGGGGGCCCGAAGTCGCTTTCACCTATAGCCCGCACCGCGGGGTCGCGGTTAGACTGGGTGAGTCCGCAGGGAACGTTTTGGCAGGTCAGCCCCGGATCTCGCTGCTTGTCGCGAGTGGTCCGGTGACGATCGGTCAGCTCATTCTCACGCGGGCCCGGGGAGTCGCTCTCCGCTTTCCATCGATCGTCTTGGCTCGCAACCGGTGATCGGCGGGAAGCGGTGAGCGACTCTTTTGTCTTTTCTGGCAGTGCCGAAATATCGGTGTCTCGTGGCGACCTCCCCGTCAGGCGCGTCCGTCCTTGGTTGGCCGGCGGCGTCCGTGGCCCGTGTCCGCCGGTGGGGAGTTCTCGGGCGGGGGACGCGCGCGTCCCGTCCGAGCCCTCACTCTGCGTCGAGATCGTTCAGATTTCCGATGTAGCAGGCCGCCTGGTGGCAAGCCGGAGTCTGCTATATGCTACCTAGCACATTACAACATTGTTCTCAGTCATGCAGCAGTCTGGAAGCTTCAGGGCGAGTTTTAGGCGATATGACGGGTCTGTGCCTGGGGATGTGGGTTCATGTGACCAGGTCAGGTAGCGCTATGCCGGGGTGTACCGCGCAACATGGCGCGCTGCCAGATTGCATGCAGGCTGGTGTCACCTACTACTCAGAGTGAGCGAATGAGATGACCAGTGATCAGGGCCCGATCGTCCAGAGCGCCTTGCTGCGCAGCGAACTCGTCCGCCTGCGCAAGGCGAAGAAGCTGACGCAGGAGCAGGTGGCGCGGCAGCTCGAATGGTCCCCGTCGAAGCTCATCAGGGTCGAAGGCGGCAAGAACGCCATCACCCGCACCGACCTGCAGGCCCTGCTCGGGGTCTACGACGTCACCTCGGAGGAGCGCCAGGAGCGGCTGCAGGCACTGGCCCGCGGCGCGCGGGAGCCGGCCTGGTGGAACGCCTACCGCGGGGAGTTCGACCCCGGCTTCCTCAACTACGTGGCGTACAGCGCGGGCGCGGCCTACATCCGGCAGTTCCACGGGACCCTCGTCCCCGGGCTCATCCAAACGCCCGAATACGCGGATGTGCTGTCCACCAGCAAAGCGACCGACCGGGCCCGGGGGCTCGCGGTCAAGCTGCGGATCCAAAGGCAGGAGGAGCTCGCCAGACGGCAGAACCCCCCGCGCCAGCACTACATCATCGACGAGGCGGTCATACGCCGCCATGTCGGGATCCTGGTCGATCCCGGGATCATGCCCGCCCAGCTCAACCACATCGCCGACGCCTCCGAGCGCGACGATCTGCTGACCATCAGGGTCATCCCGTTCGGCGCGGGCGCGCACCCCGGTCTCGACGGGCCGTTCAGCCTGCTCGAGTTCGACGGCGACCTCGACGACGTCCTCTACCTGGAGGGGCGGCCCGGGGCCAGCGTGATGGTCTCCGGCGACGACGACAAGATCCCGGAGTACCGCGACACGTTCGAGATCCTCCGCGAGCAGGCACTGCCGGCCGATGAATCGATCGCACTGATGCGGCAGGCGGCCGAGGACCTCATGGCCTGACTCCAGGACCGCAACTCGACGACCCGACTTCCACCGGAGGTGACAGCCGCCGCAGGCACCCACAAGGCGAGTGGCCTTCATAACACGCAGCGTGATCTTGTGGCCCGGTTGTAGGCGAGGTAACTAGAACCGTTTACACTCGTGACCGGGAAATTATCCACAAGGTCGTGGTTTGTCGTGCCCTGCTTGGTACTCGCCGGGTGGGTGTTCTTGTCCGATCGGTCGGCGAGACGGCACCCGCCGGCAATGGATGGAGGGTTGCTGGATGGTGGACCGGTCGATGCAAGAGGCGGCGCTGTACTGGCGCAAGAGCAGCGCGAGCAACGTCGAGGACTGCGTGGAGGTGGCCGCCCTGGGCCCGGCGGTGCTCGTCCGTGACTCGCGAGATCGCTCCACCGGTGTCCTCGCGCTCGATTCCGCCCAGTGGAATGCGCTGGTGGACGCCATCCACCACGGGCGGCTGGACGGACGCTGAGTCACGCGCCTCATTTATCGCGCCTATCGCAGAAATTGTCGAAACTGACGACCTCCCGAAGCATTGACTAGCGACTCTTGACAAGACTGCGAATGGGGAGCGTGGATTCGGAAACCTGAATAGAACCTGAATCCACGCTGAGTCCGGCCTCCGGCCGTCCAGGCGGACGGGTGTAGTCGTTAGGCATTGAACTACGGGTTGCCGGTGTGACAGCCTGCCGTCACCGGACCGTCGACCGCCGGACGAGGAGTCACCCGTGGACATCGGCGCGTGGCATCGGATCTACGAGGCCCTCGACGAGGAGCGCGACTACGACGTCGGAGAGATCGACGGCAGGCTGCCGGACGGCCTGGCCGGGACGCTCTACCGGAACGGCCCGGGGCGCTGGCAGGTGGGCGAGAGCCTCCTCGACCACATCTTCGACGGCGACGGCATGCTGTCGATGTTCGTGTTCCCCGGCGACGGCCGGATCCGCTACCGCAACCGGTACGTCCGGACGAGGCACTACCGGTACGGGCAGCGCAAGGGGCGGGTGGGGCTGCGCGGGCTCGGCACCCAGCGTCCGGGCGGCCGCCTCGGCAACATGTTCCGCCCGCCCGCGAACGTCGCCAACACCGGCGTGGTCCTGCACGGCGGGCAGCTCCTGGCGCTCTGGGAGGGCGGACGGCCGTTCCGCCTCGACCCCGACAGCCTGGACACCGTCGGCGAGCATTCGTTCGGCGGACGCCTGAAGATGGCGTCGGCGTTCTCCGCGCACCCGTCCCGCTGCCCCGTGACCGGCGAGCTGTTCAACTTCGGGATGGACTTCACGCGGGTCCGCAGCCTGCGCTGCTACCGGGTCGACCCGTCCGGGGCGCTGCACCACATGCCGCGCGTGTCACTCCCGTACACCCCGTGGAACCACGACTTCGCGCTCACCCGCCGGCATCTCGTCTTCGTCGTCAACCCGGTCATCCCGAAGGCCGCGCCGATCCTGCTGGGGAGCGGGTCGATCGCCGACGGCCTCACCTACGAGCCGCACCGGCCGACGTGCTTCACCCTCGTCCCCCGGGACGGCGGCAAGGCGCGGGTCATCGAGCACGAGGCGCTGCTCGGGTTCCATTTCGTCAACGCCTTCGAGGACGGCGACGACACCGTCATCGAGTTCGTCCGCTTCGCCGACTGGGACCAGGTCGCGACAAGGTTCCGCGACTTCCGCACCAGTGACTTCCCGTGGGGGGACGCGCTGATGCGCTACCGCGTCACCCCGTCCGGGAAGGTCGAGGGGCAGGAGGTGTGCGCGCTGCCGATGGAGCTGCCGCACGCCGACGTCCGGCAGGCGGGCCGCCCGCACCGCTACACCTACTTCGCGGGACGGACGGAGGCGAGCACCGGCATCCACGCCTACGACCACACGACCGGGCGGCGCACCGTCCACGAGCTGCCCCCGGGTCACGGCTTCGGCGAGCCGGTCTTCGTGCCGCGCGCGCCCGACGCCGCGGAGGGCGACGGATGGCTGATGACCCTCGCCTACGACCCGGACGCCCACCGCTCCCGCCTGATCATCCTGGACGCCCGGGACGTGGAGGCCGAACCCGTCGCCGTCGCGCACCTGCGCCACCACATCCCCATGGGCTTCCACGGTTCCTTCACCGACCGCATCGCCACCCCGCCCGCCGGCACATGAGTCAGTAGAGGAAGGGGACGCTGATTCCGGCGGCGCCTGTCAGGTCGTGGCCGGGGGAGCGGCCCATCAGCCAGGCGAGGAGGGACGCCTCGGTGCCGGTGACGATGGTGTCGCCGTCGCCCAGGACGGTGCCCGTGTCGGTGGCGTGCAGCCGCAGGCGCGGGGCGTCGTCGCGGCGCGCGAACGACGCCACGACGCCGGCCAGGGTTCGTGCGGTGAAGTCCGCGGGCCAGTCGCCGGGCCCGAAGCCGGCGTCCAGGTCGACGTGGTGGACGAGGACCTCGGTGAGGCGGGCGTCGGCGGCGCGGGCGGCGGGGTGGCGGGCGCCCGACGTCCACTGGACGGTCCGTTCCCACGCCTCGCCGGGCATCAGCGCGTAGGCGTCGGCGAAGCGGCGGGCGCTCGCCCGGACGTCGGCGGCGAGGAGAGCGGCGGGTCGCCGTGCGCCGGCTTCGATCTCGGCGGCGCGGGCCTCCATGCTCGAGTACTCGCAGGACTCGACGCCCGTGCGGGCCCAGGTGAGCAGGCGGGTGCCGCCGTCGGCGTTGCGGGCGAGGTGGGTGAGGACGTGGCCGCGTGTCCAGCCGGGGAGGAGGGAGGGGGCGCGGACGTCGTCGTCGGTGAGCCGGTCGGCGGTGGCGAGCAGGTCGCCGGTCGCCGCCTCGATCCTGGTGAGGGGCTCGACGGGCGTCATGCGAAGTCGGCGGCGTGGGCTGAGGCCCACTGGCGGAAGGTCCGGGGCGGGGTGCCGGTGACGTCCTGCACTGTGGGACGGACGATCGATTCGTCCAGGGAGCCGTTCACGTAGAAGTCGAAGAAGGCGTCGACGTATTCGGCGGGCATCTGCGCGGTCATCTCGGCTCGGGCCTCGTCGTCGGGCTGGGCTTCGAAGCGGAGGTCGCGGCCGAGGACGTCGGCCAGGACGGCGACCTGTTCGGCGGGCAGGAGGGATTCGGGGCCGGTCGGGTAGTGGGTCCGGCCTTCGTGCCCGTCGTCGAGGAGGGCGGTGGCGGCGACGGCGGCGACGTCGTGCGGGTCGACGGTGGCGGTGCGGACGTTCGCGAACGGCAGCCGGAGGGTGTCGCCCGCCCGGAGCCGGGGGAGCCACCGCAGCGCGTTCGACATGAAGGCGCTCGGGCGCAGGATCGTCCAGGGCAGGCCGGATTCGTGGAGCGCGCGTTCGGTGGCGGCCATGTAGCGGGTGACGGCGTTGGTCATGTCGCCGCTGCCCGCGGAGGCGCCCGAGAGCTGGACGATGCGCTGGACGCCGGCGCGCCGGGCCTCGGCGTAGACGCCCGGCATGTCGCTGTAGCCGGGAAGGACGAAGGCGCCGGTGACGCCGTCGAGGGCGGGGGCCAGGGACGCGGGGTCGTCGAGGTCGCCCACGACGTGTTCGACGCCGGCGACCGGGGACGCGGGCGGTTTGCGGACGAGGGCGCGCACGGGTTCGCCGGACGCGGCCAGGATGCCGACGAGTTCGGAGCCGATGTTGCCGGTGGAGCCGGTGACCAAGATCATTTCAGGTAGTCCTTTCACCAGGGGAGCGCGCGGCCGTCGCGGAAGAACCCGCCGGTCGGGCCGTCGTCGGGAAGGGTCGCGGCCCACACGACGCCCGCCGCGCCGTCGGCGACGGGACGTCCGCCGGGGCCGCCCATGTCGGTGGCGACCCAGCCGGGGCAGACGGCGTTGACCAGGACGCCGTCGGCGCGCAGTTCGGCGGCGAACATGCGGGTCAGCGCGTTGAGGGCGACCTTGGACGCGGTGTAGGCGGGGGTGCCGCCGCCCATGTTCGTCAGGGAGGCGATCTCGCTGGAGACGTTCACGATCCGCCCGTGGGCGCTGCGGCGCAGCAGGGGGAGGAGCGCCTGAGTCAGCCGCCACGGCCCGTACAGGTTGGTCTCGGCCGCCTCCCGGACGACCGACAGGTCGGCGGTCGCCGCCCGCTGCCACGTGTCGTAGGTGATCGCGGCGTTGTTGACCAGGACGTCGAGGCGCCCGATCTCGGCGGCGGCCCGGTCGATGTCGGCGGGGGACGTGACGTCCAGGCGGAGCGGCGTCGCCCCGGCCTCCTTGGCGGCGCGTTCGGCCGCCCCGGGTGAGCGGGCGCCGAGCAGCACGTCGTGGCCGCGTGCGGCGAGCTGCCTGCACACTTCGAGGCCGATGCCCCGGTTCCCGCCGGTGACCAGTGAGATCGTCACGCTGCCCCCTCCCTCGCCGACAGGAAAAGGATCAAACAGGGAACGGGTGCGCGTCCAATGGCCGTCGTGATTACCTTCGGTTATGGACGCACATCTGCGGGATCTGCGCTACTTCGTCGCGGTCGCCGAGGAGCTGTCGTTCACCCGGGCGGCGGAGCGGCTGTTCGTGTCGCAGCCGGCGCTCAGCAAGCAGATCAAGCAGCTTGAGGAGCAGCTCCGGGTGCGGCTCCTCGACCGCGACCGGCGGACCGTGTCGCTGACCGCGGCGGGACGGGCGCTGCTTCCGGCGGCGCGGGAGATGCTGGGCGCGTGGGACGAGGCGCAGCGTGCGGTGAGCGACGCCGCGGCGAGGGAGGCGTCCGTCCTGACGGTCGGCATGTCCACCAGCGTGGGGCGCGGCCTCCTCGCGGACGTGCGGGAGCGGTTCACCGAGCGGCGCCCCACGTGGAGCATCCGGTTCCGGCAGGTCAACTGGGAGGACCCCACGGCGGGCCTGGCCGACGGTGACGTCGATGTGGCGTTCGTGTGGCTGCCGATCCCGCGCCAGGAGACGTTCAACGTGCAGGTCGTCGCCGAGGAGCCGCGCTGGGTCGCGTTCAGGGACGACCACCCGCTCGCCGGACGCGACACCGTGGCGTTCGAGGAACTCCTGGACGAGCCGTTCCTCGCGCTTCCGGACGACGCGGGCCCCTTGCGCGACTTCTGGCTCGCCACCGATGAACGTGGGGGACGTCCCGTCCGGGTGGGTGCGACGGTGTCGAACGCCGATGAGACGTTCGCCGCGATCGAGGACGGCAGCGGCGTCGTGCTCATGGCGTCCGGGAACGCCGCCATCTACCGGCGTCCGGGCATCGCGGCGGTTCCGGTCACCGGCCTGTCGCCGAGCCGTCTCGCGGTGGCGTGGCGGGCCGACGACCACCGCAGCGCGATCCGGGACCTGCTCTGCACGCTGCTCCCGGACGGACGCGCGGCCTGCGAGACCGCGCCGGTCAGGAAGTGATGTCCTCGGGGAGCAGCGTGGTGAGCTGCTCCGTCGTGAGGTCCGCGCCGCCGCTCGCGAGCTGCTCGGTGCGGCGCGCGTGCGCGGTGACGGCGGACCGGAAAAGCTTGTCCACCTCGCGGCCGTTGCCCTCCCTGTACCGGTCGCGGTCGGCGCCGAGGTGTGCGGTGAGGGCCTCCCGGGTCGGCTCCGGGACGCGGTAGTCCGCCGCTTCCGCCTTGCCCTGGAAGATCGCCACCAGGCCGTCCACGTCGTAGGGGCGGAACGTCAGCGTCCGGGCGAACCGCGACGCCAGGCCCGGGTTCGCGGACAGGAACCCGTCCATCTCGGACGTGTACCCGGCCGCGATCACGATGACCTCGTCGCGGTGGTCCTCCATGAGCTTGACGAGCGTGTCGATGGCCTCCTGCCCGAAGTCGTGACCGCTCCCGGTGGGCCGCGACAGCGAGTACGCCTCGTCGATGAACAGCACCCCGCCGCGCGCCCGCTCGAACACCTCCGCCGTCTTCTGCGCCGTGTGCCCCACGTACTGCCCGACGAGATCCATCCGCGCCGCCTCGACGACCTGGCCCTGCGCGAGGACGCCGAGGGCCGCGAGCAGCTCCCCGTACAGCCGCGCCACGGTCGTCTTGCCCGTCCCCGGCGGCCCCGCGAAGATCAGGTGCCCGGTGAACGGCTCGGCCTCCAGCCCCGCGTCCCGGCGGCGCCGCGACGACGCCAGCAGGTCGAGCAGGTCGCTGATCTCCTGCTTGACCTCGGCGAGCCCCGTCATCGCGATGAGCCGGCCGAGGACCGCCGTGACCTGGTCGGAGTCGCGGGCCTTCCCGAACCGCGCCGCGAGGCCCGTCTCGACGTCGAGGTCCTCGGCGAGCAGGAGGCTCAGTTCCTCCCCGGACGGCAGTTCCTCCAGGTCGGCGAACCGCTGCGCCTGCCGCTCCACCGCCGCCTCGAACACGCGCCGCGCCGCCCGCCCGTTGCCGAAGCTCGCGTCCCGCTTCACGGACGTGAAATGTTCGAGGATCGCCTCGCGCGTGCCGTCCGCGAGCCGGTAGCCGTCCTTCTCCGCCTGCGCCTCGGTGATCTGCAGCAGCTCGGCGGGGCTGTAGTTCTCGAACTCCACCGTCCGGGAGATCCGCGACTTCAGGCCCGGGTTGGCGGCGAGGAACTCGCGCATCTCCGCCGAGTACCCGGCCGCGATGACGACGACCTCGTCGCGGTGGTCCTCCATGAGCTTGACGAGCGTGTCGATGGCCTCCTGCCCGAAGTCGGTGCCGGTGGTCTTGCGGGAGAGCGTGTACGCCTCGTCGATGAACAGCACGCCGCCCTTGGCCCGCTCGAACGCACCGGTCGCCTTCAGCGCCGTCCCGCCGACGTTCTCCGACACCAGGTCGGACCGGCTCACCTCGACGACCTGGCCGCTCTCGACGACGCCGAGCGCCGCGAGGATCCGTCCGTAGAGGCGGGCGACGGTCGTCTTGCCCGTCCCCGGCGGCCCCGCGAACACCATGTGCCGGCCGATCGTCGGTCCGGGCGGCAGCCCCGCGAGACGCCGCTGCTCGGCGACCTTCTGCAGGTTCGTCAGCTTCCTGATCTCGCGTTTCACCGCGGCGAGGCCGACCATCGCGTCCAGTTCGGCCAGCAGGACGTCCGCCGTCGGGGCGCCCGGCTCCTCCGGCGCCGCCTGGGCCCCGGCCGCGCCCGCGTCCACGACCGTCACCGGCTCCTTGACCTGCGCGGTCTCGCCCGCCTCCGCCTCCGTCTGGAAGTCGAGGACGTCGGGCGCGGCGTTCCGCTCGCTGGTCACGCCGTCCATGTGGACGCGTGCGGAGGCGTCCGCGAACACGCCCGCCCGGCCGCTCTCCACGACCGTGCAGCCGCGCAGGGAAAGCTCGGAACGGGGGTCGGCGCTCACCCCGAACAGGGCGCTGCCGGTGACGGTCGTGCCCTCGACCGTCCCGGCGCCGCCCCCGGCGACGGCGATGCCGATCTCCTGCGCGCCGTCCACCCGCCCGCGCACGAACGTGGCCCGCCCCTTGTCGCCGACGACGACGCCGTGCTTGGCCGCGCCGACGACCTCGCAGTCCTCGAAGACCCCGGCGCCGTCCTCGACGGCGACGCCGCTGCGGCGCGGCGACTCCATCCGGATGCGCCGCCCCGTCAGCGTCCCGCCGGCGGTCACCCACACCGCCTCCATGGCCGCGCCCGTGATCAGGCAGTCCTCGGCCACCGCCGTCGCGTTGTCCCGGACGACCAGCGAGCAGCGCTGCGACCCGTGCATCGCCGAGTTGCGGATCGCCGCGTCCGCGCGGTCGTCCACCAGCACCGCGGCGGCCCCCGCGTCCTTGATCGTGCACTGCTCGATCAGCGGCTTGGACCCCTCGGTCACCCAGATGCCGCTGCCGCCGGAGCCCTCGATCCGGCACGACCGGACCGTCACGGCGCTGCCCTTGCGCAACGCCACCGCGTTGCCGTTCGGCCCCGCCACATCGGTGGCCTCCATGATCCCGGACGCGGCGGCGTAGACGACGGCGCCGTCCTGGACCCGGCAGTTCTTGAGCGCGAGCCGGGCGCCGCCCCAGCCGCGCACCGCCACCGTCTCGGCGCGGCTCACGAACTGGCACTGCTCCACCAGGACGCTGCCCTCGGACACGTCCAGCGCGGCGCCCTCCTCGCTCCAGTTCCGGACGATGAGGCCCTGCAGCGTCACGTTGCCGGTGAGTTCGATCGTCGCGTCCGTCGCGCCGTCCAGCGTGACCGAACCCGGCCCGCCGACCGCCGTCAGCATGAAGTCGCCGGAGCTGCGGAACCCGGTGTTGGGGTAGTGGCCAGGCTCGATCAGGATGTGCCGGCCGGGCGGCCCGTACGGCGGAGCCGGCGCCTGCAGCGCGTCCAGGATCGTCCGATACGCACCTGGGGAGGTCTGTGACACCACCAGACGAAGCAAACGGGCCTCCTCATGAAATCACCGTTTATGGTGCCATGAGGCGGCCCGGTCCGGCGTAGTCAGCGCACCCCCCGGGGCCTGAACTGGACGCTGATCCGCGGCCCGGCCACACGGGTGCTCTTCGGGATCGCGTGCTCCCACGTGCGCTGGCAGCTCCCGCCCATCACGATGAGGTCGCCGTGCCCGAGCTCGTGGCGGACCGTCTCGCCGCCGCCGCGGGGACGCAGCAGCAGGCTCCTCGGCGTCCCGACCGACAGGATCGCGACCATCGTGTCGTGCGTGGCGCCGCGCCCGAACCTGTCGCCGTGCCACGCCACGCTGTCGCGGCCGTCCCGGTAGAGGCAGAGACCCGCCGTCCGGAACGGCTCCCCGAGTTCGGCGGCGTAATGGGCGTCGAGCGCCGCCTTCGCCTCGTCCAGGACGGGATCGGGGAGCGGCTCGCCCTCGTCGTAGAACGCCAGCAGACGCGGCACGTCCACAACCTTGTCGTACATGTGGCGCCGCTCGGCGCGCCACGGGACGGACGTGTGCAGCCGCTCGAACAGCGCGTCCGCCCCCCGGATCCAGGCGGGCAGGACGTCCACCCAGGCGCCGTGGGCCAGCCGCGTCCGCCGCGCGGAACTCAGCGGACGCGGACCGCGCTCGTCCGTGTCGTCCAGCAGCGACCCTTGGAACATGCCCCCACTGTAACGCGCAAGTCAAACATGTGTTCGATCATATCCGTGGGCGCGTTCAGCGGCGGAAGATCACCGCCAGGACGCGCAGGGACAGGACGCTGCAGACCACCAGCCCGCAGTACCCGAAGAACTGGTACAGCGACACGGCGGGGGTCATGACCGGGCCGCCCTTCAGGCCGAGCAGCAGGACGGCCATCACCCCGGACGTCGAGGCGAGGATCGTGAGCAGCACCTGCTGGAGCAGCCCGGTGACCGTCCGCCGGTCGCCCTCGTCCGCGAACAGCCGGACGTTCAACGTCAGGCGCCCGGCCTCGGCGGCCGCGGTGATGCGGTCCAGCCGGCGGGGCAGGCGGCGCAGCATCGGCAGCAGCCCCATCAGCTCGTCGGCCGCCGCCTCCTGCAGAGACCCGGGACGCAGCCGTTCCCGCAGGTACGTCTCACCGAACTCCTGCGCCTCGCCGACGATGCCGAAGCCGGGCGCCAGCTCCGTCAGGCCGCCCTCCAGCGTCGCCAGCGCCCGGAACACCGCCGCGATCTCCGCCGGGACCGCCAGGTCGTACCGCGCGACCAGCCGGAACAGGTCGGTGAACATCGTCATGTCCGGGATGGAGCCCGCGCCGAGATGCCGCGTCATGAACGCGCCGAGAGCCCGCGCCAGGCCCTGTTCGTCGAGTTCGTCCGGACGGGCCACGACCTCCAGGAAGGCGTCCGTCACCGCGACCGCGTCACCCCGGTTCATGGCGAGGAGCATGCGCTGGAGGCAGCCGCGCAGTTCGGTGTCCAGCCGCCCGACCGAACCGAAGTCGATCAGCCCGAGGCGGCCGTCGTCGAGCAGCATGATGTTGCCGGGATGCGGGTCCGCGTGGAACACGCCGTCCAGGACGATCTGGCGCAGCACCGTGTCGAGGAGGGTGTGCGCCAGCTTCGCCCGGTCCATCCCCTGGCGGTCGATGCGCGGACCGGCCTTGCCGATCGCGACGCCGTGGAGACGCTGCATCACCAGGATCCGCCCGGTGCACAGGTCGTCGTACGGGTGCGGGACGACGATGTCCGACCCGCGCGCCGTCCCGGCCGCCGCCACCGATGCCATGTTGCGCGCCTCGACCCGGAAGTCCAGCTCCTCGCGCAGCGCGGCCGCGAACCCGTCGGCGAGATCGACGACGCCGAACGCCTTCGCCCACCCGGCGCGGCCCTGCAGCGTCCGCGCCAGGCGGCCGACGATGTCGAGGTCGCGCTCCACCACCGTTCGGATGCCCGGCCGCTGGACCTTGACCACGACGTCCTCGCCCGAGCGCAGCGTGGCCGTGTGCACCTGCGCGACCGACGCGGCGGCCAGCGGGGTGCGGTCGAAGGCGGCGAAGACGTCCTCGGGCAGCGCGCCCAACTCCTCCTGGATCACCCTCTCGATCTCCGGCCACGGGACGGGCGCGGCGCGGTCCTGCAGCCGCCCGAGCTCCGACACGAACTCCGGCGGCAGGACGTCCCGCCGCGTCGACATCACCTGGCCGAGCTTCACGAACGCGACGCCCGCCTGTTCGAGGGCCTGCGTCAGCTCCCGCGCGAGCCGCTCGCGTCCCTCCGGGGACGTCGGACGGGCACGTCCGCGCAGGTAGGGGCCCAGGCCGTGGCGCAGGAAGATGAACGTGATCCGCCAGTAGCGCCGGGTGCGCGCCACCCGCGACCGGACGCCGCCGAACCAGGAGAGCGGCGACGGGACCGAACCGGTCGGGACGAACGCCTCCCAGAGCACCAGCAGGGTCATCGAGACGAGGAGGGCGCACGCGAAGCCGAGGCAGACGAACCACAGCATCGGCGTCAACTGCCGGCGCTCGCCCAGGTCGCCGATCAGCGAGGTGGTGATCGGATTCGCCATGCCCTGCCCGACCGCGCCCGCCGTGATCGTCCGGAAGAGGGAGAACCGGACGTTGAGGAGCCGCCGCGCCCCGTACGCCATGACCCATGTGCTGATCGTCGTCCCGATGACGAACGCGACCACCGTCGCCGAAGTATCCAAAGCCGCCCACCGCCTGCTGAGTGCCTGACTGCCGCAGGCGACGCTAACGAGCGGCCTCCGTGCCCGGCCTCCCGCCGCCGGGGGAGCCCCTCACCCGGGCGGGGGACCGGCCGAAGCGGCGCGGGACCGGCGTACGGTCCGCCGGGCTCGGAGGTCTCGGCGTCTCTGGCGCCTCTGGCGGTATCGGCCTCAGAAGTCGTTCAGGAGGTCCTTCAGCCATGTGGTGGTGCGGGCGGGAGGGGAGGCGCGGATCGCGAGCAGGTCCATGATCTCCTGGTAGCGGTCCGCCTCCTGCCCCTCCGGGTAGCGGGCGCCGGTGAGCTGTTCGAGGTAGACCACGTCGTCGAGGTCGTGCTCCGCGAACCGGACGATCGTGATCGGGCCGCCGAGCGCGACATGGCCGCCCGCGGAGAACGGCAGGACCTGCACCTTCACGTTGGGCATGGACTCCGACACCGTGATCAGGTGCTCGATCTGGGCGCGCATCGTCGCCGGCCCCCCGATCGGCCTGCGCAGCGCCGCCTCGTCGAGGATCGCCCACAGCCGCACCGGGGAGACCGGCCGGTGGAGGATCTCCTGCCGGGTCATCCGCAGGGTGAGACGCCGGTCGAGACCCTCGTACGCGGCGTCGTGGTACTCCAGGCCGATGACGGCCCGCGCGTACTCGCGGGTCTGCAACAGGCCGGGGATGTACTGCACCTCGTAGCCGCGGATCGTCGTCGCCGACTGCTCCAAGCCGAGGTACTGCTCGAACCAGCTCGGCACCAGGTCGCCGTACCTCTGCCACCAGCCGGGCTTCTTCGCCTCCCGCACGAGTTCGATGAGGCTGTCGCGCTCGTCGGGGTCGTCCACCTCGTAGAGGTCGAGGAGGTCGAGGACGTCCCGCACCTTGAAGCCGTGCCTTCCGAGTTCGAGGCGGCTCATCTTGGAGGCCGACCCGCGGATCGCCTCCCCCGCCTCCGCCCGTCCTATTCCCTTGTTCTCACGCATCCGCCGCAGCCGTGCGCCGATCTGCATGCGAAGGGCGGTCGGACTCGGGCCGGCCTGCCGATGGTCCAGCACAAGATCTCCAGCGTTCTCCGTACGTCACGGCAACCATCGGAGGGTCTCACAGGCAATGGCGAGCGCGCAGGAAACCTCCGGACAGAGATATGTCACTGCAGGACGCCTGTACAAAACACGGCATCGTGTTAATCGATCTCTCGGGGACCGTTCCAATTAGTGGCGCCGCCGTTAGTGGAGCTGGGCCGCGTTACCGCCGCGAAATCAGCAGGTCGAGATCGGCCCTCGTCACCCGCGCCAGTTCGGCGACCCGGTCGCGGCCGGTTCCGGCCTGCCCCACGATCTCGATCGCCCGCGTCAGCATCGTCGGCTGCTCAAGGGGCCTCGCCGTTCCGGGCTCATGCCTCCGCCATCCCCGCGAGCTCATCGTGCTCATCGCGTTGCGGTACACGGTCTCCGTCATGATCCCGAGTGTCCGCGCCCGGTAGAGCAGCGCCGCGATGCTGACACCCCAGACCGCCTTCAGCTCGCCCAGCCGTTCCCAGTCGGCCTTCGCCGGCAATTCGGCGGCGATGTCGGCCTCCGGCATCAGGAATTCCGCCGCGAACCTGTGCGCCTGGTCCTCGACGACCTTCTCCCCGGGTTCGGCGTCGGCGTGCATCACCAAATGCCCCAGCTCATGGGCCGCATCGAACCGGTTACGCCAGTAATCGCCCTTCGCGGGATTGAAGAAGACCATCGGCCTCGGATGAATCCCCACGCTGAACGCGTCGACCCGTTCCGCCGCGTCCGGCAGCACGAGGACGATCACTCCCTGCGCCTCCAGCAAACGGACGACATGTGCCACCGGCCCCGGCTGTTCCACCAGCGACTTCCTGGTCAGCCGCGCCGCCTCGACGGGGCCGCTCCCGGCGATCTCGTCCGGCGAGACCGGATACTCGGGCAGGTCAACCCCGGGGAAATCGACGAGGCCTTCGAGGACGGCGACGACGTCCGTGGCGATGCGGCCGTACGCCAGCGCCTGGTCCCGCTCGATCTGACTCGTCGACCTCAGCGACCGGAAATGGGCGCCGTCCATGGAGACCGGACTTCGCCCCGCCTGAAAGAACTCGACCGGGACCCCGAGCGCGATGGCCAGGCGCCTCATCGTCGGCTCCTCGGGCCGCTGCACGCCCGCCTCGTACTGCCCGATCGCTTTCGGCGTCGTCCCCACGGCCTGCGCGAGTTGGTTCTTGCGCAACCCTCGGAGCCGCCGGGCAAGCGTCAGCCGCTCGCAGTCGAACAGCACCCTGCGCCACCCTTTGCTAGGCCGTCTTCGTCTCCCCGCGAAGCCGCATGGGGACGTCTTCGTGCTCGTCCCACAGCGGCATGGTCCGCTCGACGAGCTTACGGCGTGGATCGCGCCCGATGGTGTCGTCCAGCTGCTTCACCCAATGCCAGGCGGTGCCGCCGTCGGCGTTCCACCTGGGACGGCCCAGGAAGAGCTCAAGCTCCAGCGGCTCCTCGCTGGCGCTGTGCGCGAGGACCAGCGTGACGACCCCGGGCGTGTCGTGGGCTTCGAGCCCGAGCGGCAGGGTCAGCTGCGGGTCCTCGATGTAGCCCTGCCGCGCGACGGCCTGCTTGGTGGGGCTGTCCCTGTCCCAGCGGATGCCCTTGACGTTCCCGAACTCGTGCCTCTTGAGGAGGACGCGGTACGGCCCGTACCGCCATCCGGGCGAGCCGTTCAGATCGTCCCGGACGACCTGTTTCGCCAGGTCGCCCTTGCCGAACACGCGGTCGAGGTGGCTCTCCAGCAACTCGAACGCGCCGACCCCGTACGTCCGCTCCTTGAAGCCCGCCGCCCGGCTCAACCCTCCGAACAGGGCCAGCGTCGCCTCACGGTGAGCCTCCCGCACACCGTGCAGGAAGCCCGCCGCCAAGAGCTCGTCCCACGCAACCCGGTCCTCAGCCACCCTTCGACGATAGCCGCGGGCACCGACATTATGAGCAGCCCTCGAACTGCGGCACTTCCCCGACCAGCTTGAGACCGCTCGGCCCGAACCATTTGCGCAGCAGCTCGACGGCCGTCCCGTCCTGGTACATCGTGGTGACGGCCCGGTTCACCGCCTCGCATCCGTCGATGTCGCCCTTCCGCATCCCGACGCCGTACCGCTCGTCGGTGAACGGCGAGTTGAGGATCTCCAGATCCGGCGCCGAGAACCCGGCCAGCACCAGATCCCCCGTCGAAACCGCGTCGACCTCGCCGCTCCGAAGCTTGGCCACACAATCGCTATAGGACGCCCCGGGAACGAGCTTCGCCGGAATGCTCAACCCGACCACCACACGCTCGGTGGAAACCGACCCGCTCGCCTGGCACATCCGGCGCCCGGCCAGATCTCGCACACCCCGGATCAGTGTCTCCCCGCGCCGCACCATGACGTCCTGGTGGGCGACGTAGTAGGGGCCGCCGAAGGTGACGAGCTTGGCGCGGTCAGGGGTGATCGAGTAGGACGCCAGCACGAGATCGACGGTGTGATCGTTCAGCTTCTGTTCCCGGTTGTCCGACCTGACCTCACGAAACGTGACCCGGGAAGCCCCGAGATGCCGGGCGATGTACGTCCCCACATCGACCTCGAACCCCGTGAAGACGCCTTTCTCCCGGAACCCGAGCCGCGGCTGATCGGCCTTGACCCCGATCACAATGACGTCACCGTCGGCAATGGACGCCTCCGCGGCCGCACACGCCACAAGCCCGAAAGCCAGCACCAGAATCCCCAGAATGCACCGCACAAAGCATGACTAGCCCCCGAAACCAACCAGCAGATGAACGCCGGACGAGCCAAGCCCAAACGGCCGGAACCACCCCGCGGTTCAGCTCACTTGCCGGCCCGAGCCGCTCGCTGACGGCTGCTCTTGACGGGTGCGCACTTTCCCTCCGCCACGAACCTCGTCGACCACCACAACCACCCATTTCCGGGGACGCGGGGAGCAATGGGCCCACCGCAAGCGAAACAGCAGCAACTCAAGCTTGGGGCGTCAGCCGCCCCATTGCCTCAGAACGACCAAAGTCGATGCCCCAAGAAGCTGCTTCTCGTCTCACTTGGCCGGGTACGTCATGGCGCCGCCGCCCCGAGCCGGATCGCCTGGACGGGGCAGGCGCGCGCCGCTCGGTGGACGGCGTCGTCGTGCCGGGCGTCCGGTGAGGGGTCGTAGACGAGTTCGTCGTCATCGTCCAGCTCGAAGACCTCGGGCGCCGCGAAGACGCATTGGGCGTGGATCTCGCACACGGCCCGGTCGACGTCGATCTGCATGGTCATGTTCCTCTCGCGGGCGGGTTGAACCGGGACGGCTTCTCCAGCCGCCACCGCAGAGCGACGCGGTGGTCGAGCTGGATCACACGATCGATGTCGAAGTCGACGAAACGCTGGGCTCCCGGGCGGCGGGCGGCCCGGTCCGGGTCCCAGTCGACGGCGGCCGTTCCGCTCAGGTGCAGGGTGCGTCCGGCCGTCCAGTCGATGAACAGCAAGGAGGCCCGGGGATCCAGCAGGAGATTCCCGAAGGTCATGTACATCGAGTTCCCGACGTAGTCAGGCCAGCTGATGCGCTGCGGCTCGGCGTCGAGGAACCCGGGGCTGCCGCCACGGTGGGACGTATCCGCGCCGAGGCCGGGCGCGCTGGTCCCGACGAAGAACGTGTCGGCCTCGCGGACCCACGCGAGCTGCGCGGCGTCGAGTGCCTTGCCCTCGGTCCGCGTCGTGGATCCGGACTGCTCCACCGAGTCGGCGCGGCGGGTCTGGATGTACTTCGGGCAGTTCGAATAGACCTGGTGCGCGTGCACCAGCAGTCCGCCGTCCGCCTGGTGCGCCTGCCCGTTGACGCGCATGCGGCGGCGTGTCTCGGGTTCGATGGCGAGCATGCCGATCTCGACGGGGGCGGTGAACGCCCCGGCGAGCGGATCGAACGCGGGGAGGCCGGCATCGATGTGGAGCGTCGACTCGTCCGGGACGCCGATGAACCCCGGCTCGCCGGCCAGGAGCGTGGTCCACGGCGAGCCGCGGTGCTCGGCCGTCACGACGATCATTCGCTGAGCCGTCAGGAACTGCCGGGCCACGTCGGGGATCGTGTCGCCGACGCCGGCGCTGCCGTGTGCGTCCGCGTGCACGCCGGCGCGTTGCTGGACGTCCACTTCGCCTGGGTGGAACATCCGGTTCTCCTTTCAAGGAAGGGCCCGGGGCACGCGGCCCCGGGCCCAGTGGCTTCAGCGCGGGGGATCAGAAGAAGCCGCAGGTGGGCGCGTCCTTGACGGGGGCGCTGTCGCCGTCGACGCCGCTGGGCGCGTAAATCTCGAGCCGGACGCCGTCGGGGTCGGTGAAGAACACGCCCCCCGAGCCCGCCCCCTCGGCGTGGGCGACGACGCCGTCGTAGGCGAACTCGACACCGAGCGTCTTGAGCGTCTGCTCGGCCCGGCGCACGGCGTCGACGGTCGGGACCTCGAACGACAGGTGGTGCAGCCCGGGCAGTCCGGTGGGGAACCTGCCGTCGGCCTGCTGCCACAGGGCGACGATCACGCGGCCGTCCCTGCCAAGGAGCGCGAACTTCCGCTCGGCGTCCGAGCGGGCCACGACGTCGAAGTCGAACAGCTTCTCGTAGAACTCCGTCGACCGGTTCAGGTCCGTCACGTTCAGCGCGACGTGGCCCGTCTTCAGCGCCGGGTTGCTCATGGTTCCTCCAGGCCGGCCATGCGTCTCGTCACCCTCGGCGGATGACTCTAATGCTTAGAAAGACGCTTGCCATTAGGTGCAGACTAGAGGCTCCACTAATGCAAAGCAAGCGCTGATACATTAGGAAGCGGACGGTGAGGCTCGGCGCGAGCGCGCTGCGGGCCGAGCCGGGATCGACTGCGAGGAGGAGGGGCCATGGCGTCCGACGACGTGCCCGACCTGTATCCCTCCGAGCCGCGGCCGGTGCGCCTGATGAACACGATCTGGGCGGACAAGGCAGGGACGCACGACGCCCTGGCGACGGTCGGGCAACTGGACCGGTGGGTGCGGCAATGCGGGATCCCGACCGTCGGCCCGCTCGGCGAAGCCGACCTGCTCCGGGCCCGGGAACTGCGCGATGCGCTGCGCCGGCTGGCCGCCACCGTGGCGAACGACGAACGTCCCGCCGCCGTGGACGCGGGTCTGTCGGTCGATCGCGCCCTGGCGACACTGAACGGCTTCACCGCGCCGAGCGCCCCCGAGCTGAGGCGGGACGGCGAAGGGGGGTTCCACCGGGACTGGCGGTTCAGCGTCGACGGGTTCGGACGCGAACTCGCCGCCCTGGCGCTCGAAGCCGGCGAGCTGCTGTCCGAGCGACCGGAGGTCCGGATCGGCGCCTGCTACGGGCCCGGCTGCGTCCTCTACTATCACCGTTCGCACCCGCGACGCGGCTGGTGCTCAGCGGGCTGCGGCAACCGGGGCAGGGTCGCGCGCCACTACCGGCGCCACGCGAACGACTGAGCGGACGACCCGCCCCCGCTGCAAATGCCTACTGAAGCGGGATGACCTCCCCGTACTCGCTTTCCGGCCGCGTGCCGTGGATGCGCCGGTCGGCTTCGTCGATCCGCAGATCGTTGATGCTCGCCTCGCGGCGCCGCATCAGTCCGCGCTCGTCGAACTCCCACAATTCGTTGCCGTAGCTGCGCCACCACTGCCCGTCGCGGTCGTGCCACTCGTACTGGAACCGGACGGCGATCCGATTCCCGCGAAATCCCCACAGGCTCTTGCGCAGCGCGTAGTCGAGCTCCCGTTCCCACTTCGACTCCAAGAAGGCGATGATCTCCTTGTGGCCGGTGACGAACACGTCGCGGTTCCGCCAGACCGAGTCGGGGGTGTAGGCCAGCGCCACCCGACGCGGGTCGCGGGTGTTCCACGCGTCCTCGGCCGCCTGGACCTTCTGCAGAGCGGTCTCCTCGGTGAACGGCGGGTAGGGCGGACGATCTTCTTCTCCGGACACTGCACTCCCCCTCTGTTGAGAACGCCCGTTCTCGACTGGGCTCGCCCTAAGATAGGGAACGATCGTTCTCAACGTCAAGGGAAGGAGGCGCCCATGCCGGCGGCGATCACCGAGGAGCAGACCCTCCTGGACCGGGACGCACTGCTGGACGTCGCGGAGGATCTCTTCTACCGGCGGGGCGTCCAGGCGGTCGGCATGGACGAGTTGCGGACCGTGTCGGGTCTGCCCCTCAAGCGCATCTACCGGATCTTCCCGACGAAGGAGACCCTCGTCGTCGCGATGCTGGAACGCCGCGACCGCCGGTGGCGAGGAAGCCTGGCGGCCTACCTGGACCAGGTGCCCGACCCTCGGGAACGCATCCTCGCGATGTTCGACTGGCTCGGCGACTGGTTCGCCGAACCCGGCTTCCGCGGATGTGCATGGGCCAACGTCCACGGTGAACTCGGGTCGTCATCCCCTGCGGTCGCCGCCGAAGTGCGATCGCACAAGCAGGCGTTCCATGACCAGGTCGCCGAACTGGTCGCCCCCGTCGACGCCCGTTTCACCGAACCGGTGCACCTGCTGGCCGAGGGAGCCATCGTGGTGGCGGGAATCCATGGCGGCACCGCGGCGGCTCACCATGCCCGGCTGGGCGCCGAAGCACTCCTGCGCACGACGTCTCAGTGATCTTCACCGTTATCGGGGCGGATCAGCCGGTCGTTGCCGGAGTTCGCGTTCGTGGTGTTCCGCGGTCTCGCGCGGGTCTAGGACGGTCATGGGATCGGCGGGCTCGGTGTGGTGCTCGACCGTGTAGAAGCGGACCTCGTGGCCGTCCGGGTCGTGCAGGTCCGGCAGGATCCAGCCGATGGTCGCGAAGTGCACCCCGGCGTGGGACTCGCCCAGTTCGGTGAGGTGGGCCGCGAGGTCGTCCATCGCCGCCTTGTGCGGGACGCCGATGGCGAAGTAGTCGAATCCGGCCGCCGCCTTGGCGCGCTCGGGGTCGAGCCGGAGGCCGAGGTCGGGTCCGCCGCGTGGATGCCGCATCACCACGCCCATCAGCGCGCCCTGCTCGACGAATTCGAGCACGAGCTCGTAGCCGAGGCGGCTCTCGTACCAGGCGCGTGCCCGCTTGAGATCGCTGACTGGAAGTTTCAGGTGATGGACCCCGGCCAAGACCGGCACGTTCTCCATGACGCCCCCAACTTAGTGTAGTAACACTGCATTGATGCAGTTACACTGCAACGCATGGGAGACGATGTCAAGGCCGATCTGCGGGCGGGCCGAGTGGCCGACACCGAGGAGAAGATTCTGCGTGCCGCGACCCGGCTGTTCCGCGAACACGGCTACGCGGGCACGACCCTCACCGCCGTCGCTGCGCAGGCCCGCGTCGGCGCACGCACCGTCTATGTACGGTTCGGCACGAAGGCCGTCCTGCTCAAGCGGGTCGTCGACGTCGCCTTGGTCGGTGACACCGCGCCGGTGGACGTCCAGGGCCGATCCTGGTTCGTCCTGGCCGGTTCCGCGCCCGCCCTCGCCGAGCGGATCGACGCGATGGCGCGCGGCGTGCGCGAGATGATGGCCCGCGCCGGCGACCTGCTCGCAGTGGTTTTGGAGGCAGCGCCGGTCGAGCCGGATCTGGAACAAGCGGCCCAGGCCGGCCGCGAGGCGACCCGCGACAACATGCGGCTCTTCTGGACGCGGGCGGACGACGACGGCCTGCTCCCCGCCGGCCGCGACATCGACTGGCTGACCGAGACCTCCGCGATCCTGACATCGGCCGAGACCTACCTGCTCGGCACCCGGATGAACCACTGGAGCCCAGAGGAGTACGAGCAATGGCTGAACAACACCCTCACCCGGCTGGTCACCGTCTAGCGTCCGCAAGCGCCGGCCGCCCGCGACCAGGTGGGCGGGCGTCAGGGTTTCCAGTACGGGTCGGTGATCTCGCGGAGCCGGGTGAGGGTGTCGTGGAGCTGCTCCATGCGGCGCCGCCCGAGGTGGGCGACCCACTCGGCCTCGACCTCCGCCACCGCCGCGTCGCCGATGGGCTTCAGGGCCTGGGCGCGCTCGGTCAGCCGTACCAGCCGGGCCCGGGCGTCGGTGGGGTCCGGCGTGCGTTCCACGTATCCGGCGCGTTCGAGCTGGTCGACCAGATAGCCGGCGGTCTGCTTGGTCACCTGGGCCGCCTCGGCGAGTTCGCTGAGCCGGGAGCCGCCGTCGTCGACACGCTGCAGAAGCCTGCCCTGGGCCAGGGTGATGTCACCGTGCCCCGCCGCGGCCAGCGCCGCGAACACCCGGTTCTCCACGGCGCGGTACGGGATGAACAGCAGCAGACCGACGTTGAGGTTCTCGGCCAATGCGACTCCTTGACGTTGGTCAGAAGTTCTGTCTAATTTAGACAGAGAGGCTGACTAAATCCGTCCGATCATCGTACTAAACGATCCAGGGGGCCCGGCATGGACGAGGCGGCGATGTGGCAGGTCCTCGACGATGAGCGGGCGGGTCTGGCCGACCTGCTCGGCTCACTGACCGCCGGCCAGTGGGCCCATCCGTCGCTGTGCGCGGGCTGGACCGTCCGTGAGGTGGCCGCGCACCTGAGCCTGGGGCCGCGCATTGGGCTCGGCACCTTCCTCGTCGAGATCGTCCGCGCCCGGGGCGGTTTCAACCGTCTCGTCGACGGGACCGCGCGGCGGGAGGCCGTCCGCCCGCGCGATGAGCTGGTCGCGGCCCTGCGCGCGGCGTCCGGCTCCCGGCATCTGGCGCCGGGGCAGCGGCTCCCCGACGCCATGATGGACGTCCTGGTCCACGGCCAGGACATCGCGCTGCCCCTGGGCATCGATCGGCCCATGCCACTGGAAGCGGCCCGCGTGTCCGCCGAGCACATCTGGCACCGGGGCTTCCCCTTTCACCCTGATCGGCGGTTGCGCGGCTTCCGGCTGACCGCCACCGACGTGTCCTGGTCGGCCGGGGACGGCGACGACGTCCAGGCTCCCATCGCCACATTGCTGCTCCTGCTGACCGGCCGGTACGCCGTCCTGCCCGGCCTCACCGGCCCGGGCGCCGCCGCTCTCATCGCCCGCTCCGCGGCGACCCACTGAATCCCCACCGAAAGGAAGCGAAAGATGGCACAAACAACCACATGGACGCCTGATCGGCTGCGGCCGGCCGGGGCATTGGCCCTGCTGGGCGGCGTTGCCTGGTTACTCGCCGGGGTCGCCGCCGGGGTCGCCGACCTGGACGACCGCACGGTGTTCTCGACCATCGAGGTGGCCTGGATCGTCGCGGACGCCCTCCTGCTGGTGGCGCTGCTGGGATTGGGCTCGTCCAGGGCCGCGGCCGGACGGCTCGGGCTCGCGGGCATCGGCGGTGCCGTCCTCGGACGGTTCGCGTTCATCGCCGCCGAGATCCAGGCCCTGGCCCAGGGCAACGACGAAACCCCTCTTCTGCCGGTCGCGGCGATGCTGACCTCGGTCAGCATGATCCTGGTCGGCATCGTCGTCCTGCGCTCGGGTCACTGGACCGGGTGGCGACGCCTGGTGCCCCTGGGCATCGGCGTGTACCCGCTCCTCTTCATGATCCCGTTCGCCGCGACCAGCCCCGAACCGCCGATGTTCGCCATCGCAGGCTGGGGCGTCCTCTGGGCGCTGCTCGGTCTAGCCCTGCGCAAGGAGGCCGACCAGGCAGACCTCAGATAGGTCCAAATGGGCCCCCGAAACCAACCAGCAGATGAACACAAGGCGATGCCATGGCCACCGGGCGAGACCGTCCCTTCCTCCACGAATGCGTCGTGTCCCACTACTGGGATGCTTGGTCGGTCCCGTGGTGGTTGGTCAACGCGGCAAGGGCGGCGTCGACGGCATCGGCCAGGCGGAGGGGTTCGGGTTCGGCGCGGGCGAGGACGTGGAGTCCCTGCATGAGCCCGAGCAGGAGGCGCGCCTGGGCCCCGCAGTCGATGGCGGGGCCGACCTCGCCGGATCGCTGTGCGGCCTGGAGAGCCTGCTTCAGGCCGATCTCCAAGGCGCCGAAGCCCCCGTGGACCAACCGGCCGGCGGCCTCGTCCCCGGGGAGCAGTTCGGCCGCGGTGTTGCCCAGCATGCAGCCGCGTCCGGGGGTCGTGTGCGCGGCCTGCAGGACGTCGAGGAGAAGTGCCCGGATGCGGGGCAGAACGGCGCCCTCGGCGGCCATGTCGTCGGCCTGCTCCCGGGCGGCGTCCGCATAACGCCCCAGCGCACGGAGGAACAGTGCGTGCTTGCTGCCGTAGGCGGCGTACAGGCTGCCCGGCAGCACGCCGAGATCCTCCTTGAGGTCCCGGAGCGATGTGGCCGCGTAGCCGCGGCGCCAGAAGAGCTCGAGGGCGCCTCCGATGATCTGGTCGTCATCGAAGGAGCGCGGCCGTCCGGTTCGTGACATGGCCGCATCGTACGACTTCTTGACATGTCGTTCAAAAAGTGTAGCGTGCTGGCTGCGACTTCTTGGTCAACTGTCCAAAAAGTCGTAGCCGTTCAAGAACAACCCGAGGAGATCCCATGAGGCGTCTGTTCCTGCACATCAACGTGTCGATCGACGGTTACATCACCGACCCCGCGGGCGACATCGACTGGCGGTTCGCCGACGAGGAGTTCCAGGCACACCTGGACGACATGCTGGAGTCGATCGACGGAATGGTCTTCGGCCGGACGGCCTTCGAACAACTCGCCGCCTACTGGCCGACGGCCGGCGATGAGGTCTCGTCCACACAGCGGCGCCGGATGCACGAGTTGCCGAAGTACGTCATGTCGCGCACCCTCCGCGACACCGCGTGGCACAACTCCCACCTGCTCGGCGACGACCCGGCGACCGCCCTCACCGACCTCAAGCACCAAGAGGGCCGCGACCTCGCCCTCTTCGCCGCGGCCAGGCCGCCACCGCCGCCATCCGCCTCGGCGTCCTGGACGAGTTGCGACTGCTCGTCAATCCCGTCCTCCTCGGCGGCGGAACACCGCTGTACGACGGGACGTATCCAAAGCAAGATCTCCGGCTCACCAACACTCGAAGGTTCGCCTCAGGCGCCCTGCTCAACACCTACGACCTCCACGGTCGACACTCCGCAACCACCATCTAGACGCGGGCAAGACCCGTTACCGCGGCCCTCTTCGCGGCACCTTCGGCTGCGTCCGCCTGGTGTGGAACAAGACCCTCACCGAACGCCAACGCGCCTGGCGCACCGGCCGCAAGCGCACCTCCTACAAGCAGACCGACGCCGCGCTGACCGCCTGGTAGAAGACCCCAGAGCTGGCGTTCCTGAACGAGGTGTCCAGCGTTCCGCTGCAGCAGGCGCTGCGTCACCAGCACACCGCGTTCGTTGACCTCGGCCGGGGGCCGCATCGCCAACCCCAAGCTCTGGAGCGCAAGCAGCGCAACCTGGCCCGGTACCCAGTGGCGCATGGCCCGCCGCCAGCGGGGTTCGGCCAACCGGCGCAAATGCCAAGACCAAGGTCGCCGCCGCCCACCGCAAGGTCGGATGGGTGATCATGAACATGCTGGCCCCACCTCGTCGCCAAAGAGCGGCGTCGGTGAACATCCATGACTCGGTGCTGCCGGTCGGTGCCGCGTCCCGCGTCGGCGCGTGCACCTGGGTGCGCGACGGGCCGTAGCGTCCGGGCGCGACTATCTGTCCGAGCCGATATCCGGGCTCGGGGCTGGCCGGTGGCGGGAAGATGAAATGATCATCGGGTGCCGATCGAACCGCATCTGCTTGCCGTGTTCACGGTGACCACCATCGTCGCCCTGGTCACTCCGGGGCCCGACATGCTGTTCGTGCTCGGGTGCGGCGTGCGGGGCGGCGCCCGCGCCGGGTTGCTGGCCACGGTCGGCGTGATCACGGGTGACGCGTTGTACATCGTCGCGGCCGCCGCCGGGCTCGCCGTGCTGCTGACGGCGTTCCCGGTCGTGTTCACGGTGATACGGATCGCCGGTGCCGCGTACCTGATCTACCTTGGCGTCCAGATGATCCGCCGCCGGAAGAACGGTCAGGCCGACGATCCGGCCGTCGGCGGGATGTCGAGTCGGCGTGCCTTCCTCAACGGCGTGGTGTCCTCCATGGCCAACCCGCAGACGTTCACGTTCATGGTCGCGTTCCTTCCCCAGTTCATCGATCCCGCGGCGGGGCCCGTCTGGCTGCAGTTCGCGGTCCTCGGCGGCATCCTGATCGTCCTGGAGTTCCTGGCGGACGGAACGGTCGGCGTCCTGGCCGGACGGATCGGCGGCTGGCTGCGCGGCCGTCAGGCGGTGCGCCGCAAGATCGACGCCGCGACCGGGAGCGTGTTCATCGGCCTGGGCGTCACCCTCGCGGCCGAACGCTGACCGAGGCCGCCATCCCGGCGGCCGGCATTAGGCGAGCGGGTCGAGCTCGGCGGTGACCACGTCCGCGAGGCGTTGTGCGGTGGCGAAGTCGGGGGTGAGGCGGTTCTTGGTGACCGCGAACGACGTGCCCGTGGCGGGGTTGGCGTAGGCGTAGCCGCCTCCTCCGCCGGGCCAGCCGAACGTGGTGGGAGCCTCGTCCGCCGGAGCGCCGACGCGACCGAGCGGGTAGCCCAGGGCCAGCCGTGCGGGGTTCCCGAAGACCTGGTCGGTTCCCTCGAAGGCGACCGCCGACAGCTCCGCCAGCTGGTCCGCGGAGATCAGCCGGCCGTCCAGGATCGCCGCGTACACAGTCGCGATCCCGCGTGCGGTGAAGGTGCCCACGGACGGGACGTCGGCCTGGAGGAAGTCGGGGCTGTTGCCCATCGACGCACGCGGTTGCAGTTCCCACGGCGCCAGGATGCTGTCGTGCTCGGCCGGTCCGGCTGGATGCGGCTCGGCGTCCTCCAGCCGGGCGAGCCGGGCGAGTTCGGTCGAAGGGACGCCGAAGTACAACTCACCGGCGATCCCGAGGGGCGCGGCGACCCAGTCGTGCAACAGCCGCCGCACCGGCTGCCCGGTGACCCGGCGCGCGATCTCGCCGACCAGGAAGCCGAAAGTGAAGGAGTGGTAGCCGGTCCGCGTGCCGGGTGGCCACCGCGGATGTGCCGCGGCGATCGCCGCGCAGACCCGTGGCCAGTCGGCCAGGTCGGCGGGGCCGAGTCCGCCGGGCATCGCCGGCACTCCCACCGTGTGCGTCAGCACATGCCGCAGGGTCGCGGTCTCCTTGCCGTGCACCCCGAACTCCGGCCACACCTGCGCCACCGGCGTGTCGTAGCCGACCAGGCCGTTCTTGACCAGCAGGTGGGCGATCAACGCGGCCACGCCCTTGGCGGTGGAGAAGCTGAAGAACAAGGTCTGCGCGGTCACCGGCCGTCCGGTCGTGCCGTCGGCGACACCGGCGACCGCGTCGACGACCCGACGGCCCCGGTGGTGGACGGCGACCTGCAGGCCGGTCTCGGCCCCAGAGGCGACCAGTTCGTCCAGGATGTCCTGAATCCGGTGTTGGAGGGTCATCAAAGCTCCCCGCGCAGCACGGCGTGGCCGGTGTCGGCGTCGAAGGGCACCGACGCGTGCTCGTGGACGATCGTCCAGGCGCCGCCCCGCCGGCGAAGGCAGCTCGTCGCGCGCACCCACATGCCGACCTCGGTGCCGTCCCGCATCGTGCCGCTGATCCGGACGAGGAAGTGGCAGAACGCGAGATCGGCTCCGGCGGTGATTTCCAGGTCGCGGATCTCGTGCCCGATCCCGGTCCGGTACAACGCGATCCACTCGTCCATCCGGGCGGCCGGGTCCTCGCCGCGGCGGACGAACGGGCCGACCGCGTCGTACAGCACGAGGTCGTCGTCGTAGCCGGCGGCCGCGGTTGCGGCGTCCCGGCGGCCGAACGCCCGGGTGCGGGCCTCCAGCAGCTCGCGGATCTGCCGGTCGTCGTCCGCCGTCATCGCTCGGCCACCTGGCGGCCGAGGGCGTCCAGCCAGTCGCCGGTGCCCTGCTCGCGCCACCCGGGCTGTTCCCGGTCGTCCAGGAAGGTGCCCTGTTCGGTCAGCACCAGGCGGGTCCCGTCGCCGTCGCGGGCGAACTGCACGGTGGTCAGCGACACGGTCGACAGGACCCCGTCGGTGAACAGGGCCGTGGTGTAGACGATGCGCTCGTCGCCGACGATGTCGTGGTAGTCGCTTCTCGCGACGAGGTCGACCCCGTCGCCGCCGTGCACGGCCTCGGTGCCGCCGACCCGGAAGTCCAGCGAGTAGCGGCCGTCCTCGGCCGCGAACCACTTCGCCTTCGTGTCGCGGTCGGACCAGGCCGCGAAGACCGCGGCGGGGGAGGCGGCGTAGGTCCGCTCCAGCGTGAACGTGCTGTGTTTCACCGTGTGGTCGGTCATGACCCTTGCTCCTTCGCTTGGTCGTCGAGGACGGCGTCGAGGCGGTCCAGGCGGTGCTCCCACGTCGTGCGCTGGCGCCGCAACCACGCCTCGGCGTTGCGGAGGCCGGCCGGATCGATCTGGCAGGTGCGTACCCGCCCGACCTTCTCCGACCGCACCAGCTCGGCGTCCTGCAGTACCCGCAGGTGCTGGACCGTCGCGGCGACGGTCACCCCGAGCTGGGCCGCCAGCTCGCTCACGGTGGCCGGGCCGCGGGTCAGGCGCTCGATCATCGCTCGCCGGTTCGCGTCCGCGAGCGCGTGGAACACCCGGTCCGCCGCCTCCGCCTCATACTTAAGCATGCACTTAACTTTATTCGCCGAGCCCGCAAAGTCAAGTGGAGACTTAAGTTTCTGATCCAGCCGCTGGCGGTCGCCGACCGACAGGACCGACCTTGACCCGAACGGACGGGTGCCTCACGGCCGACGAGTGTCCGTGACGTTGCGGACGGTCCCATGGAGGCCGGCTGTCTGAGGGCGACTGGGGGCCGGCTGTCTGAGGGCGACGCGCTGATCATCTCTGCGCTCTAACCCGTGCCTGGCTCTGCACTGGAAGTGGTGCCTTCGGCAGCGCGGGTAGATGCCGTTGCCGGGGACGCCTAGGTGCTGCGGGACATGAGGTGGTTGGCGCCTGACCACGTCGGGGTGACTGGCGCTGGAAGATCGGGGTGCTCACCGACGTTGCCTCCAGATATGAAGATCAGCGAAGCCTCCCGAGTGAGCGGTGTGAGTGCGAGGTCGCTGCGGCACTACGAGAATGAGGGCTTGATCGTCCCCGGCCGGTTCAGCAATGGGTTCCGCGACTACTGCCAGTCCACGATCGACCGGGTACTCGTCATCCGCTCGCTGCTGGAGTCCGGACTGCCGGTGCGGCTGATCCGGGAAGTTCTGCCCCAGTTGACTGATGAACCCGATGTCGGCACCGACGTGGTGTGCGCAGAGTTCTTGCACGAGGTGCAGAGCTACCGCGATCGACTGGCTGCCCGTATCGCCGCTCTCAGCGATCAGCAGGCAGCACTCGACACCTACCTTCAGCAGGCCCGCCGCACCGCTTCATGAACAGCTGCTTGACCTTGACGTAAGTGTCAGACTCCTACGTTCACCACATGGAGATCAACGAGCAGCAGACCATACGAGCACTGATCCAGCCCTCGCACCAGGGACCGCAGGACCTGACCCTCGCAACCGACCAGCGCCTCCCTGCCCCGGTGGCCGGCGAGTACCTGATCCGCGTCGGCGCCGCGGGCGTCAACTTCGCGGACGTCATGCAGACCCGTGGCACCTACGGCGGTGGACCGCAGGCGCCCTACGTGGCAGGGTTCGAAGCCGCCGGCGAGATCGTGGGCGTCGGCCCGGACGTCGAGAGCCCACTTCCGACCGGCACTCACGTCGTCGGAGTCGGCCCGGGCGCCTTCGCCCAGTACATGACGATGCCGGCCGCGGGCGTCCTCCCAGTGCCGTCCGGCTGGAGCGACGCCGAGGCCCTCGGAATGGTGCTGAACTGGGCCACCGCATTGGCGGCGCTGAAGCCGCTGGGTGAGATCAAGTCCGGTGATGTGGTGCTCGTTCATGCCGCGGCCGGCGGTGTGGGGCAGGCCGCGGTCCGCCTCGCCCGCCACTACGGTGCCCGCGTGATCGCCACGGCGTCCCTGGTCAAGCACGCCACCGTCAAGGCGCTCGGCGCCGACGAGGTCCTGGACAGCCGGAATCCCGAGCTGGCCGCGGAGATCTCCCGCCTGACCGGCGGCGTCGACCTGGTCCTGGAATCGGTGGGCCAGGCCACCCTCGAGACCAGTCTGGCGGTCACCAAGCCCTTCACCGGACGTGTCGTGGTGTTCGGTGCGGCCTCCGGCGATGCCACCGTGACCACGCACGATCTGGTCTTCACCCATCACGCCCAGATCAAGGGCCTGCACATCGGTGCGCTCGCGGCGGAGGCCCCAGCCCTCTACCAGTCGCTGCTCACCGAGATCGAGGCACTCATCGCCTACGGCGTCTACCCGCCAGGCACCCCCCGGGTTCACCCCCTGGCCGAAGGGCCCAAGGTGCTGCAGCAACTCGAAGCCGGCCAGACCCACGGCAAGCACGCCCTCGATCCCTGGCGCTAACCACCCGTGACTCACCGCAATGCCCCGCCGTCCCCGAGGGGCGCCTCCGCCTCGTCCAACGCTGCCGGCGGCGGCACGAACCGGACCCCGCAGAAGATCACCGCTCGTCGTCCGGCCACATGGTCCACATCGACGTGAAGGAGGTCGGACGGATCCCCGACGGCGGCGGCTCGCGAGTCCCGGGACGGGGAAGCGCCCAGGCCACGACCGTCGAGCGCCGCAAGAGCATCGTCACCGACAACGGGGCTCGCCTGCTGCGCCGGCACGTTCACCCAAGCCCTACTGGGCGCAGGGCGCCAACGCATCACGCCGTACACGCCTCACCACAACGGCAAGGTGGAGCGCGACTCCGCCGCCGCCACGCGATGGCGCCTCGCTCGTGCCTGATGGGCAGCGGGCGGGGGAGAAGGGTCCGTCCGATCACTCCCGGTCGGCCGGAGGCGCCGCCGCGTCGGGGGATGTGCTGATGCGTGTGGTCTGGTCCTCTTGGACCTTCCGGGCGGTTTGGAGGAAGTCGAGGATGGTGGCGAGTTGGTCCTGGTCGTAGCGCTGTAGCGCCTGCGCGCCCGCCTCCCCGACGGGCAGGTAGATCTCCTCTTCCACTTTCCGTGCGGCGCCGGTGGCCTCCACCAGTACGCGTCGCCGGTTGGCGGCGTCTCGGGAGCGCAGGACGTAGCCGGCGCGTTCGAGGCGGTCGATGACGGTGGTGGTGGCCGCCGGGCTGAGCTTGAGCGCGGCGGCGACCTGTCCTGCCGACAGCGGCCCGCCGCCCAGGACGACGTCCAGGCAGCGCAGGTCGGTGCGGTTGAGCTTGAGGCGGGCCGCGACGGCCTCGTCGAAGGCGTCAAAGCTCTGTTGGAGCAGTCGGAACTGCATCGCGATCTTCTCCGCGAATCCATCTTTCGACATTCGAAGCTTTCTGTTATCGTAGGTTTCGTTGATCGAAACGATAGCACTGTGGAGGACGCCATGAGCACCCAGCACACCGACGCTCAGATCAAGGACCTGTTCGAGCGGTTCATGCAGGCCTGGACCGCAGGCGACGCCCAAGCCTTCGGCGCCTGCTTCACGGACGACTCCGACTACGTCTCCTACGACGGCACCCGCGCGACCGGCCGCGAACAGCACCAGGAGAACCACGACAAGCTCTTCCGCGGCGTGCTCGCCGGCTCGGCCCTGGTCGGCGACCTGGAGTCCATCCGCTACATCACCCCGGACGTCGCCATCCTGTACGGCACCGCTTCGGTGCTGATGCCCTGGAGGTCCAAGCTCCCCAAGCGGCGTCTGTCGCGCCAGACCATCGTGGTCGTGAACACCGACGAGGGCTGGCGCATCACCGCCATCCACAACGGCCGGGTCCGCCCCATCGCCGTCCCCGAGCCGAACGCGTTCCCGTCCAAGATGTCCCAACTCATGAGCCGCATCGCCCGCCGCCTCGGCCGCGGCCGCCCGGCAACCGCATGACCCGCACGCCCCACACGCGCCGAGAGGGCTTCGACCACATCCAGGCCGCGGCCCTCTCTCGCGCTCCGTGCAGCAGATGCCCGGGACAACCACCGACTGCCAACTGCTCACGGATCTCAGCAGGCCCGACATAGTGGTATCGGCGGTTCACACGGAGAGCCTGCCTCAAGACCCGAGAGCGGCTGGCCTTGACGGTTGGGCTGTGTTGGTGAGTTTGAGATTATTCGGGTCGTTGCGGTGGGACGAACGAGGTGCTTGGCGACCGAAGGGGGCCGGTGCCTGTGATGTTCAAGAATCGAGTTGTAGGCGGCGAGCCGCCGTGACGCCCTGGCCGGCACTGGCCAAACGCGAGCTGCAGCGCACGTACGGCGCGGATCGCGGTCCAGTGACAGACCTGGTGCTGGTCCACTCCGGTCAGGCGCGGCGCCCCCGGCCTTCCATGGGGCCTTCGCTGTCGTGTCCGCACACCGCAGCGGCCGGGACCGGTCCCGGCCGCCAGCGGTTACGGTGACGTCTTGACGCCGAACACGGTCGCGTCGAGGAGGTACCGCCTTGGATCTGGACGTGTTCACGACGGTGCTCGCGCGGCACGTGAACGTCAGGCATAACCGCGTGATGCGCGTCGGGAATGGCCTGATCCACTGCGCCCACTGCGGCCACGTCCTGCACGCCACGCTGCCGCGTCAGTCGGGTTACGGCTATGGGGCGATGTACTACCAGTGCGCGGACGACGACTGCGGGCTGGTGGTCTGGGTTTGCACCGAACTGGTGGACCGCGAACTCCAGAAGTTCACCCGTCGTCGGCTGTCGGACCCCTCACCCAGCGCTGGATGGCAACTCGCCCGGCTCACCCTCATCGATGCGGAGCTGACCAAAGCACGCGAGTTATGGGCTTGGTATGCCGACCCGCAGCACCGGCGGCAGGTGGCGCGCGCCTTCGCTTGGTGGCGCGCACCACACATGCTGCCGTCCATGCTGATCGGATATACGCCGCTGGGGGAAGTGCGCGAGAGGCTGTACAACCTCGGGAACGAGCTCGCCGGACAGGTCGTCGCGCTGGCCGGGCGGCCGGTGCGGGCCGCCGGCCGTACCCGGGTGGACGCCCTGCGCGAGGCCCGGACCGCCTACACCTCGGCGATGTCCGCCTCGATGCTCCTCCGGCCGAGCCTCGCCGCCGCCCGGCGTCTGGAGGAGGCCCAGGACCGGTTCTGGGATCTCCTCGTCGGCACCCAGTGGCGGGACCTTGGGCCGACTGAGGCGCTGGTCGACGACAAGGCACTGACCGCGGACTGGACGACCGAGCACGGGATGCTTCTGCGTCGCAGGGAACTGGTGCGGCTGGCGGTCGGCACCGACCGGGTAGTGGTGCACGGCTCGGCAGGCACCACCCCACGGATCGAGGTGGTGCCCGGATCGTCCTGAACCCTCCAGCCGGGGGTTTCCGTACGGTCTGAGTCACAGACTGGAGCAATCCTCACACAGACCACGATCTCGGGCTGCCGCACCGGGACGGCTTGTCGAAGAAGCCATCACCGGCCCGGGATCTGCTCCGACTCGCGGCCGTCTCCCCTAACTCGCCTCCGGCTAGTGCGCACCTCATCAATTGGTCCTTGACTCGGCTCACGTGAAAGGCTCGTTCCTGGCCTTCCCACCTGGCGATTCTCCCGCATGGGCGGCGCCGTCCTGGCCGTTCAGCTGGTGGGCTGGTCATCCCGGCAGGAAAACCCGTCTGCGTGCCAACCGCATGGGGTGTTCCCTTCGCGTCCGCGGTGTGTCGTCCGCCGTGCGTCTACCGCTCCCGGACGGCGTAGGTCAGGTGCGTCACCCTCGGGGAGTGCTCCGTGCGGATGGGTTCCAGGGCCACGCGGCCCGCGTCCACGCCCT
>NZ_JBEZGN010000052.1:0-47961 GCF_040650055.1 Spirillospora sp. NPDC048819 | reverse complement strand
TGGTCACGCTGGCGACGCCGCCACCAGGCCCGCGCCCGCCGCTGCCACTACCAACGACAACAACGCCTCATCGATCACTAAATGCGGCTGGAGTACTAGCGCGAACGGCGCCGCGCAGGAGCCCTGGACATCGGCCGCCCACCCGAACACGATCTGCGCACCATCATGGACGCGATCCTCTACGTCGACTACACCGGCATCCCCGGGCGCTATCTGCCGCACGACTACACGCCTATATCTGGAACCTGCACCGGTATTTGGAATCTGCACCGGGGTGTCAAGCTGTTGGGCTGTTCTCCAGCCATCCGGGGAGGGATTCGCGGGAGTCGAGCCACGCTGATGGGATGCCGTCGATCCCGGTGCTGGCGGCGATGATGCCGCCGACGATCGCGGCAGTGGTGTCCATGTCGCCGCTGGCCGTGACGCAGGCCCGGACACCGACCGGGTAGTCGTCTAGGTGACGGGCGGCTGTCCAGAGCGCGAATGGCACGGTGTCTTGGGCGGTGATGCGTGAGCCGTTGCCCAGGGCCTGTACCGCTTGTTCGGGTGTCGCCTTCTTGAGGCGGCGGGCGCGTTGGAGGCCTCGTCGGACGTAGGTTCCGGGAGCGTGATCGAGTGCTGCCTCGATCAGGTTCTCGGCGGCGTCGGTGGCCGCGAGGGAGGCGGCGACGGCGACGGCGACCGCGCCTGCGATCCCTTCAGTGTGGGCGTGGGTGATCTCGGCTTGGAGGGTGGCCTCCGCGGCGGCGCGCGCCGGGTCGCCGATGTAGAAGGCTCCCAGGGGAGCGACACGCATGGCGGCGCCGTTGCCGAAGGAACCATTGCCGCCGAAGGACTCGGCCGATGCGGCCCGCCACAGGTGTCCGTCCCGGATGCGTTCGAGGAGTTCCAGGGCCCCGGCGCCGTAGCGGCGTCCGGTGTCCATGCGTGCGGCGAAGGAGGCGGCAAGAGCGTCCTGGTCGATGGATCCGTGACGGCGCAGGCAGGCGACGACCGAGCAGGCCATCTCGGTATCGTCGCTCCACTCCCACGGCGGTGAAGGGAGGTCCGCGGCAGTGAGATGCCGGTTGGCATGCAGGAAGAACTGGTCACCGAACGCGTCACCGACCGACAAGCCGGCCAGGGAGGCGTGCATGAGCGCGGCTGCGCGCTCAGGAACTGGCGCGAGGCCGTGATGGTCGTCGTTCATGGCAAGGGTCCTGGCTGATGTGGGGGCGGTGGATGCCGCGATCGCGGCAGCCTATACGAGGGGAGACATCGTGCCCGGCACCCCTCACCTCGCCTCTGTTCCGTCGTCCACCGATGGTCAGAGGTGATCGTGGGAGTGGACACCCACGAGGACTTCCATGTCGCCGCCGCCCTCCCCCCGCTGGGCGTCTTGCTGGGCAACAAGACCTTCCCCACTTCCCGGGGAGGCCGTCCGGTGCCTCAAGCGATACATCGCCCGTGAGATCCACCAGCTCATCACCTGCCCACCCCGCGCGACAGCCCCAGCCGCGGCTTGACATCCATAGGGGCATCGGACCCCTCCTAAGGGCGGCGGGAGGTGGAGCGGCGTCTGGACGGGGGTTTCTGGTCCTGTCGTTGGCGGACGAGGGCCGAGAAGAGGCGGTCACGGGCCTCGGTGCGGGACATCGCGGGGAGACGCTCGGGGAAGGAGACGGCCATTGCGGGAGAGGCGTCGACCAGGCCCTCGTCATCCACGCTGGCTTGCTCGCCCGTCCAGGCGCCGAGCAGGATCACGGAGACACCACCCGGGTGGCGGTCGAGGAGGGCCTTGATCCTGTCGGTCTCTCCATCGGGATCGGCCACGAGGAGGAGACGCCGTGCCTGTGTCACGCCGGTGTTCTCGCGGATGGCGAGTTCGGTCTCGAGATATGCCAGGGCGGCGTCGAGGTTGCCCGGTATGAAGAGGCCGGCGGTGTCGTCGTCGAGGAGCTCGTCCTCGGCCAGGCCGAACAGACTGGTGGTATCAGGGCGCGGTATCACCACCAGGGACTTCCCGCCGTGCTCGTCTAGGGCCGACAAGGCCAGTATTCGCGCCGTCGCGACCGCGCCCGGGCCGGTCAGGCCCAGGGCCGGAGCCGCGAAGGGGTCGAGGTCCGGCTGGTGACTGGAAGGGACGGCCCGGGGTGGTGGTTCGGCGGGTCCGGTCGTGGAGAACGGGGGGAGGCCGGCGGCGGCGTAGAGACGGTGCCGGAACGGGTAGCAGATCGCCGCCACGGTGGGGAGGAGCAGGCCCAGGAGCAGGACAGGCTGCAGGGAGGGCGGACGTGAGTCGAGGTCCTCCGCCTCACGGGTGAGAGTTGTGCGTACGGAGGTGGGAGTCGGCTCAATGGAGGGCTCGGCGGACGATCCGGGGGAGCGTGCCGGAGTCGGTTCTGGGGATCGGGGCGGCGATGTTGTGATCTTCGGCCGTGCCCGTGGTGGAGGCGTGATATCGGGAGAGTCCGGCGCGGTGGGCCGTTGGCGGAGCCACTCCTCAAGCTGCCTGCGCGATGGGGACCGGCGCCTGGGCGGCCGGTCGTATCGGTCTCCCCAGCGGTCGAACTCCCCACCGCGACCGGATTTCCTGCGAGACCTCTCGTACATCGCCAGCCATGCCTCCCTGCATTTGTACGCGGTGTACCAGTCCCCGGTGCTCCTGGCATGACGGCAGACGGGCGGTATGGACCTGCGCGGCTCCGGCTCGACACGGGCGACCGCGTCGGCAGGTGCGGCCGCGCCGATGGAGATGGCGCCGGCCACCGCGGTACAACCCAGCACCCCGCCGGTACAGCGGAGCAAGCCGCAGATCACGACGGCAAGTCTGGGTTGTGCCAGGAAACGGTTCATCTTCGCCCCGGGGGATCGCGTCGGTCACCGTGAGAATGCCGATCGTAGTCACTTTGGCTACGGAGCGTTGAACATTGCTCACAGTTGATCTTGCGACCGTCGTCGTTCTTCCGTCCCGCTCCGGGTTATATGTGCGGCATTTTCTGGATTATTCCGATTCGTCGGTTCGTTGCCTGCAGTGCGTTTGAAGCGGCAGAAGCACCTTCACAAATTTCCCTGGCAATACATGGTTTGCGCGCACGCGGCCTGAAGATGCCCGGATGGTTTCGCGTGTGCCCCCAGCCGCTTTAGCGGCGGTTCACCGGGCCTGAAGCAGCATGTGCGGGTGGCGGCGTGGTGTCATAAGTCTCACTCGGCGTTATCGAGGGCTCATGGACGACACGATTGGCCCCGGTTGGTCGCCGGCGGCGTGGTCCACGCTGAGACCCGATTGCCCGCAACGCCATCGGGAGCGGCTGAACGCCCGGCTGTCGTGAACGTTGGCAGTCGGCACCGTGACCACCAGCGGCAGCCCAGCGGCGGCGTCCGACTGCACGTGGATCTTGCTGCCCCTCTTGCACCGATCGACCGGATTGGGGCCGGACGGCGATTCCCTTTTGGCGCGGTTGGCGGCGGCGTCCACGAGCGTCGACGGCCAGTCCACCTGCCGCGCGCCCCGGGCTCGCCCTGTACCGCATGGTGCAGTCGCGGCCACAGCCCTGCCATGGTCCATGCGGGGTGCCGCCGCGCACGGGGTGCTGCCGGGGAGGCCGGTCGGCGCTGCGTCAGCAGGATGCCGATGAGCTCGTCGGACGGGTCGGCCGCCGTCAGCGACAGGACACTCCCAATCGCCTGCGTGGCAGGCGGCGGTGGGCGGGCGTGCCTGCCCGTGGCTGCCAGCGCCGGCGACCCGCGCCCCGGCACCGCGCAGCGTCGCTGTCGCCCGCGCCCCGCGACTCCCGGCAAGGCCAGCGCGCGGTGAGGCCGACGCGCGGTGAGGCCTGCGTGCGCTGAGACGGCGTGCGGTGAGGGCGGCGTGCGGTGAGGGCGGCGTGCGGTGAGACCACAACGCCACCGGCGCCGACCTCGTCGCTGCGCCGTCCGCCGACCGCGACGCCGCCGTCGCCTCCGTCACCGTGCACGAGTCCGTCACCGTGCACGAGTCCGTGACCGTGCACGGGTCCGTGACCGTGCACGAGTTCGTCACCGTGCGCGAGCGAGCGCCGGGCTGATCTTTCAAAGCAGCCGAGCTCCACGGCTACCGCGTCAACGAGCTGGAGCTGGTGGCGTCCAGGCGTGGTTGGTGGTGTGCGCGTCGACGCGTGGTGTGGAGGGTCAGGCGGCGGTTGGGAGTGGGGTGTCGGCGGGGGCCTTCAGGACGTCGTACATGCCGCGGGGGAGGGTTTCGCTGCAGAGCCAGTCGTTGATCGTGCCGTCGAAGTCGTCGGGTGGGCCGACGGTGAGGAGACGTGGGGTCAAGGGGGACAGGCGCACCTGGAACGGTGCCGGGTGCGGGCGGCGGGTGGCGCCCCAGAAGTCGTTGAAGTCGCTTTGGCCGAGGTGCGGGGTGGCCGTGATCGTGCGGGTGTGGGCGGCGGGGCCGGTGGCCAGCCAGGACCAGTGGTCGGTCAGGAGGCGGCGGGCGGTTGTACGCAGGACGTTGAGGGCCGCCAGGTCGTGCGGGCAGGCGACGTCGCTGATCTGGAGTTCGGGGAGGCCGAAGCGGCGGAGGCCGCGGGTGCGGAGACGCACGCAGGCACAGCCGTTCACCCCCTCGGGGTCGAGGTCGGGTTCCGCGGCCGTGCAGCGGCCGTTGGAGCGAAATGGCGGGAGGACGTCGCCGAGCCACTGGTCGGCCAGGACGAAGTGCGTCCTCTCGGTGGTGCGCGTCAGGATGTGGCCGGTGATGAGGTCGGCCACGATGCCGCCGGTGGCGTTCGCGATGGCGTAGGCGGCTGCGCGGGCGACCTGGACGCCTCGGGGCTGGTCGGTGATCGGCGCGAAGGCGGTGATGACGGCGAACTCCGGGGCGTTGTTGAAGGCCCGCGCGGCCGGGCCGTCGTCGGGGCCGGCGGCCTTGACCTGCGCGGGGTCCCAGCGCAGGGAAGTGAGGTCCTCCCGGATGACCTGCAACTGCGGCGAGCCGAGCCGTCCGGTGATGTGGGCGTGGAAGGGGTCGGCGGGACTTCGGCGGATCAGGCCGGCGAGGTCGCCGGGGATGCTCCTGGCCGCGACGGCGAACCGGGAGGTCGTGGTGGACGGAACCGGGAACGTGATCGTGGCCATCGGAGGCCGCTCCTTCCGTGCCGGGACGGGACCTGGCAAGCATGTGCCGCCGTCCCGGCCGGAAGCAGTAGAACCCGATTCTGGGGATAACCCTCGCTCACGCCGGTCTGGCAGCCCCCGGCGTGCAGCCGAAGTGCTCGCGGAAGACGCGGGTGAAGTGAGCCTGGTCGGCGAACCCGTGACGGTGCGCGATCTCGGCGACGGTGGTACGGGTCGCCGTGGGATCGGTCAGATCCTCCTTGGCCTTCGTCAACCGACGCTGCATGACGTAACGGGCGGGGGTGAGCCCTTCCGGTTCGAAGACGCGGCTGAGGTGCCGGACCGAGATGCCCAGTGCGGCGGCGATCCGTCCAGTGCTCAGACCGTGGTCATGGAGGTGCCGTTCGATGTAGTCCTTTGCCACGACGAGGTGGAGCAGGCGGGTGGGCGAGCCGGGGCGGTCCCCGGCTCGTGCGGTCGCGAGATTGCCGAGGAGTTCAAGGGCGAGACCGTCGGCGCCGTCCGGTCCCTTTGCTTGGGCGAGCCCTAGGAGGAGGGACCGAAGGGCCCTGGACGCCGGTGAATCGTGGTCTGTGGTGAGTGCGATGGGTGCAGGCAGGGCCGGTGAACGGAAACGTTCGGCGAACATCTCCCGTGGGATGTCCAGGAGCAGCTTCCGCATGGGGGTGGAGAAGCCGAAGAGGTAGGGACGGGCCGTGTCGTAGAGGACGAGGTCGCCCGCGTTGACGGTCAGGCATCCGCCGGAATGGTAGAAGACCGCCTCGCCCTTGAGGACGAGACTCGCGAAGACCGATTCCTTGGGGAAGTCCCGGCAGGTTCGCGGTGTCCGTTCTATGACGTGTTCGTTGCCCCGGATGTCGGCCAGGCGCAGCCCTCCGACACGCAGGTTCGTCTGTTGCGCCAGGAGCCCGCCCTCCGCGTACGAGGAGCAGGTGAGCCCGACCAGTGCACGCGCGTTGTACTCCTCCCAGTAGGCGATCCGGTCGTCGGGCGGGACCTCCTCGGTCGACACGCGCGACTCCGTGACGGAAACGGCCATCTCGACCTCCTCGCGTTCGCGGGAACGCTCCCTGGCAGGGCGGTGGAGGAGGCCGAGTCTATCCGCCGGCCCTCAGCGGAAGAGGGAGTCGACGTAGTCGGACCCTAGGCCGACCTTGTCGTAGTGCTCGCGGCACATCGCGATGTAGTCGTGGACGTCGAAATAGCCATCGGCGTCACCGTTCTCGTCCAGCCAGATGAGCGGGCCCTTCACGATGAACATCGTCTTCATCGGCTCGCCGCTCTCGTAGGCGACCAGCGTGTGGCCCTCGCCGGGCGCCTCGTAGACGAAGTCCCCGGCCGTGGCGGTCCAGGGACGTTCGAGATAGCCCCACTTGCCGGAGATGGTGTAGGCGAACACCTCGTGGGGGTGGTAGTGCCGGTTGACCAGTCCCGCGCTGGTGGCGCGCAGGACGTCCGCCCACGAGTTGTCCTTGACGTTGATCCACAGCGGGCGGGAACCGACGGTCTCGGTGAACGGCACGTAGTAGCGGTCGTCGTCCGTGGCGACCTTCGACAGGTACACCTCGGGCAGGGCGTCCGGCTTCTGCGAGTTCCGGATCGGCTTCAGGTTCTTCCAGAACTCCGTCGTCGCGTCCTCGGGCATGGCATCCTCCAACGTGCGCCGGTCGTAACCAGCAGCGAACCGTGCCTGCCCGGGGCCGTCTTGTCTCTGCGGGACCCTCGGGCTTGCCTGTCAGGGACACGGGCCGGATTGGCGAGAATCGCCCAACGAAGATGGCGACGTTCGGTAAGGTTGCCGTCACCCGCGGTTAGGTTGATGTGAAAGGCGACGGCATGTGCCGACTTTTCGGTATGAGTACAGGAGGACCCCGTGTCAGGGCGGCCCACTGGCTGCTGGACGCGCCCAGGAGCCTGCGTGCACAGAGCCACCGGATGCAGCATGGGGCCGGGCTCGGATGGTTCTCGCTCGGCGGTGAACCAGTCCGCGACCGGGCACCGCTGGCCGCCTTCGAGAACGCCGACTTCGACCTGCACGCCAGGAACGTGCCGTCCCACACGTTCGTGTCGCATGTCCGGGACGCCTCGGTCGGTGGTCTGACCGTGCACAACTGCCACCCGTTCGTCATGAGCGACCGGCTCTTCGCGCACAATGGGGTGGTCAAGGGCCTCGACGTCCTCCGCACCTGGATGACGGACGTGGACCGCGCCCATGTCGCCGGCGAAACCGACTCCGAGCTCGTCTTCGCCTACGTGACCGCGGAGATCCGCCGCCGCGGCGACACGACGGCCGGGATCGTCGAGGCGGTGCGGCGCATCGCGGCCGAGCTCCCGGTCTTCTCCCTCAACCTGCTCGTCGCGGAGGCCGGGCGGATGTGGGCGCTGCGCTACCCGGAGAGCAACGAGCTGTGGGTGCTGTCGCCCGGCGAGGGCGGCGTGAGCGGGCCCGGACGTGCGGCCGGGACGGACGGGCCGGTGCCCGCCGTCGTCATCGCCAGCGAGCCGATGGACGACCGGCCGGGCTGGCGCCCCCTCCAGCCCGGTGAGCTGCTCACCGTCGACGGGCTGACCGAGACGTCCTTCTTCCCGTTCGACCCCCTGCGCCATCCGCTGCGCCGCTCGGACCTGTCCATCCGTGAAGCCGCTTCCCAGGCGACCGCCCCCGGTACCGCCGGTCCGCCGGTCGCCCCCGGCACGCGCGCACTCACCGACACCTCCGCCGCCCTTTCGGCCGTCACCAGCTCGGGCACCTCTGCCACCGTCCCCTCCGCTCAGGCCTCGTCCTCCGCGCCGTCCGCTGCTCCGTCCTCCGCTTCGTCTGGGGCTCCGTCCGTCGCTGCGCCCGTTGCCGTCGGTGCTGTGCCGGCTGTACCCAGTGCGGTGCCGCGCCCCAGCGTGCCGCCTGAGGGCTTTCCCTCCGCCTCCGCCAAGCCGTCCGATGCCGCCGGGTCCGTCGCCGCTGCATTGTCGGGTGCGGCACGTGCCGGCGCCGTCGCTTCGAACGCCGTGTTGTCAGGTGCCACTGTGTCGTCGGGTGCAGGGCGGGTCCGTGCCGTCGCCTCCGCCGCCATCCCCGCCAGTGGTCCTGCCTAGGGCCGACTCTCGGCATGGTGGGGTGGTCCATCGTGGGCGTGTGCGAGGGGGTCGGCGGGGCCGGGGTTCCGGTCCGGGGCCCGCTTCGGCCGAGGGGCCCGGTGACGGCCGACGCCTGCGATCTGAGGCCCGCCGTCCAGGTGCGACACGCCGTTCACCACGGAAAAGACCAGCTTCGGCCGAATTCGCGGTGATTCGCGCGGCATCGACGGCGTAATCAGGGGGAATGTGTACGTTGGGGAGATCAACACTGCTGTGAGCTGCGGGGACGGGCCCCGTGGCGCAGCCTTGGAAACTGGAGGTCCCCGTGGCCCGAACACTGTCGAGGGGCACCCGTGTGACCGGTGCCGAACGCACACGACTCGCCGCCGAGCTCGCTCCGCGGTACGCCGCCGGCGAGAGCATCCGAGACCTGGCGGCCGAGACCGGCCGGTCGTACGGGTTCATCTACAACGTCCTGAAGGAGGCGGGCGTGCCGCTCCGTGGCCGGGGCGGCAATACCCGGCGTAAGAAGGCCTGACCCGCTCCCGCGATCAGAAGGAAACGCGCACATGACCGGAAGTCCCCCTCGCCCCCCGGGGGGACCCCGCGCGCTAGGAACGGTGATACGCCCCGGTGACCTCGTGGCGCCCGTTCAGGCTGGCGAGGTCCGCGGCCGCTCGCCCGGCGACCCAGCCTTCATAGTTGGAGACCGAACCCGCCCTACCCTTGGCGAGGTTCGGGAACAGCGTGCCGACGGCCTCTTCGACGGCCCGGTCGCGCACGGTCAGGACGGGAACCAGAGCGTTTCCGCCCGCGTTCACGGTCGCCCGGTCCGCCGCCTCCCGCAGCCGCTCCCCGATACGGGCGGCGTAGGCGTTGAGGAAGGCGTGACGGAACGAACGCGTCCTTGACCTTCCCCGCGCATCGCGTCGGGGACCCGCGTGCACCATGGCGGACGTCGCCTGGACGAGCAGCGACGTGAACAGCATCTCCACCGCGGCCAGATCGGCCGGAAAACCGACGACCGTGGAGAACCCCAGCTCCCGATGCCACACGGCCCTGCAGCGGTTCGCGTCGGCCACAACCGTCAGCAAGACCGCCTTGGGCGCGTCGTAGGGGTTGTCCACCGCGATGCGGCGTCCGGCGGGGCCGCTGATGTCGCCTGTCTCCGCCGCCAGCAACGCGTGGTCGATGCTGTGCCGCGCCATCAGTTCCTGGGCGCGTGTGCTCAGCGCCTCCGCCTCTTCGGGGAACTCGGTCGACTCCGCCTTGGCCAGAAGCGCCCTGACCCGGCCGAGCGTCCGCTGATCGACGTCCTGCACCCGCTCGCGCGCCGCCGTCCCCGAGCCCAAGCTCGGGCCGTCCGAACCGTACGCGCCCGTACTGGCCCCTGCTGTGCTCGCCCTGCCCGTGCCGGACGTGCCTGGTCTGGCTCTGCCCGTATAGGACGAGCCGGTATTGGAGCTGCCGGTGCTGGACCCGTCTGGAGCGGACGCTCCTGTGTCGGCCCTGCCCGTGGTGGCCGTGCCAGGGGGTGGGCCAAGGGCCGGGAGCTTTGGCAGGGCCTCCAGAAGGTGGACGAGTTCGATGGCGCAGGCGATGTAGGCCGAGGTTCCGACCCCTTCGCGTTCGCACCAGGCGTCCGGATGCTCGTCATCGTCCTCCCACCACACCTCGGCTTCGAGGACGGCGAGTTGTGCGTACCACTCGTCGTCCAGGGTGGTGGCGGTGTAGGCCCGCAACTCGCCCGCGATCGCGTCCGCCGCCAGCCGTGCGTGCCTGGCGGTGCGGCGGTGGGACGTGAACCGGACCACGTCGGCCGGTTGCCAGCCGCGCTCCCAGGCCGTGGTGATCCCCCGCTCCAGCCGCGTGGCCAGGCATCGGCGGACGGCGAGCGGCCAGCCGGGAACTCCGGGCCGTCGGGTGAGCTCCGCCACGAGCTGCCGGAATGCCGCGGCGTCGCCTCGGTGGAGGGACCGCACGGCCTCGGCGGTCAGTTCGCCGGCGGCCTCCGTGAGGGGAGCCGCGGCCGTCGCCTCCCGCGGCTGTGATCGCCGCCGCGCCTTCCGCACCGCCACTCCCGCCGTCCGAGGTCACATGGGTACGGACGCATCCTGCCATCCGGCGGCGGACTCGCCGCACTCCCCGCGGGTTTCGGCCCTCGCAAGCGAAAGCCCCCGGCCGTGCGGCCGGGGGCGGGGCGCTGGGAGTGGCGGCGCTCCTATTCGCGGTGCTCTTCGCCTCGCATCTCCTCGATGACGACGCTCTGATAGGCGCGGGAGGTGTCGGGGACGTAGCTGAGCCGTGCGAGGGCCTTGCCGTGGAGGTCCCTGATCTCGAAGTGGTAGCCCTCCCCGGCCTCGCCCACATGGGCCGCGGCCTGGTCATGCCGCAGGCGGCACATGGTGTCGACCTTCTCCAATGCCACTTTCAGGCTCCCCGCGTCGCTGATGAGCCGCGCCGGCTCACTCGTCTCCCAGATCTCGAACATTGGTCGTGTCCTGTCGGCGGTCGGACGGAACGGGGCGGGGCATTCCAGACGTCGGAGACAGCTTGAACCCATTTGGTGGATCTTTCAATCAGTGCAGGTATCGGATTGATCACTATTCGAAGTTGTCCACGCTCACAGCGTCATGTCCGCATGTGGCGGCGGATGGCCGCTTTCGTCGCCCGTGCCCAGATCGATAGGGTCGGCCGCACGCAACCGAACGAGATTCGGAAGGGGTCGGTGTGGACTACCGGGTCGTGTCCATCGTCCGTGACCACGCCCGCGAACGGGGGACGGCGCCGGCCGTCACCGGGGACGGGCGGACCGTGAGCTACGCCGAACTGGACGAGCGCTCCAGCCGGGTCGCGAGGGCTCTGCTGGCGGCGGGCCTCGGGCACGGCTCGCGGGTCGCCTACGTGGGCAAGAACGCGCCCGAGTTCTTCGACCTGCTGTTCGGCGCCGCGAAGATCGGCGCGGTGACGGCCCCGGTCAACTGGCGGTTGACCCCCGCCGAGATCGCCGCGGTCATCGCGGACGCGCAGGCGCCGATGACGGTGCTGGACGCCGAGTTCGCCGCCCTCGCGTCCGAGATTCCCGGACGGACCGTCCTCACCGGCGAGGACCACGAGGCGTGGCTCGCGGCGCATCACGCCGACGACCCCGGCTTCGTCGGAGAACCGGACGACGTCGTAATGCAGCTCTACACCTCCGGTACGACGGGGGTCCCGAAGGGCGTCCAGTTGACCAACGCCAACTTCGAGGTGGGGGAGCGGATGGCCCGCCGGTGGCGGCTGGACGGCTCGTCGGTGAGCCTCGTCCCGATGCCGCTGTTCCACATCGGCGGCTCCGGCTGGGCCCTGGCCGGGCTGTTCGCCGGGTGCCGGCAGGTCCTCGTCCGCGACGTCGACCCGGCCGCGCTGGTCGACACGTTCGAGCGGGAGCGGATCACGAACGCGTTCATCGTCCCGGCGGTGCTGCAGTTCATGTGCCAGGTCCCCGGCGCCGCCGCACGTGACCATTCGGCGCTGCGGGCGATCACCTACGGCGCTTCGCCGATCACCTCGGAGGCGCTGCGCCGCGCCCTCGACACCTTCAAGGCCCCGCTCTTCCAGCTGTACGGGATGACGGAGACGACCGGCGCGATCGTCCAGCTCGAACCCGAGGACCACGATCCGGAGGGGCCGCGCGCCCATCTGATGCGCTCGGCCGGACGCCCGTACGACTGGGTGGAGGTGAAGATCGTCGAGCCGGGCGGGGACGCGGAGCGGCCGGCGGGCGAGGTCGGCGAGGTGCTGACCAGGTCCACGCAGAACACGCCGGGCTACTGGAACCGTCCCGCGGAGACCGATCGGCTCCTCGCCGGGGACGGCTGGCTCCGCACGGGCGACGCCGGTTACGTCGACGCCGACGGCTACCTGTTCCTCACCGACCGGATCAAGGACATGATCGTCACGGGTGCGGAGAACGTGTATCCGATCGAGGTCGAAGAGGTCCTCGCCGCCCACCCGGCGATCGCCGACGTCGCGGTCATCGGCGTCCCGGACGAGCGCTGGGGCGAGACCGTCAAGGCCGTCGTCGTGCTCGCCCCGGGCGCCGCGCCGACGGAGGACGAGCTGCTCGCGTATGCCCGCGACCGCCTCGCCGGCTTCAAGCGCCCCCGTTCGGTCGACTTCGTGGACGCCCTGCCCCGCAATCCCAGCGGCAAGATCCTCAAGAAGGATCTGCGCGCGCCCTACTGGGAAGGCCTGGGCCGGACCATCGCCTGAGACGGCCGCACCAGCCGCGTCAGCCGTCGGCGACGGTGACGACGGTTTCCTTCGCGTCCGGTTCGATGAAGCGGAGCAGCGACTCGCCTTCGGTGGTCAGTTCCTCCATGGCCCCTTGGGGGAGTGGCTCGAAGGGACGCAACCGCAGTGTGGCGACCTTGCGCTTGTACTCCGTCTCCCAGACGCCGTGTGCGAAGCCGTCCCAGAGGAAGACGGCACGGACGCGGAGGTTCTTGGTGGTGAGCGACGGCCGATGCGCGTCGGCGATGATGCGCCTGCGGTCGGCGTGCGCCAGGACGAGGCTGTCGAACTCGGGCAGGAACCGCGCCGGCGCCGGAACGTTCTCGCCGGGGCGTGGAGCGTCGGGCAGGTCGAACAGTTCTCTTCCCTTGTCGTCGGCGAAGACGCGGAGGCCGGGACGCAGGCGCTCCAGTGCCTCACCGGTCGCGGGGAGCCCCGACCAGGCCTGCGCGTCGGCGGCGGACGCGGGCCCGTATGCCGCCAGGTAGCGAAGCAACAGTTCGTCTGTCGCGGACTCCGCCGCCAGGGCGGCGCCCAGCCAGTCATCGGCCGGCGTGAACCGCGAAGTACGGGGGAAGCCCCACCTGTCCTCCGTCGGAACCATGACCAGCGGCACGCAGAGCCGGACGGCATACCCGAGGGCCCTGTCGTTGACGTCCGGAAACTGCTCCTGCAGCAGCGCACGGACCTCGTTGAACGTCCGGGGCTCCGCTTCGAGAAGCGCACGCGCCGCCGGGACGACCTGGTTCAGATCCATTCCCTTGGCGCGGTCGCCCAGGACGCGGAGGGCGCCGTCCAGCATCGGCTGCATCGTCGTGCGGAACGCCCTGTAGTCAGCACCGGACATGAGGTGCAGGGTGGCGCGCATCATCGTGGCGCGGACGAGTGACCGGTCGTGCAAGGCACTGTTCAGCTCGGACGCCTCGAAGCCGTCCAGGCGCGTCCACAGCCCCAGGAACGGCGGTTTGGGCTCCTGCGCCTGCATGCCGGCCAGCCGCTCCACCGCCTCGGTGACGGGGATCGGCTCCCGCGTGAGCAGGAGCTGCCGCGCCAGCGTTGCGCGGTTCAGTGCCCTGACGCTCAGGATGTCTGTCATCCGACCAGGATGCCCTGACCACCTGCGGGGCGCAGGCCCACGGCCGTGCATGGGCGCCGAGCGCGGCGAAGGACGCGAGTTCTCGCACGTCAAGCGGCTCCCGGAGACCTGGGGGCAACGGGGCGGCGTGATCGGGAACGATCGGCGGGCGCAAGGGTTACGGGGTGAACTTTCCTAAAATGCACGTGCATCAGCTCTTGCACCTGCACGCCATCCCTAGCAGGATGAGCCCGGACCCCCGCACGTGAACTCCCCGGAGATCGCGATGAACGCACACTTGAGCGACAGTGACCGACAGGCGCTGCGGCTTGCCCACGATCTCCGCGAGGAGATGCGGGCGGCGCTTCCACAGCTGCCGGCCGCCCCTTCGGTCTCCCCGTTCGTCGACCAGACCGGGATGCCCAGCGTCCTGCTGCGGATGGACGCCGACACCGCCCGCGCGCTGATGGCTCTCTTGGCCGAGCGTCGCATGGAGCGGGCCGGCCCCCCGTCCGGGGAACAGCGCCGGATCGACGGCTCTCACGTGCCGGGCGCGCCGTCGGCCCAGGCCGTTCCGGCGGCCCAGGGCCCCGTGGTGGCCGCAACATTCGGAGACCCCGCCTACGGTGAGCCCGCCTACGGTGATCCCGCTTATGGAGAGCCCGCCTACGGCGAGCCTCCTTACGGGGACCCGCGGTTCGTCCAGCAGCAGCCGGGAGGCCCTGTCTACACCGGCGGGACCGGTCCGACGCCCCTCGTGCCGTCGGTCTACCCCACGTACTGACCCGGCCGCCTCACCTGGCCGCTCTGCACCGCCCGCTGTGCGGGATTCCAGGTCCGGACGGTGCGGATCCCCATCGGCCGTGCGCCTCGTCGGCGTCCATCCGGCGGCCGGCTCCGGGAACATATCCGGGCCCGCAAGCGCTGAACCCTGGAACCAGGTAAGAGCCATCCGAGCATAAAGATCTTTTTGCCCGTCGCCGGTGCATGGTCATCGGCCGGGAAGCCCGACAGGAAAGGCGCTCCGGCCCAGTCCCGGAGAAAAAGATCTACCTGGCCAAAGGTAAAGAAATCGCCTGTTTGGCGAAACTTCGGTTATTGCGGATATAGTCAACGCCAGGTCAGGGTCATGAAACCGTTGACCCGGCTGATCACAAAGCCGTCGCCTCCCGCCCGCCAGGCGGGATCCATGCGCCGAGAACACGGCCGCACCATGCACCGGCCGTTCACCGTGCTGGGCCTATGAGCCCCCGGTCGGCGTTCATCCCCGCTTAATACAGCCCGCGTCACACGCATGCCCGAGAACGGTCGTGCGCCGTTGAGCGCGAGCACGGTCCGCCATGCCCGCGGTCCGTTTCTGCGGGGTCCTTCTCGCGGCGGCATCTCCCGAGTCCCGAGTCTCGGAGCCGTTCCCCCCTGCCCGGATTCCGGCGTACGCCGCCCGGCGCGGAACGGCAGCCCTGTACCCCGAACGAAGGAAATTCATGCAGCAGCGAGCGATCAATGCCGTCCTGACCGGCGTCACCGGTACCGCCCTCGCGGGCATGCTCGTGGCCGGTGTGGCCGCCGCCAGTGTCGACTCCGCTCCCGGCGAGCAGCAGTTCCTGACCCAGGAGGCCGTGGCCGCGCAGCAGCACGCCGCGGGCAAGCAGCAGGACAAGGCGGGCAAGGAGGCCTCCGCCGAGAAGCGCGAGGCCGAGAAGAAGATCTCCGCCGGCGCCGCCGAGAAGCGCGAGGCCGGCGAGCGCGAGGCCGACAGGCGCGAGGCGGCGAAGCGCGAGGCCGCGAAGTCCGGGGCCGCGAAGTCCGGGGCCGCGAAGTCCGGGGCCGCCGACACCAAGCGTGAGGTGAAGGACCCCGAGGTCCTGCTCAGCGGTACGACCACCGCGTCCTACTTCTGGGACGACGGTTCCGGCGTCCGCGGCGACACCGGCGCGCCCGCGAGCGGGAAGCCGATGCAGAAGGGCATGTTCGCCAGCCCGAGCTGGCCGATGCTCACCAAGGTCAAGGTCTCCTACAACGGCCGGAGCGTCACCGGCTTCGTCGGCGACCGCGGGCCCGGCGAGCCCTCGCACCGGGGGATCATGCTGGACCTCGACACCTACACGTTCCGTTACCTGCTGGACGGCGGCAAGCCCGAGAGCAAGTACGTCGCCGGTACCGGCCAAGGACACCTGAAGGGCCTCAAGTGGGAAGTCCTCGACTGGGGCAAGGGCCCCGGGAAGGGCAAGCCGCAGCCTTTCGGCTCCTGACATGAGGCCGCTCGCAAACCGGCCGTGAAAGGACTCACCGAACCGATGTGAGCCAGCTCACGAAAGGTGCGCGGGGCCTCCCACAGACCCGGCACAGGGCTGCCGGTGCATGGAGAACGGGGATTCCCCGGTATCGCGAGATCACCGGGGAATCCCCATTTCAGCTCAGCCGGCGAGCAGCGCGATGACGGGGGCGAACTCCTCCATCACCTCGTCCGAGACCTGGTAGTAGGTGAAGCCGAAGCGGTCGCGGCGGGCGAGCATCTGCTCGGCGACGTGCTCGGGCGGGCCCACGAACTGCGACGGCATGTCGAGGACGAGGCCGGCCGCCGACGTCCCCCAGCCGCGCAGGACGGCGACGCGGGCGGCGGCGCGGCGCGGATCGGGCCCGAACGTGGGCGTCACCATCATGCTCAGCTCGACGTCCCGGCCTCCGGCGGCTTCGCGGACCCAGCCGACCTTGCGGGCGATGGTGTCCGGGAGCCGCTCGGCGACCTCCTCGGAGATCGCCCCCTCGGGGAGGGCCCGGGGGAGGATGCCGACGGTGTCGGCGTGCCGGCCGGCGATGCCGAGCATGCGCCTGCTGCCCGCGCCGACGACGATCGGCGGCGGGTGCGCGGGCGGTGGGAAGACGGTCAGCCCGTCGATCCGGTAATGGTCGCCCGCGAACGCGGTCTTCCGACCCGCGAGGAGGTTCCGAAGAATCTCCAGGGACTCCTCCAGCCGTCCCACTCTGGCGCCGGCCCGGTCGAACGCCATTCCGGCGGCCTCGTACTCTTCGCGGAACCAGCCCGCGCCGATGCCCAGCTCGAACCGTCCTCCCGACAGGTGATCGAGGGTGGCGGCCTCCTTGGCGAGCATCACGGGGTGCCGGTAGTCGTTGGCCAGGACCATCGTCCCCAGCCGCAGCGTGGTCGTGGCGGCCGCGGCGGCCGCCAGTGCCACCATCGGCGCGAGCTGGTCCCCGAACGGCTCGGCGACGAAATGGTCGCGCAGAACCAGCGCGTCGTAGCCGAGTTCCTCGGCGCGCCGTGCCGTGCCGGTCAGTTCGGCGCCGGAACGGATCGACTCTCCGACGACACCGAAACGGAATTTCCTGTCCATGCCGTCAGCATGCGGGGCGGGCGGCCCCTGCGCTGGCGGGTATCCGACACCGGGTTCGCGGCGAGGGGCCGACCGGCGGAACGGGGCGAGTGGCTCGATTCGCCGTCCGTGCGGCGCAAGGGCGTCACCGACTGCCCCGGTCCCACCGGTCACTTCCAGGCTGCGTCGCGATTCCCCGATTTGCAACCCGCGGTGTTCTTACATGTGGCCACGGGACGCCTGCGGGCCGACGCGCTGGGACAGCAGGCGGCCCGGCCAGTCGCCGACCTTGAACTCGGCGACCGGCTCGAAGCCGTTGCGCCGGTAGTACTCGACGAGCCGTCCACCGCCGCCGCCGTAGCAGTCGACGCGCAGCAGGCCGACGCCCTTGGCCCGGGCCTCGTCCTTCGCCTTGCCGATGAGCGCGCCGCCGACGCCGTGCCCGGCGAACGCGCGGTCCGTCACCAGCAGCGTGATGTAGAGCTCGGGCTCGTCGATCGCGTCGATGTAGGAAGGCGGCCGCGGCGAGACCGCCATGACCCCGGCCGGGCGGCCGTCCACCTCGGCCACCCAGATCTCGTCGTCGCGGGCGATGCCGGCGATCCGCTCCACCCTCCGCGGATCCTCCGACCAGGGTTCGCTGCCCCACTGCCCCGACCGCCCGTGCGCCGCGAGCCACGCCACGGCGCCGTCCAGCATCGCCATCATCACCGGCGCGTCGGCGGCGCCGCCTCTGCGGATCTCCATCGCACCTCCTCGTGCCGCCGATCCTGACAGGTTCTCGATCGGCGGCGTGAGACGGGGGACGCCTCAGGCGCCGATGAACTGCTGCGCGCGGCGGAACAGGCCGAGGGTGATCGAGTGCAGCAGGTCGCCCGTCTCCCGGGGCGCCTTCCCCGCGAACGCGCGGGCGTTCGTGCCCTCCAGGACGATGCCGAGCTTGAAGCACGCGAGCACCGCGTACCAGGTGATGGACGACAGGTCGCGTCCGGCGACGGCGTCCGCGCGCTCGGCGTAGGCGGCGACCAGTTCGTCCGCCGCCGGAAGGCCGCCCGCCTCACCGAGCGGACCGGCCAGCGCCGCGCCCTGATCGTCGCGGTCGGGCCAGGTGGCCAGCAGCCACCCGAGGTCCAGCAGCGGGTCGCCGATCGTGCACATCTCCCAGTCGACGATCGCGGCGACCTCGGGACCGTCGAACGAGTACATCAGGTTCGCCAGGTGATAGTCGCCGTGCAGGATCCCCGGCCGCCACGTCGCCGGACGGTGTTCGCCCAGCCAGCGGGCCACGTCGTCCAGGCCCGGGATGTCCGGACCCGGGTACCCGTCGAGCGCGCCGTAGGAGTCGAGTTCCGAAAGCCAGCGGCCCACCTGCCGCTCCAGGAACCCTTCGGGTTTGCCGAAGTCGCCCAGGCCGGCGGCCTCGTGGTCGACCGCGCCCAGGGCCGACAGTGCGCGCGCAGCGTGCAGCCCCATTTCGCGCCGGACGGACGCGTCCCCGGCATGAAGGTCAGGCAGTGCCACCGTGGCGTTGAAGCCCTCCACCGGGGTCATCAGGTAGAAGACCGCGCCGCCCATGACGGACTCGTCCGGGCAGGCGGCGATGAGGCGCGGCGCGGGAACGTCCGTGCCGTCCAGGGCCGCCAGGACGCGGGCCTCCCGGCGCAGGACGTCGTTCGTCCTCGCGCGCAGATGGCTCGGGCCGCGCCGGAGCACATAGTCGCGGCCGCCCCTGCGGAACCGGATCAGGGTGTTCTGCGTGCCCCCGGCCAGCGGCTCGACGTTCTCGAACGGGCCGCCCGGGAGGCCCTGCCCGTCCATCCAGCCGGTCAGGACGTCGAAGTCGACGAGCGCACGATCGATCTGCTCAGGCTGCACTGGCGGGTCCCTTTCCGGACACGGATCACCTGCCGACACGAGATACCGGAGAGTAACAGTCATGCGGTTGCATTACTCGTTCAGGTGCAGGCATTATCCAGGAAACGACGTCAGGAGGCTCGCCATGGCATGGGACTTCGAGACCGACCCCGCCTACCAGGAACTTCTCGACTGGGCGGACGCCTTCGTCCGGGACGAGGTCGAGCCGCTCGACCTGGTGCTCGGCGACCCGTACGACAAGACCGACCCCCGCTACAAGGAACTGGTGCGCCCTCTCCAGGACCGGGTGCGCGAGAAAGGCCTGTGGGCCTGCCACCTCGGCCCCGACCTCGGCGGCCAGGGCTACGGCCAGGTGAAGCTGGCGCTGCTGAACGAGATCCTCGGACGCTCCCGCTGGGCCCCCTCGGTCTTCGGCTGCCAGGCGCCCGACTCCGGCAACGCGGAGATCATCGCTCACTTCGGCACTCCCGAGCAGAAGGAGCGCTACCTTCGCCCCCTCCTGGACGGCGAGATCTCCTCGTCCTATTCGATGACCGAGCCGCACGGCGGCGCCGACCCGACCCTGTTCACCACGCGGGCCGTCCGCGACGGGGACGGCTGGATCATCAACGGCGAGAAGTGGTTCTCCTCCAACGCCCGGCACGCCACGTTCCTGATCGTGATGGTCGTGACGAACCCCGACGTGTCCGCCTACGAGGGCATGTCGATGTTCATCGTGCCGGCCGACGCGCCCGGCCTGATCACCGTCCGCAACGTGGGCGTCGGCGGCGAGCGCGAGGGCTCCCACGGCTATCTGCGCTACGACAATGTCCGCGTGCCCGCCGAGAACCTCCTCGGCGACGAGGGCGGCGCGTTCGTCATCGCCCAGACCCGCCTCGGCGGCGGCCGCATCCACCACGCCATGCGCACCATCGCGCAGGTCCGCAAGGCGTTCGACATGATGCTCGAACGGGCCGTCTCCCGGCAGACGCGCTTCGGCGCACTCGCCAAGATGCAGATGACCCGCGAGAAGATCGCCGACAGCTGGATCGAGATCGAGCAGTTCCGGCTGCTCGTCCTGCGCACCGCCTGGCTGATCGACAAGCACAAGGACTACAAGGCGGTCCGCAAGGACATCGCCGCCGTCAAGGCCGCGATGCCGAAGGTCTACCACGACGTCGTCCAGCGCGCGATGCACCTGCACGGAGCCCTCGGCGTGTCGAACGAGATGCCGTTCGCCGCCATGATGATGGGGGCCCAGGCGATGGCCATCGCCGACGGCCCCACCGAAGTCCACAAGATCACCCTCGCCCGGCAGCTGCTGCGCGACGTCGAACCCGTCGAGGGCCTGTGGCCGTCCGGCCACCTGCCCACCCGCCGGGAGGCGGCCCGCGAACGCTTCGCCGACGCCCTGGAGCACGCAATCGGCAATGAATGACACCCGCGAACGCCTGCTGGACGCCGCCGAGTCCCTCTACGCCGCACGCGGCGTGGACGCCGTCAGCCTCCGGGAGATCATCCAGGAGGCCGGCGCCCGCAACGCCACGGCCGTCCAGTACCACTTCGGCGACCGCGCCGGGATCGTCCGCGCGATCCTCGCCCGGCACGCGGCCGAAGTGGAGGCCCGCCGGCACGCCCTGCTCGACGTCTGCGAGGACGGCGAGCAGGGCGTCCGCCCCCTGGCCGCCGCCCTGGTCCGCCCCATGGCGGCCCGCCTCTCCGACGCGTCGGGCCGCGCCTACCTCCAGATCTGGGCGGACGTCGTCAACCGCCCGAACCCCCTGGTCCCGATGGCGGTTCTCGACGACCCAGCGGACAGCCTCTGCCGCTGGCGCACCCTCGTCGAGCCGCTCCTCGAAGAGGACGCCGCCCGCCTGCACCGGCGCTTCACCGCCATCCTGTACGCCTCGATCGAACTGGCCCGCCGCGCCCGCTCCGGCCCCCACGCCGACGACCGCCTGTTCACCAGCTACCTGATCGACGTCGTCACCGCGATCCTCGGCGCCCCCGTCTCACCCGAGACCCGCCGCCTCGCCGCCGAACGCGACGCCGCCCGCCGCTGAGGTCACATTCGTCCAAGACGGCCGGAATCCACCGCTCCCAGACTGGGCATGTCAGCCACGACCGAGGGAGGACGACATGACCAGCGAGATCCGCCGGACCTTCTACCCGCTCATCAACTGCGCCGACACGGCCAAGTCCATGGAATGGCTGGAGAAGGCGTTCGGCTTCAAGCCCACCGAAGTGCACCGGGACGACGACGGGAAGATCGTCCACGCCGAGATGAGCTACGACACCGGCATCCTCATGTTCGGCAACGGCGAACCCGGCAAATCCGCGCTCTATGTCGCCGTCGACGACCCCGACGCCCACCACGACCGCGCGAAGGCCGCCGGCGCCGAGATCTTCCGCGAACTCACCGACCAGGACTACGGCTCCCGCGACTACGCGGCCCGCGACCTGGACGGCAACGAATGGTACTTCGGCACCTACCGCCCCTGAGCGACCCGGCGCCCGCCGACGACCACGGCGGCCGGCCGCGCCAGCGCCGCCGGATCTTCGCGGGGATCGTCATGGAAGGTGACGAGACTCGCCGGGCGCCCCACCCGAAGCCCCGGAACGCCGAGGAAGTCGCAGGCCGCGGTGCTGGCCGCGGCCAACGCCTCCTCCGGTGACACCCCGAGTTCCACCAGCAGCGCGACCTCATCGGCGACGCTCCCGGCCACATCGGTGCCGACCAGGATCCGTACACCTCGCGCGACCGCGATCCGCAGCAGGTGCTCGAAGTGCTCGCGTCGCCGCATGCGCCGCCTGCGGCGCCCAGAGTCCTCGCCGGGCCTGGGGGCGATGGCCGCGCACAGCGTCGGCGTCCATGCGCCGCCCTGATCGGCGAGGGCCGCCACGTCGGCCTCGTTCATGCCGTCGCCGTGCTCGATCGAGTCGACGCCGGCGGCGATCAGGTCACCCGCGAACCCCGTGGTCGTATGCGCCGCGACTCTGGCCCCGGCCTGATGGACGGCCTCCACCAGCCTCCGGACGTCGTCCACCGGATACGCCGGAACGGCGTCGCCCGGACGCATGGCACCGCCGTCCACCAGGGGGAAATCGCCGATCAGCTTCACCCAGCGCGCCCCGCCGGCGATCTCCGCCAGCGCGCTCTCGATCAACTCGTCGGCGGACACGGGCGAATGCAACTCTGGAAAGTACCGTCCCTCCGGCGCGAGGAAACGACCGCAGGCGAGTAGCCTCACGCCTCCGGTGTCCTCCAGCATCCGCAGTGTCAGGCTGCCGGGGCTGCCGAGGTCCCGGACGACCGCGACCCCCGCGTCGCGTGCCGTGCCGAGGTTCGCGTGCGCTTCTTCGAGACTCAGCGGCCGCGGCCATCCGTCCTCGCCGCCGGCGATGCTCAGATGGCAGTGCGCGTCGACCAGGCCGGGCAGCACGAAGCGTCCGGGAAGCGTCTTGCTCCCGTCCGGCGGCACCTCGACCCATCGTCCCTGAGCGTCGATGCCGCCTGCGGCGGGCCGCCCCTCAGGCAGGAACGCACCCTCTACGCGCCAGCCGTCGGATTCTTTGCGGTGGACCCCGTCCCGTCTGCTGACCACCGCACCGGACTGGCCGACCGTCGCCCTCTCCTGCACACCCCGAAGAGTTCCACAGTCGGGGGCCCGGCGGGTTGGCACACAATCACACGATCCACATAAATCCAAAATAGGCGCATAGGGCCCTGTTGTCTCGCTTGTTGTCTTTCGCGACCATGTGTCTGGTTGATCATCTCTGGAGGGAGTTGCTCATGGCCGCGGAAATGCGTCTCACCCGCCGGGGACTGCTCGGAGGCACCGGCGCGGTCCTGGGCGGCGCGCTGCTCGGTCCGGTGGCGGGCGCGCCGTCCGCGGCTTCGGCGCAGGCCGCGCCCCGCGTCCACACCCGTTCCGAGTGGGGGGCGCGGCCGCCCACCTCGACGGCGACCGTGCTGGACCGGGCCCCCGACCACATCGTCGTCCACCACACCGCCTCGGCGAACTCCACCGACTACTCGCTGGAGCACGCCTTCGCGCTGTCCCGCTCGATCCAGAACTTCCACATGGACGGCAACGGATGGAGCGACACCGGTCAGCAGCTCACCATCAGCCGCGGCGGCCACCTGATGGAGGGACGGAACCGCAGCCTTGCGGCCGTCAACGCCGGCGACCACGTGGTCGGGGCCCACACCCTCAATCACAACAGCCACACGATCGGCATCGAGAACGAGGGCATCTACATGACCCAGGGGCCCACTGGCCCGCTGTGGGACAAGCTCGTCGCGACGTGCGCGTGGCTGTGCGACACGTACGGGCTCGACCCGCACGCGGCCATCGTCGGGCATCGCGACTACAACGCCACCGCCTGCCCTGGGGACGTCCTGTACGCGCGGCTGCCGGAACTGCGCAACGAGGTCGCCGGCAGTCTCGGCGCACGGCGCGTCGCGCAGAGCTCTCCCGCCGTGCCCAGCGGCCTGCGGGGACCGCGCCACACCTTCGACCACGGTCCTGCGGCGGCCCCGGGCGAGCCCACGCGCTGATCCGGGAACGGGCGGGAGCCCGGCCGGAATATCGGGAGGCACGCGGTTCCCGCGCGGTGTTACGGTGCGGAAGCCGGCCGCGGGACTTCGGTGCGACTTCCGGAACCCACCTTTCAAGTGATGATTCGCCGCTCGCGCCATCCTTCCCCGGCCGGCACCCCGCCCCCCGACCTGCGTGGAAAGCGATGACCGAGACGTTCGAGGAACTCGTCGCCTGCGAGGACGCGCTGATGTTCGTCAATGCGGCGATCACGTCGACCGGGCAGCGGGAATTCCAGCACTACCCCGGTGATCAGCGGCTCAGCCTTGAATTCCTGCACGAATACATGCTGGAGAACTACCGGGAGGTGTACGCGGCCGCTCTCGCACTGGACGTCAACGACCACAATGCGGCGATCATCGTCCGGAATCTGCTGGTGCGGGCGGGGGACGTCGAGGTCGGGCGGCGCCGGTACGAGGGGCGCCTGATCGCGCGGCGGCTGGAGCTGATGCCGCAGCACCGGGTGTACCGGGTGTTCGGGGAACTGAGGCGGCGCGGTGTGAACAACCGGCGGACGCGCGCCATCATCCGCGACTGGATGGCGGGGCGCGGTGACCCGGCGTTCGACTCCGTCAAGTACCGGAGCGCGGTGAAGGCCGCGGCGCGGCATGCGCATCTGCGGCTTCAGGGGGAGCAGCGCAATTTCCTGTTCGCGCCGTTCAGCGTGAAGGCGTTCAAGACGCCGATCTTCGAGCAGTGGCGGCGGGCGCACTATGAGCAGGCCGCGATCTATGAGCTTCCGTACACGGTCGCGGAGGGGTTCGCGGCCAAGCACGGCGTTCCGCGCGAGGTGTTCCTGGAGCGCATCCAGCCGCGGATGACCCGGCTGGAGCGGCTCCGCCTGCAGGAGAACGCGCGGAAGGCCGCGGTCGAGAACGTCCGCGCGGACCTGGGGGAGATGCCCCTCACCCGGCTCGCCTCGTACGTGCTGTCCCTGTCGCTGGACGCCAGGGCGGAGCGGCGCGCCGAGTTGACCGAGGCGCTGCGCACGGCCGCACGGCGCGTGGCCGGTGCGGCGCGCGGTTCGTGGGGCACGGTGACCGCGGTCCTGGACGACAGCTACTCCGCGACGGGGTCGGGGCAGAAGCGGCGGCGTCCGCTGGCGGTCGCTCTCGCCTCGAACTACCTGCTGGAGGCGCTCGCGAAGGAGTACACGCCGCTGTGGACGTCGGGACGCACCGACGAGCTGCTGGTGTACCCGTTCGGCCCCACGCCGCTCGGGCAGCGGATCATCGACGCGCTGGAGACGCGGCCCGAGCGTCTCCTCATCGTCTCGGACGGCTGCGACAACGCGCCGCCCGGCCTCGCCGCGGACGTCCTGCGGATCTGGCGGACCCGCCTCGACCCGGGGCACCGGCGTGCGCCCGGCCAGCGGGTGATGATCGCCCACCTGAACCCGGTGTACGACGCCGACGACTTCGACGTGCGGCGGCTGGCGCCGACCGTGCCCACCGCTGGCATCAGGGACGCCGAGGACCTGCCGACGCTGGTCGAGCTCGCCCGCTTCGCCGAGGGGCGGGTCGGCCTGGCGCAGCTGCGGGCTCACCTGGACGACCGGGCCGCACGCTTCCTGGGGGACCTCTCATGACGTTCACGCTGGACGGGCTGGAGACCAGGGCCGCGCAGACGTGGGGCAGCGTGCGGCTAGTCCCGCTCGTCCGGGACGAGCCCGTCCCGCATCTGCGCCTGCACCGGAAGGTCTACGAGGAGCCGGTGTCGGTCGTGGAGGTCGGGGACGGGACGGTGTACACGTCGTTCGTCCCGCACGCGTTCGTGGCGACCTGGAGTGAGAACGACCAGTTGCCCGCGGCCGCGTACGGGACGCGGCTCCTGGAGCACGACACCGAGGCCGCGCCGCCGCGGATGCCGGTGCGGACGACGCGCCGGATGGCGAGGAGGACGGGCAAGGACCGGCTTCGCTTCCTGCCGCTGCACCTGGCCGTCGAGGGCTATCTCGCGCTGCACTTCGGCGGCCCGGAGATCGCGTGGGAGGAGTGGTCGCGCAGGGCGGTCGCGCACGGGCTGTCGCCCCGGTGCGAGGAGACCTATCTCGGGCATCAGGTGCGGGGGCTCGAGGACGCCCTGCGGATCTTCGAGATCCATCCGGGGCAGTGCGGCGTGATGGTCTACGTCGCGGACGCGCTGGCGAGCGCGTTCGTCACCCCGCATCCCGACGACTACCGGGCGCTGCATCCGACCCTGGTCGAAGACCTGTTCGGGGAACTGATCTACGTGTACGGCCTCCTGGGGATGCCCGCGGGCGACCTGTCGGCGGGGATCGACGACACCGGGATCCGTTCGCTCAAGGACCTGCGGGCGGCGGCGGAGAGGCGGCAGGCCGAGTGGGCCGCCTTCCATGACGAGGTCATGGCCGGGCAGCTCCTCGACGAGGACGGATCCCGCCAGGTCGTGCAGTTCCTCAACGGCTTCGAGCTGGCGCGGTTCCTGCCGTCGTTCGGCCTGCGCAAGGAGAACCACATCGGTGAGACCATCACCGGCGCCGACGGGCGCGTCGCGTACATGAAGACGTTCCGGCTCTCCGACGCGCAGGTGAAGCGGGGATACCTCCTCAAGCGGCTGGCCGCGCACGAGTGGCGGCTGGACGCCACCGCCGCCTCCCTGGGCACCGATGAGGCGGCCTTCGCGTTGCGGCTTGAGCGGTCCGGGTTCGGCTACCTGCTGCGTCAGGACGTCCTCGACCACTACAGGGCCCAGGCCCGGATCACCTGAGACCGTCGAACAGGTCCTCTTCCTTGCCGGACGCCTCGACGCGCGAGTAGTGGCGGACGAACGTCTCGGACGAGAACGCCGCCTGCTGCACCTCCTCCGGCAGCCGCAGGAGGAAGATGTTCTCGCCCTGGCTCGCGTGGGCCTGGAGGGCCTTCCGCTTGACCTCCACATGCGCGGACACGTCGACCGTGCTGGTGATCAGCTCGTCGGGGGTCCCGAAGTCCTCGGGCGGATCGAAGTCGATCTCCACGCCCGCCTCGCGGATGGTCTCGAACATCTGCTTGATGCCCGAGCGGGGGATGGCGGTGTAGTACAGCTTGTCCGGCACGCCGCTCTTCTCGGCGGCGGCGAGCGCGATGCGGTGGGCCTGGATGTGGTCGGGGTGCCCGTAGCCGCCGTTCTCGTCGTAGGTGACGACGACCTGCGGGCGGTAGTGCTCCATCAGCGCGGCGAGCCGCCCGGCGGACTCCTCCAGCGGGACGTTCGCGAACGCCTCGGGATCGTCGTTCGCCGACCAGCCGGCCATGCCGGAGTCGCGGTAGCCGAGCAGCTCCAGATGGCCGATGCCGAGCAGGCCGGCCGACTCGCGCAGTTCGGCCAGGCGCCGTTCGGCGACCTCGGAGGCGTCGTGTCCCGGTTCGCCGGGCTTCACGCCGCCGGAGTCGTCGCCCTGCTCCCCGTTGGTGCAGGTGACCAGGACCGTGCGGATGCCCTCTGCGGCGCAGCGGGCGAGCAGGCCGCCGGTGCCCAGCACCTCGTCGTCGGGGTGGGCGTGCACGGCCATCAGCGTGAGTTGGTGCGTCATCCAGGCTCCTTCAGGACTCGGCCGCCCACTCTACGTCCCGCGCGCCGGAGTCGATCACGTCTGGGACGTGGCCTCCGCCGCCGACAGTTCGGCGACCGTCAGCGGGTGCGCCGGGTCGTCGAACGGGAACAGCGAGGTCGCCTCCAGCCCGTCCACCATGAGCAGTTCGCCGGGCGCGAGGAGGCGCCACCCCGGGTCGTCGTCCATGCGCTCGCTGGCGAGGACGAACGCCGGGCACGGCTCCCTGTGCGCCCCCACGCTCACCTGACCGGGCTCGCGGCCGGAGCTCAGGTGCCGGGCGGGACCGGTCTTCTCCAGCGTGGGCTTGAGGACCCACAGCTCGTGCGTGTCCGGGTAGCGCAGCGCCCACAGCCGCCGCGACTCGGCCAGCAGGACGTTCAGCGCGAAGACGGGCAGTTCGGCGGCGATGCGCCGGACGGCGGAGATCAGCCCCGCCAGTGCGTCGCCGCATCGCCGGATCTCCGCCGTGATGTAGGCGAACACCAGCTCGGAGTCGGTCTGCCCCTGGGTCAGGGCCCGTTCCACGTCGGTGAGCCACGAGCCGAGGACGTCGAGGCGCTTCACCACGCCGTTGTGGGCGAACAGCCGGTCGTCCATGACGAACGGGTGGGAGTTGTGGACGTCCGGTGCGCCCGTCGACGCGAACCGGACGTGGGAGACGAACGTGTGCGACACGACGTGGCGCGCCTCGGCGTTGAAGTCGCAGTCCTGGAACGCGGCGATGGGCGCGCGGTCGCGGACGGGTTCCTCGCCCAGCGAGAACCAGCCGAGTCCCGTTCCGTCGGGCATGCGGCGGCTCTGGGACGTCATGCTGTCCGGAGCGTCCAGCAGCCAGAACGTGCTGTGGACGCGCGGTCCTCCCGTGGTCATCCCGAAGAGCCGGCACATGACCGCACCATGCCCGCTCGGCGGAAACCTATGACGCGCGGCCGGAAATGACCTTCGACGGACGGTCCGTGATGTCGTACCGTCCGGGTATGGGGTCGCCGGTGGTTCTTCTGGACGTGGACGGAGTTCTCAACCCATTCGAAAGGCCCCACCGGGGCTACAAACGGCATCGCTGCTCGCCGAACGGCATGTCGTTCAGGCTGTGGCTCAACCCCGCGCACGGCCCGTCCCTGCTGGACCTGGCCGAGTCCGCCGGTGCGGAACTGGCCTGGGCGAGCTACTGGTGCGACAACGCCAACGTGTGGATCGCTCCGAGAGTCGGGTTGCCGGAGCTGCCGTTCGTCCCGATCCCGCAGTTCCCCGGCGCCGAGGAGGGGCGGACGCTCGGCGCGTGGAAGGCCCGCCACGTCGCCGCGTGGACCGAGGGCCGCCCGTTCGTCTGGTTCGAGGACGAGCCCGACGCCACCGAGTGCATCGCCGGCGAGCCCGACGTCGCCGAGCATCTGCTCGTGGAGATCGACCCGATGGGCGGCCTGACCGACGAGCACCTCGCCGCCGCCGCGACCTGGCTGCGCGCCCTCGCCCGCTGACACCGCAGGCCCGCTCACACCCGGGCCCGCTGACACCGCAGGCCCGCCGACGCCGCAGGCATGCCGGCCGCGGCTGCCGGGCAGGTTTCATTCGTCCAAGACGGCCCCCCGGCTACTCCGTAGCGTCCCTGGTGACAAAGAAGGGAGCCGACGATGTCGAGATCACCGCTGCTGGACCTGGCCTTCGGGTACATGCCGGCGCAGATGCTTCACGTGGCCGCGGAGATACGGCTGGCCGACGCCCTGGCGGACGGGCCGAGATCGAGCGCGGAACTGGCGAAGGAGACCGGAACCCACGCGCCGTCGCTGTACCGGCTGCTGCGCGGCCTCACCGGCCTGGGCGTCGTGGACCAGAAGGAGCGCGACCTCTTCGCGCTGACCGCGGAGGGGCGGCGGCTCCGCGCCGACGCCCCCGACTCGATCCGCGCGCTGATCAAGCTGTTCTGCGGCCCCGACGTGTGGCGGACGTGGGGCGACATGACCGAGACGCTGCGCACCGGGGAGTACGCGTGGGAACGCGCGACCGGCAAGACGCCGTTCGAGTTCTTCAAGTCGGACGGAGAGCTGTCGGCGACGTTCAACGCGGCGATGGCCGAGCACACCCGGGCGGTCGCGCCGGGGATCATCGAGGCGCACGACTTCGGCCGCTACGCCACGGTCGCGGACCTCGGCGGCGGTGACGGAACGCTGCTCGCCGCGATCCTGCGCGCCAACCCCGGGCTGCGCGGAGTGCTCTTCGACCTGCCCGCCGGCCTCGACGCCGCGTCCGGCACGCTGGCGGACGTCGCCGACCGGGCGCAGATCATGCCGGGCGACTTCTTCGAGTCCGTTCCCGAAGGCCCGGACGCGTACGTCCTCAAGAGCGTGATCCACGACTGGCACGACGAGAAGGCCACCGCGATCCTGAAGAACGTCCGCGCGGCGATGCGTCCCGGCGACCGGGTGCTCGTGCTGGAGCAGGTGATGCCGGAGATCGTCACGCCGGAGACGGCCGGCGTCGTCCGCAACGACCTCAACATGCTCGTCTCGACCGGCGGACGCGAGCGGACCGAGGCGGAGTTCCGGGAGCTGCTCGAAGGCGCGGGACTCACGGTGGTCTCGCTGACCGGGCCGCTGCCGCCGTCCGCCTACCACGTCATCGAGGCGGAACCGGCCGGGTAGGCCCGGGGGCGTCTTCGTCAGGGCCCCCGCTTACGGCGGGAGGGCGCGAGCGTGCAGGATGGTGCTGTCGTCCGCCCCCTGACGAAGGAGCGCCCCATGAGTTCTCTGGCCGGCCGTACCGCCCTGGTCACCGGAGGCGGCCGGGGGATCGGCCGGGCGATCGCCCTGGCCCTGGCCGCCGACGGGGCCGGGGTGGCCGTCGCCTACCGGCGCGACGAGGACGCCGCGCGCAAGACCGTCGCCGACATCGAGGCCGCGGGCGTGCGCGGCCACGCGTTCCGCGCGTCGGTCGACGACCTGGAGGAGTGCCGAGCCCTCGCCGCCCGCGTCGAGGCGGAGCTCGGCGGCCTCGACATCCTCGTGCACTGCGCCGGGATCGCCAGCCGCGGCCACAGCGTCGCCGACACCGACCCCGCCGAGCTCGAGCGGGTGCTGCGCGTGCACGCGTTCGGCCCGCACCACCTCAGCCAGGCGCTGCTGCCGCTGATGCGCCGCGCCGGACGCAGCGACATGGTGTTCGTCTCCAGCGTGATCACCGACACCACGCCGCCGTTCGGCGCTCCCTACACGATGGGCAAGGCCGCGATGGAGGCGCTCGCGCGGACCCTCGCCAAGGAGGAGCGCGGCAACGGCATGCACGTCAACGTCGTCGCGCCCGGCGTTGTCGACACCGACATGGGACGGCGGCTCGTGCGCGCCACCACGGGCATCGAGGACATCCGGCAAGCGGACGCCTCATCCCCCTATGGGCACGTCTGCACTCCCGAGGAGGTCGCCGGAGTGGTGCGGTTCCTCGTCTCCGACGGGGCGTCCTACCTCACCGGGCAGCGCATCGTCATCGACGGGGGGACGTTCTAGCGCCGAAGCTAGTGGCGTGTCCAGTCGGGCTGGACGAAATCGGCGACCCTGACGTCGTGCCCGAGCAGCACCACCTCGCGGAACTGCCACAGCATGGCGCCGGTCGGGGCATGGACGCGCCACCGGGGCCCCAGCCACATCTGCAGCAGATGACCGCCGCCGGGCTGCGGAACCCATTTCGGCGTGTCGTCGTCCGCGAGCTTGCGCAGGCTCGTGTGGTGGACGGAGTGGACCTCGTCCGGGCTCGGCATCAGCGGCCCGGGGTCGTCCAGCACCACCACGACCGGCGTGATCGAGAAACCGGAGGTGGCGGGGAAGTCGTCGAGCCTGCCGAGGACGTCGGCGGACCCCGCGGTCAGGCCGATCTCCTCGTGCAGCTCCCGCAGGGCCGCCTCCTCGGGCGTCTCGCCCTCCTCCACGCGGCCGCCGGGCAGCCCCCACTGGCCGGCGTTGCGCCCCCGGTAGGCGCGCTTGATCAGGATCACCGCGGGGACGCCGTCGTGCTCCACCGCGCACAGGACGACCCCTGCGCGGCGCAGGCCGGGCTTGTCCGGGACGGTCGTGTGCTCGAACGAGGCCAGCCTGTCGGCGGCGACACTCCGGAACGAGGCGAGGTCGCCGAACGGATCGAGGGGGTCGGTCATGCGTCGATGGTGCCAGGCCCCGGTTCGCGCTCCGTCCCCGGCTCACGGTTCGGCGCCGCCTCCCGCGCGTACTTCGCGGGCGGGGTCCCGACGGCGGCGGTGAAGTCGCGGGTGAAATGCGCCTGGTCTGCGTAGCCGAGTTCCGCCGCCACCTCCGCCCAGTCGACGTCCGAGCCGGACGCGGCCCGCTCGTGCGCCTCCTGCATCCGGTACCGCCGGATCACCCATTTCGGGCCGACGCCCACGTACTCGTGGAACAGGCGTTGCAGGCTGCGCGGGCTCATCCCCACGTCCCCGGCCAGCTCGTCCACCCGCAGCAGGCCAGGACGCGCCGCGATCCGCGCGACGATCCCGGCGGCCCGTTCGGCGGCCGGGTCGGGCACGGGACGCCGCCCGATCAGGAACTCCGTCAGCAGCGCCAGGCCCTCGGCCGCGCCCGGGGCCGCGAAGATCTCCCCGGCGAGCGCGAGGCCGTCCTCGCCGAACACCTCGTCCACCCCGGCGAACCGGCCGGTGAGCGCGGAGACCGGCACGTCGCCGCCGAGGAACGGCCGGAAACCGCCCGGCCGGAAACCGACCCCGACCACGCGGCCCTCGTCCGCGATCTCCTCGGTGAACTCTTCGCGCACCACGCCCACGATCCGCGCCCGCGTCGCCCCGCTGGTCAGATAGCTGGTGAAGGTCATGTGGACGGACGGCAGCGTGAGCAGCCGCTGGCGGTGCGGGGGCCGTCCGCGCAGATCCCAGCGCAGCACCCAGAAGAATTCGGCGAACGGGGCGAGCGCGGGCGGCGGCGCGGTCCGCTCGACCTGGAAGTGCTCCAGCCCCGTCCGCGCGTGCAGGATGCCCCGCGTCCCACCGGGTAGAGGTCGTTCCATCAGCTCAGGCTAACGTGGCGCGTTTCTTCAAGACCGGACCCCGCGGCCGGTTCTACCGTGGACGGCGTGTTCGAACTGATGAGCGAGGGAGAGATCATGGATATCCGGAGCCAGATGCTTCCCGCCGCGGAGGCCGCGGCGCGGATCGTCCTGGAGATCCCCGAGGCGAAGCTGGACGCGCCGACCCCGTGCGCGGGCTGGGACGTCCGGGCCCTGATCAACCACCTGATCCTGTGGAGCGCGCGCGGCGAGGCCGCCGCGCACAAGCTGCCGATCACCGGGCCGGGGGAGGACCACGACTTCACCGCCGAGCCCCGCTGGGCCGAGCGGTACGAGGAGCAGGCCAGGAAGACCGCCGAGGCCTGGCAGGACCCGGCGGCGTGGGAGGGCACGACCAGCCTCACCGGCAACAAGGAGGGCATGCCGGCCGAGTTCATCGCCGGGATCCTCTTCGGCGAGTCCGTCACCCACGGCTGGGACCTCGCCGCCGCCACCGGCCGCGAGCCCGGCTACCCGCCCGAGGTCGTGCGGGCCGCGTGGGAGCAGCTCGTCCCGACGGCGGAGGTCGGCCGCGAATACGGGGCGTTCGGCGCCGAGGTGCCCGTGCCGGAGGACGCGCCGCTCCTCGACCGGCTCGTCGGGCTGGCCGGCCGCGATCCGCACTGGAGGCCCGCACCGGGCGCGTAGCCCGGTGGGAACACGGGCGGGGCGCGCGGGTCCCGGGCGCGAACGGGGCCCCGCGCGCTCTACCCTTGAAGCATGTCTTCGACCTCTTCGATCCGCGTCCGCTTCGCCCCGTCCCCGACCGGCATGTTCCATGTCGGCGGCGCCCGCTCGGCGCTGTTCAACTGGGTGATGGCCGCGCAGTCGGGCGGGACGCTCGTGCTGCGGATCGAGGACACCGACGCCTCCCGCAACAGCCCCGAATGGACCGAGGGCATCATCCGCGCCCTGGCCTGGCTCGGAATGGACGGCGAACAGTACGAGGGCCCCTACTTCCAGTCGGCCAACACCGACAGGCACGCCGAGGCCGTCGAGACGCTCAAGGCCGCCGGCCGCGCCTACTACTGCGACTGCACCCGCGAAGCCGTGATCGCCCGCACCGGCGACCAGCACAAGGGCTACGACGGGTTCTGCCGCGACCGCGGCCTGGACGCCGGTCCCGGACGCGCCCTCCGCTACCGCACGCCCGACGAGGGCCAGACCACCGTCGTGGACCTGCTGCGCGGCAAGCCCGTCTTCGAGAACGCCGTCCTGGAGGACTTCGTCATCGCCCGCGCCGACGGGTCGGTCACGTTCCTGCTGGCCAACGCGGTCGACGACATGAGCCAGGGCATCACCCACGTCGTGCGCGGCGAGGAGCACCTGTCCAACGCGCCCAAGCAGCAGCTGCTGTGGGAGGCGCTCGGCGGCGAGCCGCCCGTCTGGGCGCACGTCCCCGTCATCGTCAACGAGAAGCGGCAGAAGCTGTCCAAGCGCCGCGACAAGGTCGCGTTGGAGGACTACCGGGCCGAGGGCTACCTCCCCGAGGCCATGCGCAACTACCTGATGCTCCTCGGCTGGGCCCCGTCGGGCGACCGCGAGATCGTCCCCTGGGACGTGATCGTCGACGAGTTCCGCATCGAGGACGTCAACACCTCGCCCGCGTTCTTCGACGAGAAGAAGCTCCGCTCGTTCAATGGCGACTACCTCCGGGCGCTGCCCGTCGAGAAGTTCATCGCCGAGTGCCTCCCGTTCCTGCAGGAGGCCCCGTTCGACGTCGACGTCGCGGTGTTCGCCGAGCTGGCGCCGCTGGCGCAGACCCGGGTGGCGCTGCTGTCGGAGATCGTCCCGATGATCGACTTCGTGTTCCTGGACGAGCCGCCGTCCGACGAGCAGTCCTGGAAGAAGGCGATGAAGGAGCCCGCCGCCGCGATCCTCGCCGCCGCCGAGACCGCCTACCGGGACGCGCCGTGGAACGCCGCCGAGCTCAAGGACCGGCTGGAGCGCATCGGCGCCGAACACGGCCTCAAGCTCGGCAAGACCCAGGCGCCCGTCCGCGTCGCCGTCACCGGCCGCACCGTCGGGCTCCCGCTGTTCGAGTCCCTGGAGATCCTCGGCCGCGACCGCACGCTCGCCCGCATCGCCGCCGCCAGGGCCGTACTGGATCGCGGCTAGCCGGGGGTCAGGACGACGCCGGGCCTTCGCCGTTGAGGGCCTGGCGGAGTTCGGTGAGGCGGCGGCCGAGTTCGTCGAACTCGCCGCGCAGGGCGTCCGGGACGCGCTTGCCGACCACCTCGGCCTGCTCCTCCACGGCCGCCAGCCGCTCACCGGCCCGCTGCGGCGCCTCCTCGGCGGGGCGCGCCCGCAGGAGCGTCGACTGCTCCCGCAGCAGGGCGGCCTGCTCGCGCAGCAGCGTCGTCTGGTCGCGGAGCTGTTTGTTCTTGTTGTGCAGCTCCACGAACACCGACACTTTCGCGCGCAGCACCCACGGGTCGAACGGCTTGGAGATGAAGTCGACCGCGCCCGCCGCGTAGCCGCGGAAGGCGTAGTCGGGGTCGCTGTTCACCGCCGTGAGAAAGATGATCGGCAGGTCGCGGGTCTTCTTGCGGCGCTTGATGTCGCGGGCCGTCTCGAACCCGTCCATCCCCGGCATGACGACGTCCAGCAGGATGACCGCGTACTCGTCGGTGAGCAGCGCCTTCAGCGCGTCCTCCCCGGACCGCGCCCGGACGAGGTCCTGATCCAGCGAGCTGAGGATGGCCTCCAGCGCGATCAGGTTCTCCTCGCGGTCGTCCACGAGCAGGATCTTCGCCTTGTCGTCCACGCGCGTCTCTCCGATTCCGGTCCCCGCCATCGCCGGCCGCTTCAGCGCCTACGGCGACCCTACTTCCAGGCCTCTCCTCTCCTCAGCGGACGATGGAGGGTTGCAGCCAGTTCCTCATGACGTCAAGAAGATGGTCCACGTCCACCGGCTTGGGCACGTAGTCGGAGGCGCCCGACTCCAGGCTCTTCTCCCGGTCGCCCTTCATCACCTTCGCAGTGATCACGATAATGGGCAGCTCGGCGAACTGCGGCATCTCCCTGATCGCGGCGGTGGTCGCGTAGCCGTCCAGGCCCGGCATCATCACGTCCATCAGCACGACCGCCACGTCCGGGTTGCGGTGCAGGACGTCGATCCCGGCCTGCCCGTCCTCGGCGTACAGGACCTCCATCCCGTAGCCCTCCAGCACGCTGGTGAGGGCGAACACGTTCCGGACGTCGTCGTCGACGATCAGGACCTTGCGGCCGGACAGGACCGTGTCGAGGAAGTCCGCGGGCGGTTCCTCCAGCAGGCCCGCGATCGCGGCCTCCGGCTCGCCGGGACGTTCCCCGCCCGGCGCCCGCTGATCCGCCGGCAGCCCGTTGTCCCCGCCGGGCGCGGTCCCGGCCCCGACGCCGGCCAGGCCGCCGTTGCCGGGCTCGCCGCCCGGCAACATGCCCGCCATGCCCTCCGGCGCGATGACCACGTCGTCCGTCAGCGGCGAACGGCGCCGGTCGTCGCGCTCGCTGTACTGGGCGGGCAGGTAGAGCGTGAACACGCTGCCGCGGCCCGGCTGGCTCTCCGCGTGGATCTCCCCGCCCAGCAGCCGCGCGATGTTCCGGCTGATCGACAGGCCGAGGCCGGTGCCGCCGTAGCGGCGGCTCGTCGTCCCGTCGGCCTGCTGGAACGGCTCGAAGATCTCCTGCAGCTTGTCCGTGCTCACCCCGATGCCGGTGTCGATCACCCGGAACGCGATCACGTCGGGGGTGTTCCACAGGGCGGGCAGCGTGAAGTCGATGTCGCCGGCCCGCTCGATCAGCAGCCGCACCTCGCCCTCGGCGGTGAACTTCACCGCGTTCGACAGCAGGTTGCGCAGCACCTGCTGCAGCCGCTGCTCGTCGGTGTTCAGGACGGACGGGACGTCCGGCGCGACCTCCACGCCGAACTGCAGGCCCTTGTCGACCGACAGCGGACGGAACGTCGCGTCGACGTAGTCGACCAGCGCCGACACCGAAAGCCGCTGCGGGTGCGCCTCCATCTTCCCGGCCTCGACCTTGGCCAGGTCCAGGATGTCGTTGATCAGCTCCAGCAGGTCGGTGCCGGACTCGTGGATCGTCTGGGCGAACTCCACCTGCTTCTCGGTGAGGTTGCCGCCCTGGTTCTCCGACAGCAGCTTGGCGAGCACGAGCAGGCTGTTCAGCGGCGTGCGCAGCTCGTGCGACATGTTCGCCAGGAACTCCGACTTGTACCGCGAGGAGATCGCCAGCTGCTCGGCGCGCTCCTCCAGCGTCCGCCTGGCCTGCTCGATCTGGAAGTTCTGGATCTCGATCGCGCGGTTCTGCTGGGCCAGCAGCGCCGCCTTCTCCTCCAGCTCGGTGTTGGAATGCCGCAGCTCCCCCTGCTGGCGCTGCAGCTCGTCCGAGCGCTCCTGCAGCTCCTGCGCGAGGCGCTGGGACTCGCCGAGCAGCGCCTCGGTGCGGGTGTTGGCGCTGATCGCGTTCAGCGTCACCCCGATCGTCTCGATGAGCTGGCTGAAGAACGCCAGGTGGACGTCGGTGAAGCGGCCGAACGCGGCCAGCTCGATCGCGCCGAGCACCGCGTCCTCGAACACGATCGGCAGCACGATGATGTTGACCGGGGACGCCTCGCCCACACCCGACCCGATCTTGACGTAGTCGGCGGGGGCGTCGGCGATCAGCAGCGGCCGGCGCTCCTGCGCCGCCTGCCCGACCAGCCCCTCGCCCATCGCGAACCGGACCGACCCGATCCGCCCGCGCCGCATCCCGTACCCGGCGATCATGACCAGCTCGGTCTCCTCGCCGATGGTCTCGGCGAGGTAGAACGCGCCGTACTGGGCGGTCGCGGTCGGCGTCAGCTCGCGCATGATCAACTCGGCGACCTGCATGAGGTCCCGGTGGCCCTGCATGAGCCCGCCGATCCGCGCCAGGTTGGTCTTGAGCCAGTCCTGCTCCTCGTTGGCGCGGGTCGTCTCGCGCAGCGTCGCGACCATCAGGTTGACGTTGTCGCTCAGCTCGGCGACCTCGCCGCGCGCCTCCACGGTGATCGTCCGGGTCAGGTCGCCGGTGGCGACCGCGCTGGCGACCTCGCCGATCGCGCGGACCTGCGTGGTCAGGTTGCCGGCCAGCTCGTTCACGCTCTCGGTCAGCCGCTTCCAGGTGCCCGACACGCCCTCGACCTCGGCCTGCCCGCCGAGCCGGCCCTCGATGCCGACCTCGCGGGCGACGCGGGTGACCTCGGACGCGAACGACGACAGCGTGTCCACCATCGTGTTCAGCGTGGTCTTCAGCTCCAGGATCTCGCCCTGCGCGTTCACGTCGATGCGCCGCGTCAGGTCGCCGTGCGCGACCGCCGTCGCGACCTGCGCGATGTTGCGGACCTGGTAGGTCAGGTTGGACGCCATCCCGTTGACGTTGTCGGTCAGGTCCTTCCACATGCCGCCCGCGCCGGGCACGTGCGCCTGGCCGCCGAGGCGTCCCTCGGTGCCGACCTCGCGGGCGACGCGGCTGACCTCGTCGGCGAACGCCGACAGGGTGTCGACCATCGTGTTCAAAGTGTCCTTGAGCTGCAGGATCTCGCCCTGCGCGTCCACCTCGATCTTGCGGGTCAGATCGCCCTTCGCGACCGCCGTGGTGACCTGGGCGATCCCGCGGACCTGCATGGTCAGGTTGTTCGCCATCGAGTTGACGTTGTCGGTCAGGTCCTTCCAGACGCCGCTGACGTCCGGCATCCGCGCCTGGCCGCCGAGGCGCCCCTCGGTGCCGACCTCGCGGGCGACGCGGGTGACCTCCGAGGCGAACGACGACAGCGTGTCCACCATCGCGTTCACCGTGTCCTTCAGCTCCAGGATCTCGCCCTGCGCGTCCACGGTGATCTTCTTGCCGAGGTCTCCCTCGGCGACGGCGGTGGTGACCTGGGCGATGTTGCGGACCTGGTAGGTCAGGTTGGACGCCATCCCGTTGACGTTGCTGGTCAGGTCCTTCCAGACGCCGCTCACGCCGGGCACGCGGGCCTGGCCGCCCAGGCGTCCCTCGGTGCCGACCTCGCGTGCGACGCGGGTGACCTCGGCGGCGAAGGCCGACAGCGTGTCCACCATCGTGTTCACGGTGTCCTTGAGCTGCAGGATCTCGCCCTGCGCGTCGACCGTGATCTTCTTGCCGAGGTCGCCGTCGGCGACGGCGGTGGTGACCTGGGCGATGTTGCGGACCTGGTAGGTCAGGTTGTTCGCCATCGCGTTGACGTTGTCGGTGAGGTTCTTCCAGACGCCGCTGACGCCGGGCACGTTGGCCTGGCCGCCCAGCTGCCCCTCGGTGCCGACCTCGCGGGCGACGCGGGTCACCTCGTCGGCGAACGCCGACAGCTGATCGACCATCGTGTTCACGGTGAGCTTCAGCTCCTGGAGCTCACCGGTCGCCTCCACGGTGACCTTGCGGGTCAGGTCGCCCCTCGCCACCGCCGTGGTGACCTCCGCGATGTCGCGGACCTGGGACGTCAGCCGCGCCGCCATGATGTTCACCGAGGCCGTCACGTCCCGCCACCGGCCGGTCATCCCGCGCGCCGGGGCCTGGCCGCCGAGCCGCCCCTCGGTGCCGACCTCGCGGGCGAACTGGGTGACCTCCCACGTGAACTGGTCGAGCAGCTCGACCATGCCGTTGACCGACTTGGCCATGCGCAGCAGCTCCCCGCGCATCGGCCGGCCGCGGACCCGCAGCTCGACCCGCTGGCTCAGGTCGCCCGCGGCCACCGCCTCCACCACCTGGCTCATCCCCGTGGCGAGGTCGGTCAGCTTGTCGATGATCGCGTTGGCGTCCTCCACGGCGGTCGCCCAGGTGCCGCGCAGCGTGCCCGGCGTCAGCCTCCCGCGGAGCTGGCCCTCCCGGCCGATCTCGCGGCGGACGCGGCTCAGCCCCGACGACAGCTCGTCGCCGTTCTGCCGGATCTCCTCCAGGACCGCCGCGGCCTCCGCCACGGCGCCCTCGCCCGGAACGTTCAGCTCCGACCTCGTCTTGCCGTCCCGGACGGCGATGAGCGCCTTGAGGAGCGGTTCGAGATCTGCGTCGCTGTAGCGGGGGGTGGTGTCGCGGTACCCGCCGCCGGGGCGGGCGCGAGACGCGGTACGCGGCATGCTGTTTCATCCTCCTGGCCCGCGATTGTCGGGTATCCGGAGACCGGGTCGCCTGGTGGCACGGACTCCTTCTCTAGGGCCTTCCTGGCCGCACCCAGTACTCTACGTCGCCGTGCGGTGCTGGACGCGCCGTCCGCACGCCGGAGGTGAACGGACGGCAATGATCGTGCATCCGCCCTTGTAGTCTTCGTGTTACGGTCTGTCGTGTTGTGGCGGGGGCCGAGTCACCGAGGTCCGGCGCATTGCTCCGCCTCCCGGCCCACGGGTCCCGTGGCCGGGTCACCGACCGGTCTGTCACGATGGCCAGGCCCGGTAGTGACGCTTCGAACGAGGGACGACAGTTGGATCGGCAGACGGCGTCGGCCACCTTTCCGTCCGCCGCCCCCGCGGTGGCGGATGCGCGCCGGTTCGTCCGGAAGGTGCTCGCCGACTGGGGCATGGACGAGGTCGCGGACGACGCCGTCCTGGCCACCAGCGAGCTCGCCACCAACGCGATCGCCTACGCCGGCACGTCCTTCGAGGTCTCCTGCCGGCTGGAGGACGGCGACATCAAGGTCGAGGTCCGCGACCGGCATCCCACCCGGGGCATCGACATGCCGGGCGTCACCGCCTCCAGCGGGCGCGGCCTGCCGTCGATCTCCCGGCTCGCCGCGTCCTGGGGCGTCTCCTACGACCGCCGCACCAAGGGCGTCTGGTTCCGGCTGCCCAGGCCGGGCGCCTCGGGCGCCGCGGTGCCCGGATCCCTGGCCGGCGAGCCTGCCGAGGCCGGGCCCTCCGCCGAGCCCGCCGGCGACGGCGCCCCCAGGCGTGAGCGCACCCGCGAACGTGCCGCCCGCGACGGGTCGGGCGAGTCCGCCCGCGACGGCTCGGGCCCCGGAGGCCAGGCCAGGGAGGGCAGGCTCGGCGAGGGCGTGGGCGAGGTCCCCGCCGCCGGTGACCGGCTCCTGCGCTCCCCGACAGCCGTGGAGTCCATGGAGGACGGCGTCGCCGGCGTCCGGGACGTCCTCGGCGCCGAGGGCGCGGCCGTCCTGCTGACCGAGCGCGACGGGCGCCTGATCATGGGTGCGTCCGCCGGAACCGCCGCCGAGATGCCCCTCGGCGAACTGTCGGTGGCCGGGCTCGGCCCCGCCGCCCGCGCCGGGTCGGCCTGGGTGGCCTCGGACGCCTCGGATCCGACCGCCGCGGCCCTGCAGGCGCGGTCGCTGGCCGCCGCGCCGCTGGAGTCCCAGGGACGCCTCACCGGCCTCCTCGTGGCCGTCTCGTCGGTGTCCGGCCGGTTCGCCGAGGCCGACGGCGCGCGTCTCGGCCGGCTCGCCGACGAAATGTCGCTCTCCCTGGAGAAGGCCAGGGTGGGGGAGCTGGAACGGTCCTGGCGGGGCTGGCTCAGCTTCGTCGCCGAGGCCAGCGACCTGCTCGCCGGGACCCTCGACCAGGAACGCACGATGGCGCTCGTCGCCCAGCTCGTCGTCCCCCGCCTGGCCACCTGGTGCGCCGTCTACAACGTCACCGAGTCCGAGCCCGACCGGCTGGCCTACGTGTGGCACGCCGACGAGAACCGCGCCGACGGGCTCCGCGAGCTGCTCGAACACGCGGGCGCCGCCCCGCCGATGGACGTCCCCGGCCCCTGGAACGGCCTCGCCGCCGCGCCCGCGGAGCTCCGGGCCGCCACCGGCGGCACCGCCGCCGACCAGGTCTACGCGTTCCCGCTGATCGCCCGCGGCCGGCGCATCGGCACCATCGTCATCGGCCGCCCGTCCGGCGACCGCTTCCCCCGCAGCGCGATCGAGCTGGCCGAGGAGCTCAGCCGCCGCGCCGCCCTCGCCGTCGACAACGCGCGGCTGTTCTCCGCGCAGACCGCCATGAGCAGCGCCCTCCAGCGCAGCCTCCTGCCGCCCGGAATCCCCGAGATCCCCGGCCTGGAGGTCGCCGTCGTGTACGAGCCCGCCGGGGAGGGCAGCGAGGTCGGCGGCGACTTCTACGACGTCTTCGAGAGCGGGCGGCGCCCCGGCGGCCCGGCCGCCGCGTCCCACTGGCGGTTCGCCATCGGCGACGTGTGCGGCACCGGGCCCGAGGCCGCCGCCGTCACCGGGCTCGCCCGGCACGCGCTGCGCATCCTCGCCGCCGAGGACATGTCCGTCCCGGGCGTCCTCGGCCGGCTCAACCGGCTCATCCTCGGCGAGGGCGAACGCGGGCGGCTGCTCACCCTGCTGCACGGCGAGATCGCCGCCAGGCGCGGCGCCGGCGGCGTGACGATCAGGCTGACGAGCGCGGGGCACCCGCCCCCGCTGGTGCTCGCCACGGACGGCACGGTGCGGGAGGCGGCCTCGCCGCAGCCGCTGCTCGGCGTGTTCGACGGCGTCGAGTTCCACACCGACACGATCGACCTGCGCCGCGGGGAGGTCCTGCTCTGCGTCACCGACGGCGTCACGGAGCGGCGCTCCGGCAACCGGCTGCTCGGCGACGGCGAAGGGCTAGAGAACCTGCTCGCCGACTGCACGGGACTGAGCGCGGGGGCCGTCGCCGCCCGTATCCAGCGCGCCGTCCGCGACTTCGGGCCCGAGCCGTCGAACGACGACGTTGCCCTCATCGTTCTGCGGGCGTCATGATGGAGACCAACAATCGGTAAGGTGGGGTGGCGTGGGGCTTGCCTTGCACACGACACGACAGGACGGCCGCGCGACGATCGCCGCGCGCGGCTCCATCGACCTGCACTCCTCCGACGAGCTGCGGTCACGGCTGACCGAGCTGGTCGACGCGGGAGAGCGGGCGGTCGTCGTCGACCTCGCCGCGGTCGACTTCTGTGACTCCTCCGGTCTCAACGTCCTCGTGCGGGCGTACAAGCACGCGCGCGCGCAGAACGCCACGCTCACCGTCACCGGCGCCTACGGCCGGGTCGAGAACGTGCTGCGGACCACCGGCCTCGATCGCTTCCTGATCGAAGGTCCGGCGGAGGAGGCTCCGGCCGATGGGCGGTGAGGAGAGACGATGAAGAACGGCGAGCGGGCGGAGTGACCGACCCGATGACCGAGACCACACTGCGCGCGGCTCCGCAGACCGAGGCGGTCGAGTACGCGCGGCGCCTCGCCGCCCGCACCATGCGCACCTGGGCGCTGATGGAGCGTGAGGAACTCGTCACCGCGATCGTCGCGGAACTGGTCGCCAACGCCGTCCGGCACGCGGGGACGGCGCTGGAGCTGCGCCTGCTGCGCGGCAGCGGGCGCATCCGCGTCGAGGTCCGCGACCGCGCCGCCCAGCTGCCGCGGCTGACCGTCCCCGGCCCGCTGGACGAGTCGCACCGCGGCCTGTTCATCGTCGACCGCTTCGCGAACTCCTGGGGCGCCGACCCCGTGACCGGCGGCAAGGTCGTCTGGGCCGAGGTCGACATCTGACGGTCGCGTTCCGGTCTGGAACGTGCCGCTGCGGAAGACCTCCTGTGGGACCGCGCCCACCGAGGGCGGCCCCGCGGGGCCGCCCTCGGTGGGCGCGGTCCCACGCGGTCAGGCGGACTTGCGGTACAGCTCGGCGACCATGAAGGCCAGGTCCAGAGACTGGCCGCGGTTGAGCCGCGGGTCGCAGGCCGTCTCGTACCGCTGGTGCAGATCGGCCTCCGCGAGCCCGTGGGCGCCGCCGACGCACTCGGTGACGTCGTCGCCCGTGAACTCGATGTGGATGCCGCCGGGATGAGTCCCGAGAGCCCGGTGGACCTCGAAGAACCCGGCCACCTCGTCCAGCACGTCGTCCAGCCGCCGCGTCTTGTGCCCGCTCGGCGCCTCGAAGGTGTTGCCGTGCATCGGGTCGCAGATCCACGCGACCGGCGCGCCGCTCTGATGCACCTTCTCGATCAGCGGCGGCAGCGCGTCCCGGATGCGGCCCGCGCCCATCCGGGTGATGAACGTGAGCCGGCCGGGCTCGTGATCGGGGTTCAGCCGGTTGATCAGCGCCAGGGCGTCGTCGGCCGAGGTGGCCGGGCCGAGCTTCACCCCGATCGGGTTCCGGATGTGCCGCAGGAACTCCACATGCGCCCCGTCCAGCTGCCGGGTGCGCTCACCGATCCACAGGAAGTGCGCCGACACGTCATACGGCAGGCCGCTGAGGTGGTCGATCCGGGTCAGCGCCCGCTCGTACTCCAGCAGCAGCGCCTCATGGCTGGAGTAGAACTCCACCCCGTGGAACTCGTCGGGGTTCGCCCCGCACGCCTTCATGAACGTCAGCGCCCTGTCGATCTCACCGGCCAGCTGGTCGTAGCGGCGGCCCGCCGGGCTCGTCGCCACGAAGTCCTGGTTCCAGGCGTGCACCTGCCGCAGGTCGGCGTACCCGCCCTTGGTGAACGCCCTGCACAGGTTCAGCGTCACCGCCGAGCAGTGGTAGGCCTTCAGCAGCCGGTCCGGGTCGTTGCGCCGGGACTCGGCGTCGAAGCCGAACCCGTTGACCGCGTCGCCCCGGTACGCGGGCAGTTCCACGCCGCCGCGCACCTCCACGGGCTTGGAGCGGGGCTTGGCGAACTGGCCCGCCATCCGGCCGATCTTCACGACCGGCACGCTGGCGGCGTAGGTGAGCACGACCGCCATCTGCAGCAGCGTCTTCAGCTTGTTCTTCACCGCGTCGGCGGTCGACCCGTCGAACGTCTCGGCGCAGTCGCCGCCCTGCAGGACGAACGCCCGGCCCTGCGCGACGTCCGCGAGCTGGGCCTTGAGCTGGTCGCATTCGCCGGCGAAGACGAGCGGCGGCTGCCTGGCGAGTTCGGCGGCGACCGCCCGGACCTCGTCCGGATCGTCCCAATCGGGCTGCTGGAGGGCGGGGAGGGAGCGCCAGGCGTCGAGGTCCCCGAGGGCGGATGTACTCACGCTGAAAGGCTATGGCACGCCCCGCCCTGCCGGACGACGAGCCCTCCCCGTCACACAAGGCGATCCGGCCCGGCGGACATGGCCCGTCCGGGCGGCCGGACGGGCCCGGCCGCTTCCGCCGAGGGAACGGGGGATGGACCCGGGAACGCGAAAGGGCGGCCCCGGCTTCGGGGCCGCCCGTTTCTCGTCGATCACGGAGCGGAGGGGCTGCGGGCCCGGCCTCAGGCCGCCCGGCTCCCGGCGGTCGCGCGCACCGGCTCCCGAGCGGGGCCCGGCCCGGCCGCCAGCGTCCGGCGGCCGCTCAGGTCGGCCTCGCTCGCCAGCTGCCGCAGCCGCCGCAGCGAACGGTCGGTGATCTGCCGCACCCGGTTGTGGCTCAGGCCGTACCGGGCGCCGATCTGCGCGTACGACAGGGGCTGGCCGCTGTCCATGCCGAACCGGGCCCGCAGGATCGCGGACTCGCGTTCCGGCAGCCGGTCCAGCAGCCGCCCGAGACCCTCGATGTCGTCCAGCGCGAGGATCTCGGCCTCCGGCGTCACGGCGTCCGGGTCCTCCAGCAGGTCGCCCATCGGCGTCTCGCCCGCCTCGTCGACGGTCGCGTCCAGACTCGCCGGGTCGCGCCGCCAGCGCAGCAGCTCGTCCACATGCTCGGCCTCGGCGCCGATCGTGTCCGCGATCTCCTCGCGGGTCGGCTCCCTGCCGAGCTCACGGCCGAGCTGACGCTCCGCGCGCCGCAGCCGGGAAAGCTCCTCCTCCACGTGGACGGGCAGCCGGATCGTGCGGGCGGTGTGGCTGAGCCCGCGGCCGATCGCCTGCCTGATCCACCATGTCGCGTACGTGGAGAACTTGAAGCCGCGGCGGTAGTCGAACTTCTCCACCGCGCGCATAAGCCCCAGGTTCCCCTCCTGAATGAGGTCGATGAGGGGCAACGAGTCGGTCGGGTACTTGCGGGCGATCGAGACCACGAGGCGTAGATTGGCCTCGACGAAACGCTGCTTGGCGTGCAGCCCCGCCGCGGTCAGCGCCTCCAGCTCCTCACGGGTCACGCCCTTGGGCGCCTTCCCCTCCTCGAGCAGCTGTTCGGCGTACAGGCCCCCTTCGATCGCCTTGGCCAGATCGACCTCCTCCTGCGCGTCGAGCAGGGGGGTACGGCCGATCCGGTCGAGGTACGCTCCGACCAGATCCTTGTCGGGAACGTCGACCCTGTCGCCCTTGGTACGGGTTGCAGCCATCCTGACCCTTCTCCGGTGCGATCTCCCTAGGAGGACAACGCTAATTACCGCTCTGTGATTCCCGGGTGGGGAATACTGCGAGGCTGTGAGCCGCTCTACGTCCTGATACCCCGACTGAGGAGAAACCGACATGGCGACGGTCACACTCACCGCAGAGAACTTCGACCAGGTCGCTCAGGCGGACGGAATCGTCCTGGTCGACTTCTGGGCGGAGTGGTGCGGACCGTGCAAGAGGTTCGCCCCCGTGTACGAGAGGTCGGCGGGCAAACACGACGACATCGTCTTTGCCAAGGTCGACACCGACGCTGAGCCGGAACTGTCACAGCGGTTCGGGATCAGGTCCATCCCCACCCTGATGGCGATCCGCGACGGCATGATCGTCTTCGCCGAGCCCGGCGCGGTGCCGGAGTCGACGCTGGAGAACGTGATCGAGCAGGTCCGCGGCCTCGACATGGAGGACGTCCGCCGCCGCGCGGAGTCCTGAACCGCCTCCGTTCCTGAACCCGCCGGCCCGCCGAACGGCCTGGCCGCCGGGCCGTGGAGAACCGTTGAGGACCCGGCGTCCCAGATGGCGCGTGCGGGAAGCCCGGCTGTCGGCGCGGCGGCGTGACGGCAAAGAAGCCGACGGTGCCGCCCCTTCCGCCTCGGACATGGTCGATGATGGACGGATGCTCGCCGATGTCGCCCGATACCTGGTGTGCCCCGTGTGCGGAGCGGACCTCGAACTGGCCGGCAGCGGATTGCGCTGCCCGGCCGGGCATACCTTCGACATCGCGCGGCAGGGGTACGCGAACCTGCTGCCCGGCAACGCCCGTCCTGGAACGGCCGACACCCCCGAGATGGTCCGCGCGAGAGCCGAGTTCCTCGGGGCGGGCCACTTCACGGCACTCGCGGACCGGCTCGCGTGGGAGGTCTCACGCGCTGCCCCATCCTTCGTCGTCGACGCGGGCGCGGGAACCGGGTACTACCTGAGCCGGATCCTCGACCGGTCGCCGGACGCCTCCGGGCTCGCCTTGGACATCTCCAAACACGCCGCGCGCAGGGCGGCCAAGGCGCATCCGCGCGCCGGCGCGGTCGTCGCGGACCTGTGGCGTCCGCTTCCGCTGCGCGACGGAGCCGCCGACATCGTCGTGAACGTCTTCGCGCCACGCAACGCCGCCGAATTCCACCGTGTGCTCCGCGACGACGGGTTGCTCTTCACCGTGACGCCGTCCCCCGGGCACCTCGCACCCCTCGTTGAGCCGCTCGGGCTGCTCTCGGTCGACCGGCGCAAAACCGAGCGCACGGACGCCGCACTCGCCGGTTACTTCAAGCTGGACTCGCGCAAGGAAATCGAGACCGAGGCCGTCCTGACCCACGACGAAGTCACCACGCTCGTGGGAATGGGGCCCAGCGCGCATCACGTCCCGCCCGAACGGCTCCGCGAACGCCTGGGACGGCTACCCGACCCGCTCCCAGTGCCCATGTCCTTCGTGCTGTCGGGGTACCGGCGGCTCGAGTAGGCGCCGCGCATCTACGTCTTGCGTGAGTTCGACGAGCACCTGGGGCACTTCGCCGGGCTGGGTCACGTCCTCCACACCGGGGACGTCGACATCGAACCTGAACGAGATCGAGACCGCGCGCGCCGTGCCGCTCAGCAGAAGACGCTGGAGCGCCTGTCCTGCGCGGAGCCACTCGGCGGGGGAGTCCCCGTAGGTGGTCAGCACCGCCCGCTGAGTCATCGCCTCTTGCGCCGTGGGCAGCGAATGAAGTGCCGCTCCCTCCAGCCGCACCGCCTCGCCCAGTTCATTGACGCTGGCGACGGACGGCCGCGCGGCGGCGGCCGGACGATCCGCGGGGAACGGCCGGAGCGTGGCGGCGTACAGCAGGCGCTCCTCCCGCGTGATCCGGTGCCGTCCCGCAAGCCGCGCCGACGCGAGGACCGATGGGCGGGCCGCGTCGGGAAGCAGCCGCACCACCGCCTCGTGCCCGAGCTGGGCGGCGGCGAGGCGCAGGTTCACGAGCGCGGCCCCGCTGCTCAGATGCAGGCTCCGCCCGAGCGGGTCGTGCGCCGGCCGGAACCTCACGGGATCGGCATGCACCTCGATCAGACCGGGCACGACCTTGAACCGCCACGCATGCACGTCGTGGATCGTCGGCCCCATCGTCGCGGCTACCACCAGGCGCTCGACCGAAGCACGGATGGCGACGGGCACGTTCACGAGGCGTTCCTCCAGACCTCGGCCGGCAGTCCTGCCGGGAGCCACCGCACGCCCGCGACGCCGGATTCCGCGTGCTCTGCGGTCTGCGCACCGTATCCCACTGTGACCCGACCCACGTAGTGTGTGAACGGCGAGGTCAGCGAGACGAATGGTGTGCGCGAGGGACAAAGGGGCGGCACGCTTCAGGTGTCGCGATTTGACGACCTCGGCGGGGGACCTTACTGTCACTGCTGCCCCAAGGGATGCGGGACGCCACCGAGCGGCCGGCCCAGGGGACCAGGTCCTCCGAAATGGTTCGAGCCACGCTCGGACTGTTGTAGGATGGCCTGACAGCCTGAAACGGGATGCAGGACGCCGCAAGGTGGCCGGCCCGTAGGGCGCCTCCTAGGAAACGATCTTCTCCAGGCTTTGGGCCTGGGGGTGTGTCGTCTCCGCAGGGGACTGGGCCGCCTCCGGACGTCGAAAAAGATCTTCGCGGATCTGCTTGACAACGGAGATGGAACAGGTAAGTTAGAAGGGTTGCCCCGGAGACCGGGTCCTGCGGAAGCGGGTTCGGCGCGGTGGGTGTCCGTTTCTTGAGAACTCAACAGCGTGTTAAAAGCCAGTGCCTTTATCGGTCCGGTTGTTGTTTGGCCGGGCCGCCCCGTGC